>JAHDBG010000090.1:1476-3990 GCA_020630515.1 Gammaproteobacteria bacterium
CGTATCACGGGACCTGGCAGCATGCAGCCGGAATCCGTAATGAGTCGTTGCCGGTGACCTGGCATCAGGCCAGGCCGAATACAGAACAGGATCTGGAGATATACCGGATCGCAGTCGATCTCTGGAACAGACAAAAGACCCGACTTAATTACAATCTCCTGCCGGATCACCTGAAAACGCACCGTCAGAGAAGAGCGTTTCTGGATCGGTTCAAAGTCGTTGCGGCCGATCTGCCGCTTTCCCATACGGTGGTTGCGCATATTGCCAAAGACGGGCATTACTATATTCATCCGGATATAGCGCAGAATCGGTCCATCACCCCTCGGGAGGCAGCACGCCTGCAGACGTTTCCGGATGATTATTATTTTGAGAGCAGCAGTGGGGTACCGGGACGCACCCCGGCATTCCGGCAGATCGGTAATGCCGTACCTGTGCTGCTGGCCCGGAAGATTGCCGGGAAACTGCAGGAGGTCTGGTGATGGAGGCAGGCGGAACCTACCGGATGCGACCGGCTGGTCGTCATATCCTGACAATCGGTCGGGATCTGATTCAGGACAGTCATGCAGCGGTTGTGGAGCTGGTCAAGAATGCGTATGACGCAGATTCACCGGATGTGCATATCCTGTTCCGGGCACAGCCCGATCAGGATGGCTATACGCTGGTTATTGAAGATCACGGGCATGGTATGTCGCGGGATACCGTGATTCACCAGTGGATGGTGCCATCCACGCGGGATAAGCTGGACCGGAAGCATAGTCCCGGTGGCAGGACCCTGCAGGGCCGTAAGGGGGTGGGTCGTTATGCCGCTTCAGTACTCGGCATAGATCTGATGCTGGAGACGGTCACACCGCAGGGTGAAAAAACGACGTTGTTTGTCGAATGGGACACATTTGAACAGGCACAATATCTGGATGATGTTGAAATACTGATTGAAACCACCATTGTGTCTGAACCGCCAGGTACCCGGCTGACGATGGCTGGTAACACCACCCTGCTGGCAGAGTGGGATCAGAAACAGTTTGATAAACTCCGTTTTGAGCTGAAAAAGCTGACTTCCCCAGTCAGCGCTGCGATCAGTGATCAGGCGAATAACAATAGCTTCTGTATGAAGCTGGAGGTCAGTGGCTTTCCTGATGTGGCTGATATCACAGAAACTATTCAGCCTTATCCGATTTTTGACCTGTTTGATTACCGGGTCGCAGGCAGAATCAATGCCGATGGGAAAGGTATCCTGACCTATGCCTTACAGAAGGCTCGTAACACCACACCAGAAGAAATACCATTTGACTATGGTAAGCCAACCGGTTGTGGGGAGCTGGTATTCGACATCCGGGTATATGATCGTGAAAAAGAGGCGATTGACGCCCTGATCAGTCGCGGGCTGAAGGATGAATCCGATCATTATGTCGGTAAACTTCAGGCAAAACAGCTTCTGAATTCTTCTAATGGTATCGGCGTTTACCGGAATGGCTTCCGTATCCGGCCACTGGGAGATCCGGAGTTTGACTGGCTCCGGCTCAATGAACGGCGTGTCCAGAATCCTTCAATGCGAATTGGCAGTAACCAGGCGATTGGTTATGTACAGATTCAGTCGGATGAATTGTCCGGGCTGGTGGAAAAGAGTGCACGAGACGGGCTGCGCGAAAACGTAGCCTTCAGTCAACTGAAAACAATCACCAGCGAGGTCATTGCAAAGCTTGAATCACGACGATTTGATTACAGACAACAGGCTGGTCTGAGCAGATCAAAACGTAAGATTGAAACACAACTGGACCAGTTGTTCTCATATGACAGCCTGAAGAAAGATATCCGGTCAGAACTGACCCGAGTCGGCCTGGATAAGCAGGCTACGGATACTATTATCCAGGTCATTGACCGGGATGCTCAGGCCAGGAATAAGGTCGCTGATACATTGCGTCAGACTGTCGCTGTTTATCAGGGCCAGGCAACACTCGGTAAGATTATCAATGTTGTTCTGCACGAAGGCAGACGACCACTGAACTACTTCCGGAATCAGATACCCAATCTGCGTTACTGGCATGAATCCTTTGTAAAATCCGGTGATTCTGCAATACTGGAAAAGATGATGCCAATGATTGAAGGGATTGGCCGGAATGCTGATATGTTTGTGAACTTGTTCAGTAAGATTGATCCGCTGGCGGCTGGTAAACGACCTGCGCGTAAGCCACTGAAGCTGAAGCAGACTATCCAGGATGCACTCTCTGTTTTTGACAAAGAAATGAAAACGCATCATATAGTGGCAGAAGTCACAGGTCCGGATGATTTTCAATGGCTATCCTGGCAGCAGGACATCTATGCGATCTTCACTAATCTGGTTGACAATAGTGTGTACTGGATCAGTGAAAAAGATACCTCGCAAAAGAAAATCATGATCGACGTTGTGACAGAAGGTGATGCACTGCTGCACATAGATTATCGTGATACCGGGCCAGGTATAGAACCTGATCTGATCCAACGTGAAGTGATTTTTGAACCGCAGTTTTCAACTAAACC
>JAHDBG010000020.1:0-4746 GCA_020630515.1 Gammaproteobacteria bacterium
CAGGTGCAAATTGCACCGGATACACCCGGAACGGGTGCTGCGTCAGATCCAGCACTTCTGTGATCTGTTGCGCCAATTATTAATCATGATACATAACTATAATTTTACTACACCACCAGAGCCTGCAGTCAGCGCGCAGCGGGCACACGGCTGATCACCCGCGATATTGTCAGATTGTTCTGGCCACATAGCAGGCGGTGCCTGCAACGATCTCCGGGGGCCGCCCTCAATTCCCGACGGATTCCGCGCATGTATCTCTACCTCTTTGCTGTCCGGACAGGTCAGAGGGACCGAGATCACCTGCCACCCATCTATCCCGTCTGACCCCGGGTTATGGATTCTGCGGCTTCGCGCGGAATGACGCGGCGCCATCCTGAAAGTCGACACAGAGGTGGTTGTGCCATCTCACTGCAAAACGTTATCCGCTGCGATGCGGTTCAGAGTCCCCAGACCGTGATCCGGTGGTTCCCGGCAGACTGGGTCTGGTGCCAGATCCGGTCTGCCCATGCAATATCCGGACGACGATCAAACATCAGCAGGTGCGCTTCAGTCGCGCCACACTGATCGGCATAAGCTGCGGTCTGCTGCAGCCCACGTGCGATATCGGTCTTCAGTGATGCATGCCGCAGCTTCAGCTCCAGCACGATCCGTTGTGTCTCGCCCTGCCCACCCGCCGTGTGATCTGCCGGCCATTCCAGATACAGGTCGGTACGCCGTCGGCCCAGCCCGTATTCGCGGGTGATTCGCCCACCCCCGTTCACCACCCGCTGCAGAAATGCCTGCAGCAGGAGTTGCGGCCCGGCCTCTTTGTAATCAAAACATTCGATCCAAGCATCTGACTGTTCGCGAAAGAACTGCTGGAATGCCAGCAACAACTTCGGCATATCCAGCCGGTGCTGCGGGGTCACATACCACCCGGTCTGGTGGGTGATCGTGATCTGGCTGGTCCAGATCAGTTCGCGCGGGATCGCTTCCTGGTAGATCCGGTTGGCGATCTGCAGGCTCGGGCTCAGTGTGATCAGGCCCAGATCAGCAACATATTGCGCATCGTCGGTCGCGATATCGGCATGTGTGTCGGTGCCGGCCAGCAAGGTCGCGATCACCCGGTGCACCCGTGCTTCGCGCAGCTTATCAGTGAGCTGATCCAGGTGGGTGGTGCGCGCCTGAATCAGGCCTTCGCGCACCGCACGATAGTCTGCCAGGGTCACCGGTACCCGACGATCCTTCAGATGTGGCGTGCGCTGGGTCAGCTCATAACCGAGCGCATTCACCAGCCAAGGCTGGCCTCGCGTGTCCTGCCACAGTTCCGGATAAATCGCGTCGGCAAATGTCTGGCCAGTCGCCTGAGTATGTTGTTGCCATAAGGCACGCACCTCTGTTTCGCTCAGGTTGCCCAGGCGCAGTGACATCGCCTTGATATTGAAGGCAGATCCGCCAGTGATCACTTCCCGTCCGGCGGTCTGCATCCGGTAATCACGCACATCGCGCACGCCGCACAATACGATGGAGATCGGAAAGGCATGCGGTCGTTGTGCATAACCGGCCCGGATCTGGCGCAATAATGAGATCAGGGTATCACCGACCAGCGCATCCACTTCATCCAGAAACAGCACCGCCGGCTGATCACTGATACCAGCCCAGTAAGTAAGCAGTTCGGTCAGGGCACTATTCGGGTTATCCTGCACCAGCAGCCGGGCCTGTGGCAATAACCGTTCTTCCTGCAGATAGGTGCAGGCCCGATTCGCTATGGTGAAGCACACGGTGCGCAGCGCCGTCGCGACATCTTCGCGTGCGGCCTGGGCTGCTTCGATGTTTGCATACAGGACACGATAACGTCCTTGCCGGTTCAGGTATTCCATCAGCGCGAGCAGACAGGTGGTCTTACCGGTCTGACGCGGTGCATGCAGCACAAAGTAGCGTTTTTGTGCAATCAGGTCTTCTATCTGTGCCAGATCCAGACGACGTAGCGGATCAATCACATAGTGATCAACGGCAACCGATGGCCCGGCGTTGTTAAAAAAACGTTCCATACTCAATTAACCAGAGTTCAGAGTTTCAGAACCGGCATGCTACACCACACCAAATCTGAGTCATACCCGGTGCAGATCAATAGCTTGACCCGAACCACTACTTTATCAGAGAATACGCAGCTGTTTGATTTTGTCTCATGATAATTGATAAAATCTTTTCTAAAGAAGGAGTTACGGCATGCCTGAAGAAGGCGTAAACCTGCAGAAACGGCGCTTTCTCACCACCACCACAGCAGTCGTCGGGGCGGTTGGTGCTGGTTTTGCTGCGGTGCCATTCATTGCCAACTGGCAACCCTCACAACGCGCACGCGCCGCCGGTGCACCGGAAGAAGCCGATATCAGTGGCCTCGCTGCAGGCGGCCTGCTACGGGTGAAATGGCGTGGCAAGGTCTGCTGGATTGTGCGCCGCACGCCGGAACAGATCGCCGAACTGAAGACACTGGATGGCCAGCTGGCCGACCCGAACTCCATTGCCTCCAGACAACCGGATTATTGCGCGAATCCGCATCGCTCCATCAAACCGGACTATTTTGTCGCCATCGGCATCTGCACCCATTTAGGCTGTTCACCTACGTTCCGGCCGGAAGTCGCCCCGGCAGATCTCGGTGCAGACTGGCAGGGTGGCTTTTATTGCCCCTGTCATGGTTCTAAATTCGATATGGCTGGCCGCGTGTATGCCGGGGTGCCCGCACCCACCAATCTGGAAATTCCACCACATCGCTATCTTTCAGACGATGTCATCCTGATCGGCGCAGATGGAGGCGACGTATGAGTGTGCTGAACTGGATCGACCGGCGTTTTCCGGCCACTAAGGTCTGGAACGAACATCTGGCTGAATATTATGCGCCGAAAAACTTTAACTTCTGGTATTTCTTCGGCTCACTCGCACTACTGGTACTCGTCAATCAGATTGTCACCGGTGTCTGGCTGGCGATGGCCTATAAGCCGTCCGCCGCTGATGCATTTGCGTCGGTCGAATATATCATGCGCGATATGGATTACGGCTGGCTGATCCGCTATCTGCATTCGACCGGGGCATCCGCCTTTTTCATTGTGGTCTATCTGCACATGTTTCGCGGGCTGATCTACGGCTCGTATCGCGAACCGCGCGAGCTGGTCTGGATCATCGGGCTGGTGATCTATCTGATTATGATGGCGACCGCCTTCTTCGGCTATCTGCTGCCCTGGGGTCAGATGTCTTACTGGGGTGCCCAGGTGATCGTCAACCTGTTTGCTGCCGTACCCTTTATCGGTGAAGACCTGTCGATCTGGATCCGGGGCGATTACGTGATCTCAGACGCGACCCTGAACCGCTTTTTTGCGCTGCATTTCTTACTGCCATTTGTGTTAGCTGCGCTCGTCTTCATTCATATTGTTGCCCTGCATAAGGTCGGCTCGAATAACCCGGACGGCATAGAGATCAAACAGAACAAAGATGCACAAGGCATTCCGAGAGATGGCATCCGTTTTCATCCTTATTACACGGTGAAGGATACGGTCGGTGTCGGCGTCTTTCTGATCTTCTTCACAGCAGTGGTCTTTTTCTGGCCGGATGTCGGCGGGTTGTTCCTGGAAGCACCGAATTTTGAACCGGCGAATCCACTCAAGACGCCGGAACATATTGCACCTGTCTGGTATTTCACGCCGTTTTACGCGATGTTACGTGCCATACCACCGATGTTCGGCTCCCAGTTCCCGGGTGTTCTGGTGATGTTTGCGTCTATCCTGATCCTGTTTGCCCTGCCCTGGCTGGATCGCAGTCCGGTGAAATCGATCCGCTACAAAGGTGGCATCTTCAAATTCGCGATCGTTGTGTTTGCGATCAGCTTCGTGATTCTGGGCTATCTGGGGATGATTCCTTCAACCCGGATGCTTCTGGGACTGGAGGCTTCACTCTGGGCACAAATCTTTACCGGCCTGTATTTTCTGTTCTTTATCCTGATGCCCTGGTATTCCAGACTGAGCCAGGCACAACCGGTTCCGGAGAGGGTGACCGCATGAGCCAGAAACGACTGATGAACCACCTGTTCGCCTGCGCAACTGCCGCCCTGTGTTACCTGCTGCCAGCCACCGCCTACCCGGGCGGCGGCAGTGCCGTGCCCCTGCTGGATGCACAGGTCAACCTGAATAACCAGGCGGCGATACAGCGTGGTGCCCGATATTTCGTAAACTATTGTATGGGTTGCCATGCGGCTGAATATGTCCGGTACCAGCTATTGGAGAATACCGGTCTGACCGCGCAACAGATCAAAGACAATCTGATCTTTGACGGCGGCAAGGTGAGCGATCTGATGAAGACCGCACTGCCGCAACAGGATGCGACCACCTGGTTCAGCGGCCCGGTACCGGACCTGACGCTGACCGCGCGGATACGCGGTGGTGCCGACTGGATCTATACCTACCTGAAGGGTTTTTATTCCGATCCGGCCCGTCCACTGGGCACCAACAACACCTTATACCCGAACGTTGGCATGCCGAATGTATTATGGTCGCTGGAGGGCATTAAAACCCCGGTATACCGTTACCAGGTCAGACATCAGGGGACCCTGGCGCGCGAGTTTACCGATGAAGCCGCTGCGGTCGCTTATGTACAACAACATGGCACCGACTATAAGCTGGAAAAAGTCGTGGATCACCTGGTCACCACACAACCGGGCACCCTGAGTGAGGCCGGGTTTGATCAGGTCGCACGCGACATCTCAGCCTTTCTGGGTTA
>JAHDBG010000020.1:4846-23873 GCA_020630515.1 Gammaproteobacteria bacterium
CCGGTATCCAGCATCCAGACATTGTCCACTGCGCAATAGCCCAGGGTGGACCAGTGTCCGCTGACGATGCGCGTAGATCTGCTGGCGCGGTGCGGATGGCTGAACCAGGGTTGTGCTGACCTGTCCGACTGGGTACCCGGTCTTCCTTTTTCAGAAAGCATCAAAACACCGTCCGCCCGACAATACCGCAGCCGGGTGAAACAGTTGGTAATATAGCGCAACCGGGGCATACCGGTCAGGGTATCCGACCAGGTATCGGGTTTATGCCCATATAATTCCGCCAGATAATCAGCCGCACCGGCACCACGCAGGATCTGTTCCACTTCGGCAGCACGGGCGAGTGCCTGAGTCAGATTCCATTGCGGCGGCAAGCCGGCATGCAGCATGGCAAATTGCAGCCGGGCATCCCAGTGCAATAAGGGTCGTTGCTGCAACCAGTGGATCAGCTCTCCACTATCCGGGGCCTCCAGCACCGGATTCAGGTTGCTCTTGTCCGCATATTTCAGATTACCGGCTGCCAGCGCCAGCAAATGCAGGTCATGATTCCCCAGTACGGCAACCACTGAGCTACCCAGCTGGTGCAACAGGCGTAATACCTGTAATGAATCCGGACCGCGATTCACCAGATCGCCCGCGCACCATAACGTATCCTGCGCCGGATCAAAACGCATTTGAGTCAGGGCATAATCCAGCGTAGCATAGCACCCCTGAATATCGCCAACAACGTAGGTTGCCATCGGACTTAATGCAACGTACGCGGAATGGATAGCGTAAAGCGGTCAATCGGCACCAGAAAGACTTCACCTGTATCCGCTTCCATCTCGTATTCCCCTTCCATGGTATTCACCGGCGTTTCTAACACAGCGCCGCTGGTATAACGAAACTGTGTGCCGGATGGCAGACACGGTTGTTTGCCCACCACACCATCACCGGCGACTTCCCGCACCTGGCAGTCTGAATCCGTGATCAGCCAGCGCCGGCGCCGTAAGGTGACGGGCACCTCACTCAGATTACTGATCGTGATGGTGTAGGCAAACGCATACCGATTGTCTTCCGGTGTGGATTGTTCTTCGAGATAAAAGGTCTCAGCCTCTACCCTGACTGGATATCGATGCATAACAGCAGCTTTTCTGGTCGTTAACAAAAACCTGGCGGGTGCAGTAAGGCACCCTTTAATATTATCGCGATGTTTCACCCTGATAGCTACCAGGTGATTGTGGTTGGTGGCGGTCACGCCGGCACCGAAGCCGCCCTGGCCGCAGCGCGCATGGGCGCTGCAACCCTGTTACTGACCCACAGCATGGACACGCTCGGCCAGATGAGCTGCAATCCGGCGATTGGCGGCATTGGCAAGGGCCATCTGGTGAAGGAAATTGATGCGCTCGGTGGCCTGATGGCGACAGCAGCAGACCAGGCCGGCATTCAGTTCCGGATCCTGAACGCCCGCAAGGGTCCGGCGGTACGAGCCACCCGCGCCCAGGCTGACCGGGTGCTGTACAAAGGTGCGGTGCGTACTGCACTGGAACAACAACCGAATCTGGATATCTTTCAGCAAGGTGTTGATGACCTGATCATAGAACAGGATCGCATCGCGGGCGTGGTTACCCGCATGGGCCTGAAGTTCCGGGCACCGACAGTGGTACTCACTGTCGGCACCTTCCTGGGTGGACGCATCCATATCGGCCTAGAACAACAAACCGGTGGACGGGCTGGCGATCCACCGGCCAACCGGCTGGCTGCCCGCTTACGTGAGCTGCCATTCCGGGTAGCACGACTCAAGACCGGCACGCCACCCCGCCTTGACGGGCGCAGCATTGATTATGCCACATTAACTGCGCAACCAGGCGATCAGCCAACGCCGGTCTTTTCCTGCCAGGGTGCAGCGACACAACACCCACGCCAGATCCCCTGCCATATCACGCACACAAATTCGCAGACCCACGAGATTATCCGGCAAGGTCTGTCCCGCTCACCCCTGTATACCGGCGCGATTGACGGGGTCGGCCCGCGTTATTGCCCTTCAATTGAAGACAAGATCATCCGCTTCGCGGATAAGACATCGCATCAGATCTTTCTGGAACCGGAAGGGCTCAGCAGTCACGAGGTGTATCCGAATGGTATGTCCACCTCGCTGCCATTTGATGTCCAGTGGGCACTGGTACGTTCGGTGCCTGGTCTGGAAGGGGCCAGGATCACCCGCCCTGGTTATGCGATTGAATATGATTTTTTTGACCCTCGCGATCTGCATCCGACGCTACAGACCCGCACTATACGGGGGTTGTTTTTTGCCGGTCAGATCAACGGCACCACAGGCTACGAAGAAGCCGCTGCACAAGGCATGCTGGCCGGGATCAATGCGACCCTGACAGTACGCGAACAGGCTCCCTGGTATCCCCGACGCGACCAGGCCTACCTCGGTGTGCTGGTGGACGATCTGATCACGCGCGGCACTCAGGAACCGTATCGCATGTTCACCTCGCGCGCTGAATATCGCCTATTGTTGCGCGAAGACAACGCCGACCTGCGCCTGACCGAACAAGGCCATACCCTGGGCCTGATCAGTGAAGCACAATGGGCCTGGTTCAATCGTAAACAGGAAGCGATTGTGCAGGAGCAGCAACGATTACGCGATACCTGGGTACAACCGCACCACCTGGCACCGGAACAGGCAAAGGCATTGCTCGGCGACCTGTTGCGACGTGAAACCCGTGCGCTGGATCTGGTGGCGCGTCCACAATCTGATTATGCCAGGGTGATGCAGATTCCGACGGTCGGCCCTGCCGGCATTGCCGATGACCTGCATACCCAGGTGACCGAGCAGGTTGAAATTCAGGCAAAATATGCGGGATATATCGCCCGCCAGCAGGAAGATATCCGACGCGCACAACAAGCCGAAGGCACCACGCTGCCGCCTGATCTTGCGTATCATCAGATCAGCGGTCTGTCGGCTGAAGTGCGGGAAAAATTATCGCAACAACAACCCGCCACACTCGGACAGGCCGGGCGGATTCCGGGTGTCACTCCGGCAGCTCTGTCTTTGTTACGAATTCATCTGAAAAAGCAGCACCTCAGAACAGCTGCCTGACACAACCAAGGAGAAAATCATGCTTGATGCAATATTAGGTCCGATCACCTCATTGCTGGACAAGTTTGTTGAAGATAAGGACCAGAAAAAAAGACTGGCACACGACATTGCGACCCTGGCACAAAAACAGGCGCATGCTGAAGTACTGGCGCAATTAGAAGTGAATAAGACTGAAGCCGCCAGTAACTCATTATTTGTTGCCGGCTGGCGACCCGCCGTCGGCTGGATCTGTAGCCTCGCCTTTGCCTGGCATTTTGTCCTGGAACCGATGGCCGGATTTACTCTGGCCTATATCGTTGCTACACCACCGACATTACCAACGTTTGATATGACTTCCTTAATGACGGTATTGATGGGTATGCTGGGCCTGGGTGGATTACGCACGTATGAAAAGAAAAAAGGAATTGATAAACCCAGAGTCAGCCTGAAATAAAGCAGATTCCGGCAGATTTTCGCTCAGCAGGCAGCCTGGAGCAATTCAGCAGCACCCTGAGCCAGTAACGCATCAGCCACCTGGCGACCCAGTGCTTCAGCCTGGCTGCCAGGTGCATAGCCTTCGGCGCGCAGAATCCGGCTGCCGTCCACTGCACCCACCAGTCCTCGCAACCAGATCTGACCATTGTGCCAGACCGCATGCCCGCCAATCGGCACCTGACAACCGCCCTCCAGACGGCGATTCATCGCCCGTTCTGCCGTGACACAGCAAGCGGTATCCGCATCATGCAATGCCGCCAGTAATTGTCGGGTCAGCTGATCGTCGATCCGGCACTCGACCCCGATAGCGCCCTGACCAATCGCCGGCAGACTGTCCGCCGCCGGAATATACTGACGAATCCGCTGCGCCAGCTCCAGACGATGCAGTCCGGCCGCTGCCAGTACAATCGCTGCATAATCCCCGGCATCCAGTCTGGCGAGCCGGGTATTCACATTACCGCGCAGCGATTCAATCCGCAGGTGCGGATACCGGTGTCGGATCTGACAGGCACGACGCAGACTGGCGGTGCCAACACAAGCATCCTTCGGTAAGGCTGCCAACGCCGCATACTGTGTACTGACCAGTGCATCCAGCGGGTTTTCGCGTGGCAGAATCGCCGCCAGGTGCAACCCTGCAGGCAACTGCACTGGCATATCCTTGATTGAATGCACTGCAATATCGGCTGTTCGCTGCAACAGACTGACTTCCAACTCCTTTACGAACAACCCTTTGCCACCCACCTTTGCCAACGGTGTATCCTGAATTTTATCGCCCCGGGTACTGAAGCCACATATAATCGGGGTCAGTGTTGAGTTTGTCCGGGCCAGCTGTGCTGCTACCTGTTCCGCCTGCCAGCGGGCCAGGGGTGATTGACGGGTTGCAATGCGCAGAGTCGGCATATCTATTGAATCTGACGCCAGGACTGACGCCCTGGCTCAGGTGTGGCCTGTTGCATCAGTTCAGGTGCTACCATCACCTGATTATCTGCCAGCAGCGTGCTGTACACCACACTACATAAAACGATCACGTACAGCATCATTCCCAGTTCAGTGCACCGCCTGTCTGATATTCAGTGACACGCGTTTCAAAAAAGTTTTTTTCTTTTTTCAGATCCAGCACTTCAGACATCCATGGGAACGGATTTGCGGCCCCTGGATATTGTTCCGGTAGTCCGATCTGTCCGCAGCGCCGATTCGCAATAAACTGCAGATAATCGGCAAACATCCCGGCATTCAGGCCCAGCACACCACGTGGCATTGTATCCTGCGCATAGGCTGTTTCCAGTTCAACCGCCTCCCTGATCATGCCGATGAGGTCACGCTGCAATTCTGCTGTCCACAGGTGCGGGTTTTCGAGTCTGATCTGATTGATAACATCCATGCCGAAATTCATATGCATGGATTCATCGCGCAGAATATACTGAAACTGTTCGGCAGTACCCGTCATCTTGTTGCGTCGTCCCATGCTCAGGATCTGCACAAAACCGACATAAAAAAAGATGCCCTCAAAGATGACATAGAACGCCACCAGTTCACGCAACAGCTTCTGATCATTTTCCGGCGTACCGGTCCGGAAATCCGGATCGGCCAGATGCTGCGTAAACGGCAGGGCCCATTCCGCCTTGCGTGCCACGACCGGCACCTCGCGGTACATATTAAACACTTCCCCTTCATCCAGTCCGAGCGACTGGATCACATACTGATACGCATGGGTATGCAACGCTTCTTCAAATGCCTGGCGCAACAGATACTGACGACATTCCGGGTTAGTGATATGGCGATAGACTGCCAGCACCAGATTATTCGCTACCAGCGAGTCTGCAGTTGAAAAAAAGCCGAGATTACGTTTGATAACTAGGCGCTCGTCATCCGTCAGCCCCTGCGGATCCTTCCACAGTGCGATATCCGCTGTCATATTGACTTCCTGCGGCATCCAGTGATTCGCGCAACCATCCAGATATTTCTGCCAGGCCCATTCATATTTAAACGGGACTAACTGATTTACATCAGCACGACAATTGATAATCTTTTTGTCATCCACCCGGATGCGCCCGGCTCCCATCGCCAGACCTTCCAGGCCCTGCACACCACCCGCCACCGATGGCTGCAGACGATCCACATCATCCACTGAGGTGTTTGCAATCACTGCATCCGGTGTGGCTCCGAGTGATGTCTTAGCGAGTGGATCATCCCAATTCAGCATAATGACTCCGTTATCCATACCAGACACTGCCTGGCAGCAGGACTGGTCAAAACCCCAATAATGTCAACTTCAGGGCACTTCTGCGCCCGCAAAGAAACTCGTTAAAAAGCAATCATGTACTACCCTTACACTGCGCTTTTTCGCCTCGTCTTTGCTTCGCTCGCGACGTTTGCAGAGGTGTCCTGCATATCAGCGCCCGTAATCCTCCAGGAGACGCCGTCTTCGTCCTCAGTGGCCTCGGCTGGCCCATTCAGGCCCGGATGATTGCAGCGAAGTATACCGGATAACACCACCGGGTCAAACAGACCCAGGTAACACTGACAAGTTGACTTTTTACCTCAATACACCAGAATGGTAAATTTACTATGTGTGAATTTCAATCAACTAAGCTATTCGAAGGCTTCAGCACGGTATTTCGCCAATGGCGCGCGGAAGATACACATTGTCGTTATCTTCACGGCTATGGCGTATCCTTTAAAATATGGTTTGCTGGTGACCTAGATGCAAGAAACTGGGTCTGGGACTTCGGGGGATTTACCCGGGTACAGACTCAAATTGACGGTATGACCCCGAAACAATGGGCTTCTTATATGTTTGATCATACCTTCATTGCAGCTGCAGATGATCCGCACCTAGCCTTGTTTCAGGATATGGCAGCACAGGATCTGATTCAGCTCAGGATTGTGCAGGCAGTCAGCGCAGAACAGTTTGCACAAATGATTTACGAAAAATTCAATACCTTCATGCTGCACGAAACCGATGGCAGGGTGCGTGTTATCAAGGTTGAGTTCAGTGAAAACAGTCGTAATTCAGCGATTTACCAGTCCGGGTGCCACACATGCCATCCGCAGCGCATTACCTGATTCAGACTGCTACGGGATGTTGCGCCAAGGCGATCATCTCCGCCGCATGACGACGTGTCTGCTCCGTAATCGCCACACCGCCCAGCATCCGGGCAATCTCCTGCACACGCTCCGTCGTCGCAAGTGTCCGGATCCGGGTCTGGCTAGCCCCCTCGATCTGTTGTTTCCGGACCTGGTAGTGTTGATGCGCCTGCGCAGCAACCTGCGCCAGATGGGTCACACAGATCACCTGATATTGCTGGCCGAGCCGGCGCAGTAACTGGCCGACAATGTCCGCGACAGCACCACCGATCCCGACATCCACTTCGTCAAATATCAGCGTCGGCACCCGGGCACAATCACCGGTTGCCACCTGAATCGCTAACGCGATGCGCGATAACTCGCCTCCGGATGCAACATCAGATAAGGCCGCTGCCGGCTGACCCGGGTTAGTCGTTACCCGAAACCGGACGCAATCTGTCCCGGTCGGCCCGGGCTCATCCGGTACACAATCGACCTGCAGATCACTCTGCTGCATTCCCAGCATCTGCAGGCTATCGGTGACAATCCGGGCCAGTTGTCCTGCCGCAGTACGCCGTGCTGTACTGATCTGTTGCGCCTGTTGCCGATAACCCTGCTCACATTGCGCCACCTCCGCAACCAGCACTTCCAGCTGCTGATCAACCTGCGCCAGTGCCTGCAATTCCGCACGCAAGGTCTCCGCCAGCGCCGGCAACTGGTCCGGTTCCGTCCGGTGTTTGCGTGCCAGATCATGCAATGCTGACAATTGTTGCTCACACTGCGACAAGGCTGCCGGATCCTGAGTCAGCTGGTCCGCATAACGACGCAGTCCCTGTGCCGCTTCATCCAGCTGAATCTCAGCAGCAGACAATAAGGCCAGCACCGGCTGCAGTGCCTCGTCCAGCGCAGCTGCTGCACGTAATGACTGTATCACCTGGCCCAGCCGCGTGGTCAGACCCTGGTCATCACCCTGGATCTGCTGCCAGGCTGCAGTACTGACTGTCTGCAGCTGCACCGCATGTGCCAGCCGGTGATGTTCTGCCACCAGTTCGTCCACCCGCGCCGCCATATCCAGTACCGGCTCCAGCTCATCCAGCTGATAACGCACATAATCCAGCCGTTTGCCACGTTCATCTGCCGCCTGCTGCAGTGTCTCCAGTGCCTGCCGGGCCTGCTGCCAGGCCTGATACTGTCTGCGCAACCGGCCGACCGGTTCAGTCAGCCGGGCATACCGATCTAATAACTGACGCTGTGCTGCCTGACGCAACAGCGCCTGATGCGCATGCTGTCCATGGATCTGTAACAGTTGTTCACCCAACGCCTGCAACATCGATCGGGTCACAGGCCGACCATTGATTGCAGCACGCGAACGACCGCTGCGCATCAGCATACGCCGCAACACACAAGGTTCTTCTTCTGCAAGTTCGTGTGCCATCAGCCAGGCCTGTGCTGCCGGACAATCGTCCAGGCTGAACACACTATGCACCTCAGCCTTGTCATATCCGGCCCGAATCAGCTCCGGACTCGCCTTCGCACCTAAGGTCAGTCCCAATGCATCCAGCAGAATCGACTTGCCTGCGCCGGTCTCACCGGTCAGGACACTGAAACCAGCCTGAAAGTCCAGGTTCAGGTGCTCAACAATCACCAGATTATGAATCGTCAGCTGTAACAACATCCGCTATCGCACCGGTTGTTCGCCCCAGCCCAGCTTGGTACGCAGAATCGTGTAATGATCATAATCTGCCGGATGTAACAGACGTACCGGTACCGCATATCGGGTGACCTGAATCCGTTCATCCGCCGCCAGACACAGACTGACCCGTCCATCACAGGTCACTCGCACATGGGCCGGATCAGTCCTGCCACAGATTGCCATCGCAATCGTACTATCACCGTTCACGACCAGTGGACGATTGCCCAGCGTGTGCGGACAGATCGGTACCAGCGCCATCGCATCCAGACCCGGAGCCAGTAACGGCCCGCCGCCGGATAAGGCATAAGCGGTTGAACCGGTCGGCGTGGCAACAATCAGGCCATCCGAACGTTGTGTATCCAGCAATGTGTCATCCAGCCACAGCTTGAATTCTAACATCCGGGCAATATGCCACTTGTGTAATACCACGTCATTCAAGGCCAGTTGCGGCGGTCGATCCCCGACCGTACAGGACAGCAGAAAACGCTCTTCCTGTTGATACGCACCGCGCAATATCGCAGCCAGCACGGTCAGCATCTCATCCGGCGAAATATCCACCAGAAAACCGAGACGTCCCAAATTCACACCAAGCAACGGTACACCGGCATGCACAAACTGATGTGCACTACGCAGCAAGGTGCCATCGCCACCCACAACAATCGCCAGATCGCTCTGCGCGACGAGAACGTCCATCGGTGCTGCTGCCACATCCGGCAACAAGGCTGCAGCAACCGGCTCACACGCAACCTGCAGATCATGCTGTAATAAAAAACGATACAACGTCTGTACCGTCGCAGCCAGTTGCTGATCAGACTCAGGATCTGATTTTGCCAGTAATGCAATCCGCTGAAATACTACTGCTGACATTACTCCAGATCCCAGTTGCCGATATCCTGATCCGGCCCGGTACCACCCTTCAGGTTGTCTGCGCCGTAGGTATAGATATCAATCGTGCCGTGCGTACCCGGACTCAGATAACGATACTTGTTACCCCAGGGGTCCTTCGGAACTGGCTTAATATATTTCGGCACCAGAGAGGATAAGGCCTGATCTGTGGTCGGATAGGTAAAATTGTCCAGCTTATACAGATCCAGAGCAGCCTGAATCGCCCGGATATCCTGCTTCGCCTTGATTGCACGCGCCTGATCCGGTCGATCCATCACCTGCGGCACAATCAGCGCAGCCAGCACACCCAGAATCACCACGACCACCATCAGTTCAATCAGGGTGAAGCCACGCATCCGGCGCAGACGACCCTGCCGTGACAGTTTATTCATCATCAGCAAACGACCTCTGAAGTCATTGGATCAGCTGGTTCATATTAAAAATAGGTAGCAGAATCGCCAACACAATCGTCAACACGATTGATCCCATCACCAACACCATTAAAGGCTCGAACACCCCGAGCGCTGTTTCGACCACGACATGGTTGTCTTTTTCCTGCACCTGCGCCGCATGCACCATCATTCCGCCCAGATTGCCACTGGCTTCACCACTCGCAATCAGATTCAGCATCAGAGGTTCAAAAAAACCGGTCATCTGCAATGCCCGCTGCAGACTCATGCCTTCCTTTACCCTGTCTTCAGCTGCATGCAGGGCACTCCTGATCGGTAACAGACTGACCACATGCGCCGATATCGCCAGCGACTCCGTCGCCGGCACCTGGCTGTTCAGTAACATACCACAGGTTCGGGCAAACCGGGCTGCCGTCACACGCCGGACGAAACCACCCAACACCGGCAAACGTAACAATAATGTATGCGCCATGCGGCGTATCTTCGGCACACGCAGGACATAGCGATACCCCAACAAGCTGACTGCACCGATCAGCACCAGCATCAATCCATACTGTTGCAGAAACTCACTGAACGCAATCAGCCCGGTGGTCAGTGCCGGCAGGGTCTGCTGCATGGATTCAAATACCTGCACCACTTGCGGCACCACATATACCAACAGCACCGCAATGACCAGAAATGCAACCAAGGTGACAATCATCGGATACAGCAGGGCCATCTGCAGCTTCTGCCGCGACTGGAAACTGGTCTCGGCATACTCAGCCAGCCGTTCCATCACTTCCACCAGGTGTCCGGAATGTTCCCCGGCGGCAATCGTCGGCACATAATAATCCGGAAAACTACCGGGAAACGCGGCCATCGCATTCGCCAGCGTATGTCCCTCTGATACCCTGGCACGCACCGACTTCAGCAGATTCGCGACCGGTTTCTTTTTCGTTTGCGCCACAACATTATCCAGCGCCTGCTCCAGCGGCAGACCCGAATTCAGCAATACCGCCAGCTGGGTCGAAAACAATGCTAAATCACGCGGCTTGACGGGTCGGTTAAACGCTGTTCTGGTTTTTTTTGCTGTCGCCACCACGACCGGCGTAACTTCAGTCGGCACATACGCCTGCGCCCGCAGCTTATTACGCACCTGGCGGGCAGAGTCACCCTCCATCACACCTTTACGCAATCTTCCTGCTGAATCTAATGCACGCCAGCTGAATGCTGCCATCCGGCCCTCTGTTGATCTGAATACGGGGTCATTACCGGGATTGGGCTTTTGTTAAAGATCCCGGACGTGTCGGGCGGTGTTTGTCAAGGAAGATGACCGCAACTCTCTCAAATTTGAGCGGCTCTCTCAGAGCTGTGCGCGGACATCCTTTGTGGATTAAGCCAGACGGCCTCGGTGTAGTGCCAGTCTCTGATACTGCAAGATCAGCACGGCGGGTTCTTCTACCGTGCTTTCAGGTAGAGTGCCTGTCGTCGTTGCAGGATGTCCTGCTATCTCAAGTCTGACTCCGGGTTATGGATTCCGCGACTTCGCGCGGAATGACACCGTGTCATCCTGAAAGCAGCCATGAAGGTGGTTGTGCCGCTTCACTGCAAGGCGTTATCCGGGGCCATGGCTCTCCGAGGGCGTCTGTGGCCCGGACGGCCGCAGCCGAGCCCCCACGGATGGGTTTATGGCGTACCTCGGAGAGCCCTGGCCGGATAACGCTGGCACTGAGATCGACGCATCAATTTGAATTACCCCGGATGTATCAGGTACGCTGCAAACTAACGCATCCGCCAGGCAGACCACAGATTACGCCATGGCGTTAACTGCCAGGATGATGCCGCACATCGATAACCCTGTTGTCGCATCCGGCGCACCAGATGCATCGTCTGTGCCACCTGCCGCAACGGTGGATGCAGACGCGGCTCCCGACGCAGTTCAGGCAATGCCCGCACAACCGGCTGTTCGCAGGGTGCCAGCAGCACCTCCAGCGCTGCTGCCAGTGATGTCCTGTCCGCCAGCGGGTCAGCCGGATTGACACCCTGCTGGCGCAGAAAGGCTGACGGCAGACTGAGATAATGTTGCTGCCAGTCGCGCTGAACATATCTGAGCCGTTCCGCCAGGGCGTGATAACGACCCAGTTCAGCAGCGCGTTGCTGCAACACAAACTCCGTATTACCGGCGAGTAACATGGCCCGACTACCACCCTGTTGTTCGCATTGCACCAACAGGTCATCCGGATCAGTCGGGGTACGCTTCAGAATACGCTGTTCCAGTGCACCGACCACCCGCTGCATCTGAGCTCGCTGCCAGTCTGCCTGCACGTGCGGTGCCAGACTTACGGTCAGCGGATGCTGCGCATCCGGCAAACGATCAATCTCAGCCCGCCACCAGTCCAGCTTCAGGCGCACAACACCAGGATCCCTGACATTGTCTGCCAGACGATCCAGCTGCGCAAACCAGAGCAGCCAAGCAGTGACTGCTGCCCGCTGATGCGCGGGCGTACAGCGGGCGACATAATATTCTGCCGTACCCGGAATCAATTGATACGGTTCGGCTACTGACATGATGACAGCAGATTCAGGATATCGGCCGGATGCTGAATCATATGATCGGCCTGCCAGTCTGCGATCTGTTCGTCGGAATGGATATAACCGTACGCGGCACCAATCGTAACACAACCGGCAGCCCGTCCGGCCAGCATATCGCGCGCTGCATCCCCCAGATACCAAGTCGCCTGCGGTGCCAGCCGCAACTGCTCACACGCATACAGTATCGGTGCCGGATCCGGCTTGGAGCGGGCGCAGGTATCGCCACTGACGATGACTGCAGCCTGATCCGCAAGCTGTAGCCCGGCGAGCAGCGGTTCGGTCAGCCAAGCCGGCTTATTGGTCACAACCCCCCAGGCAATCTGTTGCTCTGCCAGTTGCGCCAGGACAGAGGTCATTCCCGGGAACAACCGACTGTGCTCGGACAGGTGTTGTCGGTAATATGCCAGCAGCTGTTCCCGGACCGGCACAAACGCCGCATCCCGGGGCGTCAGACCAAAACCCAGCTGAATCAGCCCCTTTGCGCCATACGACGCCACTGGCCGGATGTGTGCAGCCGGGAGTGGAGAACGCTGATGCCGGGCTAAGATATGATTCAGCGCGGCCGCCAGGTCCGGCGCTGTATCTATCAGGGTGCCATCCAGATCAAACAACAGGGCGCGAGGCGTGTTCAGTCTCATGTCGATAGTGTACGAATGTTATACTGCCAAGTTTGATAACAGCGGGCTGACTTTATCCTGAGGTGACAGATGCAGTGTACTGAAACACGCGGTAACGACGGTCACAGACCATGCCAGGTCTCGTTTTCACAAGCGATGCTGGACCCGATGGCTAGCTTCGGCGGACTGTATGCTCCGGCTGATCTGCCTCGTTTGCCGGAAGATTTTTTAGCCCGGCAACTGCACGCAGATTATGCTGCTCTCGCGTCCGCCGTGCTGAATCTGTATCAGCCGGATATCCCCGCTGAGGTGCTGACGCAGGCACTGACCCGCTATGCACAATTTGATGATGCACAGACACCAGTTCCCCTGCATCCGCTGACCGATAACTTATTTATCAATGAGTTGTACCACGGACCAACCCGTGCCTTTAAGGATATCGCGTTACAGCCGTTCGGTGCGCTATTATCTCATCAGGCTGCCGCACGGCAGGAACAATTTCTGGTGCTGGCCGCAACCAGCGGCGATACCGGGCCGGCAACCCTGCACACATTCCGCAATTGCCCCCAGGTAAAGGTCGTCTGTCTGTATCCGGTCGGCGGCACCTCCGATGTGCAGCGTCTGCAGATGGTGACAGAAACTGCCCCCAACCTGTGTGTGCTGGGTATTCACGGCGATTTTGACGATGCACAGACCGCACTGAAAAGGCTGCTGTGTTCGGATGATTTTCAGGCACAGCTGGCACGCAGAAATACGCGTCTGTCCGCCGCGAATTCAGTGAATATCGGGCGAATTATGTTCCAGCAGGTCTACCATATCGCCGCCTATCTGGCACTGGTACGACGTGGCACCATCAGGTCAGGGGACCCGATCACGATCAATGTGCCCAGTGGCAACTTCGGCAATGCGCTGGGTGCTTATTATGCGCGTCGTATGGGACTGCCGATAGACAGAATTCTGATTGCATCTAATCAGAACCACGTGCTGACTGACTTTATCCGGACTGGCCGGTATGACTTGCGCAACTGTGTACTGGTCAATACCCATGCACCGGCGATGGATATCCTGATCTCATCGAATATCGAACGGCTGTTATTTGACCTGTTTGGCCCTGCACGCACCCGGACGCTGATGTCCGCACTGGCGCACGAACGTTATTATGCATTAGATGCAGGAGAGCTGGCACAGATCCAGGCAATATTTACCGCTGATTTCGCCACAGACGCAGAAGTCAGGGCCTGCATACGCGACGTATCTGAACAGGGCTATATCATCGACCCGCACACAGCCACCTGTTTCAAAGTGCAGGATCAGGCAGATCGCAATCTGCCCAGCGTGATCTGCGCTACCGCCGAGTGGACCAAGTTTTCACCCGTCCTGGCAGAAGCCTTGCTGGATGAACCGGGCCTGACCGATGCAGTGGCACTGCACCGGATTGCCGAAGCAACAAATCAACCGGTCAGCCCACAGATTGCAGATATCTTTCAACGCCCTGTGCAGCACAGGGCTCAGATCATGCCGGATGCGATTGAAACAGCGATTTCAGATTTTTTGTAGCCGGATGTTTTTCAGGTAACCGTGCTGAGCTACGACGAGCTGACCAGGCATCGCAGAATGTCCGGTTTTCACCAGAAATCCTACCCGCAATGGGGACTCACTCTGGTGGAACTACTGATCACACTGGCCTTATCGCTGATACTGCTCAGCGGACTGATACCGCTGTTTCTGGCCAGCAAGACCACCCATCAACTACATCAGGCACTCGCGCAGATTCAGGAAACAGCCCGGTATGCAGCCAGCGTCCTGAGCCAGGACATCCGCATGGCCGGTTTTCGGGGGTGTGCCAGCCGGCACATCGCCTATCACAACCACCTGGCAAATCCACCAGCTGCGTTCACTCCGGCGCGAGGTATCGCAGGCTGGGAAGCGGCGGATACCGCGACTGGCAATTACACACTGACCACCCACAGTCCGGTGACAGACGCAAGTCTGACCGGCTGGACCACCAGCCAGACCGATGCACCCGTACTGGACTCAGGCACCCTTGCAGTGGCACAATCAGACATTCTGCGTATCTGGCAGGTGCATGGAGACAGTGTATCCGGCACACTGCAGGGTACCCGGCTGCAGACCAGCCGGACACCGCCCTATGCCGCACGTGATGTGATCCTGCTCAGCGACTGCCAGACTGCGGCACTGGTCTTCGCCTGTCACATATCCGGCAGCAAGACTGAGCTGGCCTGTACTGAAAACGCGACCATACCTGCTGCCAGCCCGGACGGATGGCAGATCTGGCAGGCAGCGGGCTGGTTATATTATGTCGGCAAACGCAGCCAGCAGGCGGCCCGGCCACCGACTCTGTATCGTCGTATGATCAGCAACAATGCGACAGCAGAGACCGCACAGGAGCTGGTCGAAGGCGTGGAAGGCCTGCAGATCGTGTATGGCGAGGATACCGATGGCGATCATATCGTTGATCAGACAGTCACTGCTGATCAGGTCGCAGACTGGCAGAACATCATCAGCGTACAGATTGACCTGCTGGTGCGCAGCCTCAACCCGGTACTTGCCGCAGATGAACCGCAGAATATCACCTTCAATGGTACCCGCTTCACTGCACAGGATCGCTATCTGCGTTATCCGTTCAGCATAACCATCGCCTTACGCAACCGCATACCCTGAATATGACCTTTTACTGGCACGATTACGAAACCTGGGGCGCTAACCCGGCGGTTGACCGGGCCGCACAATTTGCCGGCATCCGCACCGACGCTGAACTGAACCCGGTCGGCGAACCGCTGGTGTTATATGCGCGGCCGGCACAGGATGTATTACCACAGCCACAGGCCTGCCTGACCACCGGCATCACGCCACAACAGGCACTGGCAGCAGGCCTGCCAGAGGCTGATTTTTTTGCGGCCATCCACGCTGAGCTGAGTCAGCCCGGCACCTGCGCACTGGGCTATAACAGCCTGCGTTTTGACGATGAAGTGACCCGCTACGGCCTGTACCGGAACTTTTTCGATCCGTACGAACGCGAATGGAAACGCGGCAATTCACGCTGGGATCTGATTGATGTGGTACGCCTGACCCGGGCACTGCGTCCGGACGGACTGACATGGCCGACCCATCCTGAGAACAGTACCACCAGCTTCCGGCTCACCGATCTGACCGCAGCCAACGGTATCGGCCATACAGATGCACATGATGCCCTGGCAGATGTGCAGGCCACGATTGCCCTGGCCCGCCTGTTGCGTCAGAAACAACCACGTCTGTTTGAGTATTGCCGGACACATCGCGATAAAAAAACGCTCAGCGCGATGCTGGATCCGCAAGCCATGAAGCCAGTATTACATGTATCCGCCCGTTATCCGGCAGCGACCGGCTGCATCGCACTGGTGCTGCCGCTAGCCTGGCATCCGATACAAAAAAATGGCGTGATTGTGTATGATCTGCGCCAGGATCCGGACGATGTATTGCAACTGAGTGCAGATGAGATACACACCCGGCTGTACACCGCTACGGACGATCTGCCCGCAGGGCAAATCCGTCCGGCACTGAAGGTGGTACACCTGAATCGCGCCCCGGTGGTCGTGCCGGCGAATACCCTGACAGATACCGCACGCACTGACTGGCAGATGCCAGCCACACCGGCGGCAGAACATGCTGCCGCACTGCAGGCCGCACAACCGGCACTGGCAACGAAGCTGGCCGAGGTGTTCAGTATTCCCTACCCATCTCGTGACATTGACCCGGACTTTGATCTGTACGGCGGCTTTTTCGCCCCGACTGACCGAGCCTTATGCCAGGAGATCCAGCGCACCACACCAACCGCACTGGCCGACCTGCAACCAGATTTTACTGATCCACGCCTGGCTCCCCTGTTATTTCGCTATCGTGCACGCAACTGGCCGGAAACACTGAATGCACAGGAAAGAGCCGACTGGGACACCTTCCGGCACCGTCGTCTGACTGATCCGACTGCTGGCGCCAGCATCACACTGGCGGATTATCAGACCGAATTATCACAACTGATCGTGGATAACCGTCTTCACCCGCGAGACTTGCTGGAGGCCTTACTGGCCTGGCCAGCTCAACTCGGATTAACCACCAACCCCTGACCGACATACCATTATGCGTATCTTATTCAAGACTCTGTTCGGCCTGATCGCCACCCTGGTAACCATCATCCTGCTTGCCGTACTGACCATCAGCTGGTGGTTTGATCCAAATGATTACAAGCAGGACATCATCAGTCAGGTCAAACAACACACCGGGCGGGATCTGGTGATTGAAGAACCGATTAAGATGACCTTTTATCCCTGGCTCGGTGCACAGGTTGGTGGCGTCAGACTCAGCAATGCAGAAGGTTTTTCGCAAGAACCATTTGCCCAGATCCAGCAACTGGGTATTCAGCTGAAACTCTTCTCACTACTCAGTGGCCGAATTGAAATTGATACCCTGCTGCTGCACGGCATGCAATTGCACCTGACTCGTAACGCGCAGGGAAACACTAACTGGGAAGACTTGACCCAAAATAGAACGACTAAACCGGAAACAACAACACCATCATCCACCACCCGGACAAACTCACCACTGAACCTGAGCGTGCAGCGGATTGATATCCGCGAGGCCAGCATCCACTGGGAAGATCAGATGCTGGGTCAGATCTACCGGCTGAACCCATTTAACCTGCACCTAGAGGGATTCAGCCCGGGAACACCTGCACCCATGCAGATGGACCTGAAACTACACAGTACGCAACCTGAGCTCACCCTGCAACTGCAACTCAACACTCAACTGACGCTCGGTGACACACTGCAACAGATCGCACTCAACGACCTGGCGGCGAACCTGACCGCACAGGGTGCTGCATTGCCAGCAGATGGCATCTCACTGGTACTGAATGCCGATCTGGCGCTGGATCTGCCACAACAAAGCCTGCGTCTGGCTGAACTGAAGTTAAGCGGCCCGCAGCTAAATGGACACGGTGGGCTGACACTACAGAACTGGGCCGTGCACCCGCAACTACAGGCCCGGCTTACGCTGGATCAGTTCAATCTGGACGATTATATACTGCCTGCGGCGGCTACCGCAGAAGCTGAACCACACGAAGCAGCAACGACACCACCGACCAACCCGTTACGGGTGTTGAATGATATTGATCTGCAGGCAGAATTACAGATCGGAACATTCCAGGTCAGCCAAGTCAGATTAAGTGATATAAAACTCACCCTGCATAACGAACAGGGACAACTGAAACTGCAACCGATGCAGGCCAGACTGTATCAGGGCAGCTTTACCGGTGTCGCACAGATTGACGCACGCCATAGCCCGGCACGCATTCGGGTACAGAAAACGTTGCGTGATATTCATATCGGGCCACTGTTGCGCGATCTGATCGGGGAGGATCATATACTCGGCCAGGGTGATGTCAATCTGGACATCAGCTTCAATGGCCTGACTGAGGACGCGATCCGGCGCAGCCTGAGCGGTACTGCCGATTTCCATCTGCTCGACGGTGCTTATCAGGGTGTAAATCTGACCGAACTCGTGCAGCAGGCCAGTCAGTTACTGAACCTGAGTTCAGGTGAAGCTGCGCCTGCCAACACGAAAAGAACCGATTTTGCGATGCTGCAAGGCAGCGTGACGATACAACAGGGCCAGATACAGAATCGCGACCTGCAGATGCAGTCACCGCTGCTGCGGATCAACGGACACGGCAATGTTGACCTGGTGACAGACCAAGTTGATTATGTCATCACCACCAAACTGGTCAGCTCACTGTCCGGACAGGGCGGCAAGACAGCTGACCAGCTGAGCGGAATTCAGATTCCGGTGCACATTACCGGCCCGCTGAATGATCTCAGCTACGAACCCGATTTCAGCGATATACTCAAGCCACAGATACAAAAACAGAAACAGAAAGTGCTGCAGCAGATTGAGGACGAGGTGCAACAACAGGCCACTGAGCTACTGGGCGATCCAGAAGGTATCGGGGATATCGGCGATATGCTGAAGGGGTTGTTAGGTCGTTAGGCCGCCATGCCAACTGGCGAGGTCATTCTGCGCGCAGCGAAGCTGCGTCGCAGAATCTACCTGAGCGGAATGACGCAGTGTCATCTGTCATCCCATGCCCGGGCTAACCGGCACAGCCCGGGACTGGTTAAAAACGCTGGACGTGTAGCTTCAGGTAGCTGCTGCGGCGGTCATTGGCTCCTCAGCC
>JAHDBG010000091.1 GCA_020630515.1 Gammaproteobacteria bacterium
TGGGCCCGATCATGGCGATCTATCAGGCGCGCTTCATGCGCTATCTGCAGGATCGTCAACTGATTCAGAATGCGGCAGAGCGAAAGGTCTGGGCATTTCTTGGCGATGGTGAGGTAGACGAACCCGAATCACTCGGTGCGAT
The DNA here is from genome assembly GCA_020630515.1 of Gammaproteobacteria bacterium. Lineage (GTDB taxonomy): Bacteria > Pseudomonadota > Gammaproteobacteria > Chromatiales > Chromatiaceae > JAHDBG01. The sequence goes on from JAHDBG010000091.1 coordinate 143, forward strand.
TTCACTGGCGGCCCGGGAGCGGCTGGATAACCTGGTGTTTGTGGTCAACTGCAACTTGCAGCGACTGGATGGTCCGGTACGCGGTAATGGCAAGATCGTTCAGGAACTGGAGGCAGTCTTCCGAGGGGCCGGCTGGCATGTCCTGAAGGTGATCTGGGGCAGCTCCTGGGATTCGTTGCTGGAACGTGATCAGGATGGCATCCTGCTGCAGCGCATGCAGGAAGCGGTGGATGGAGACTATCAGGCGTATAAGGCGAATGATGGCGCCTATGTACGCAAACACTTCTTCGGCAAATCGCCGGAACTGGCCGCGATGGTGCAGAACCTGTCCGATGAAGACATCTGGCGGTTGCAGCGTGGCGGACACGATCCACTCAAGATCTATGCGGCGTATGCCGAAGCGATGGCACATACCGGACAACCGACAGTGATCCTGGCGAAGACAGTCAAGGGTTATGGCATGGGTAGTGCGGGCGAAGGCCAGAATATCACCCATTCGCAGAAAAAGATGGGCACGGAGGCGTTGAAGGCGTTCCGTGACCGGTTCAGCATCCCGATCGCGGACGATAAAATTGCGTCAGCACCCTATTACAAACCAGCTCCGGACAGTCCGGAGATGCAATATCTGCACGACCGACGGCAGGTGTTGGGTGGCTATCTGCCGAGTCGGCGTCGCGTCGCGAACACCTTGCCGATTCCACCGCTGGAGGCGTTTCAGGCCTTGCTCGGTGGCAGTGGCGAGCGCGAAATGTCCACCACCATGGCATTTGTGCGCTTCCTCGGGCTATTGCTGCGGGATAAACAAGTCGCACCCTATGTCGTACCGATCGTGCCGGACGAAGCGCGTACGTTCGGGATGGAAGGATTATTCCGTCAGATCGGCATTTATTCATCTGTCGGGCAGCTGTATACCCCGGTCGATTCAGATCAGGTGATGTATTACCGCGAGGCGCAGCAGGGCCAGGTATTGCAGGAAGGGATCAACGAAGCAGGCGCGATGTCTTCCTGGATCGCGGCGGCGACCTCCTACAGCAACCATGGCGTCAGCATGATCCCGTTCTACATCTATTATTCGATGTTCGGCTTCCAGCGCATCGGCGATCTGGCCTGGGCCGCCGGAGATATGCAGGCACGAGGCTTTATGCTCGGCGGAACTGCCGGTCGTACCACACTGGCAGGCGAAGGATTACAGCACCAGGACGGGCACAGCCATTTGATGGCCAATACGATTCCAAACTGCCGGGCGTACGATCCGACCTTTGCATATGAACTGGCGGTGATCCTGCAGTACGGGATGCACGAAATGTATGTCGAACAGCAGAACCTGTTCTACTACGTTACGGTGATGAACGAAAACTATCCGCAACCGGCGATGCCAGAAGGCGCAGACACGGTTGCCGGGATACTGCGCGGCATCTATCAGTATCAGCAGGGTGGTACACACAAGCTGCGGGTACAACTGCTGGGTTCCGGCACCATCCTGCGCGAAGTGATTGCTGCGGCAGAATTGCTGGAGCAGGATTGGCAAGTGTCAGCCGATGTATGGAGTGTGACCAGCTTTAACGAACTGCAACGGGATGGTAGCGACGTGGAACGCTGGAACCGACTGCATCCGACCGGGACACCGAAGACCAGCTATGTCACACAGGTGCTGGCAGATACCGTTGGCCCGGCGATAGCGGCGACCGATTATATCCGCACCTTTGCGGAACAGATCCGCCCGTATCTGGCCGGAAAAGATTACGTCACGCTGGGCACGGATGGATTTGGTCGTTCGGATCTGCGCAGTCAGCTGCGCAAACATTTCGAGGTCAACCGGTATTATGTCGCGGTTGCCGCCTTATATGCGCTGGCGCAGCAGGGTGCAATGGACGCTGAGACAGTGGCGAAGGCCATAGCGACCTATCCGATAGACCCGGAAAAACCGAACCCGATCAGCGTATAACGTCGCTATCTCAGAGGAGAAACAGCGTGGGACAACAGATCACAGTCACTCTGCCGGATATCGGCGACTTTAAAGACGTTGAGATTATCGAACTGCTGGTCAGTGCGGGCGACACAATAGCAGCAGAAGATTCCGTCCTGACGTTAGAGACCGACAAGGCGACGATGGAGATTCCCAGCCCGCAGGCCGGAACTGTGGCAAAGTTGCTGGTGCAGGTCGGCGCAACAGTCAGTCAGGGTGATCAGATCCTGCTGCTGGAAACAACATCGGGTGCAGAACCTGCGGCAGAAGCAAAGGCTACGCCGGAACCTGTTCCGGCTCCGGCGGAATCAGCACCGGCACCGACCGTAACCGCTGTGGCTAGTCCCACAGAACAACCGATCCATATCCCGGACATCGGTGATTTTAAAGACGTCGAAGTCGTCGAAGTGCTGGTCAGCGTTGGCGATACCATCGCTGCAGAAGATGCCCTGCTGACATTAGAAACGGACAAGGCGACGATGGAAATACCGGCACCTTGTGCCGGGACGATACAGGCATTGCAGATTCAGGTGGGCGATCGAATCAACCAGGGCGATCAGATCGGCATGATGCAAACCACCGCCGCACCTGAGCCTGCTGCTACGCCAGAGGCAGCAGCGAATGTGTCACCGTCTGCGCCATCCCAGCCGACCGCAACACCAGCCACTGAATTACCTGCCGCAACACCAGATGGCCAGACAAAACCGCATGCTGCACCCGGCGTGCGGCGCTTTGCACGCGAGCTGGGCGTGGCCCTGCACCAGGTCACCGGAACCGGGCGCAAGGGGCGCATCCTGAAGAGCGACGTGCAGAACCACGTGAAACAGGCACTGGCCGGTCAGACCAACGCGGCGGCGGGAGGCACCTTCAGCCTGCCGGCAGCACCGGAGATAGATTACAGCCAATGGGGTGAGGTAGCGCGCAAGCCACTCAGCCGGATCAAAAAGATCAGCGGGCAACACCTGCACAAGGCCTGGCTGGGCATACCGCATGTCACCCAGTTCGACGAAGCGGATATCACCGAACTGGAAGCGTTCCGCAAGGCACAGAAAAAAGTTGCCGAAAAACAGGAAATCAAACTGACCTTCATGCCCTTCCTGCTGAAGGCGCTTGCGGCGGCGCTGGCACGCTATCCGCAATTTAATGCGTCATTATCGGCAGATGGCGCAGAGTTGATTTATAAACACTATTGTCACCTTGGCATCGCAGTCGATACACCAAAGGGCCTGATGGTGCCGGTGATCCGGGATGTTGATCAGAAAGGCGTATTCGATCTGGCGCAGGAACTGATGACAATCAGTGCCAAGGCCCGTAAAGGCACCTTAACTGCACAGGATATGCAGGGCGGCTGTCTGTCGATCTCCAGCCTGGGCGGTATTGGCGGCACCCAGTTTACCCCGATCGTCAATGCACCCGAAGTGGCGATTCTGGGCGTCTCGCGTGCTGCGATGCAGCCGAAATGGGATGGCACGGCATTTCAGCCGCGCCTGATCATGCCATTCAGCGTGTCGTATGATCACCGGGTGATAGACGGTGCCGAAGGGGTACGCTTTACCACCTGTCTGGCGAGTCTGCTCAGTGACATCCGCCAGCTGGTCCTGTAGCCATACAGAGGAAACATCATGAATCAGGATATACAAACTCAGGTTGTGGTACTCGGTGCCGGGCCGGGCGGTTATAGCGCAGCCTTTCGTGCTGCCGATCTGGGACAACGCGTGGTATTGATAGAACGCTACCCCACACTGGGCGGCGTCTGCCTGAATGTCGG
>JAHDBG010000092.1 GCA_020630515.1 Gammaproteobacteria bacterium
CCGAGATCCATCAGTCCCTGACCCGGGTCAATCTGGTCTGCTGAGGCTAAACCTAACACCTTTGCTGCAGCATCACACAGATGGCGCATCAGAAACGCATCTCGTTCTGACGACTCCAGGGCAAAGAACTGCTGCCTGGTTGAGACATTCTGCTGATCAGCATGACCAGTTTGTGCAGACAGGTCGGCATAAAAGGTATCCTGAACCGCACCACGCCGCAAAAAGGTCTGCCAGTTAACAGGAAAAACACCGATCCGGGAGGTATGAGCCTGCCACGTCTGCGCCAATAAAGTATTGAAAACCTGTTGTCCTCTGGCTGGTTCAATCAGTCCGAAACCCTGGCTGACGATACGAGCACGTTCACGGTCAGCCAGCCCGGCTGCCATGCCGACATCTGCCCAGGCGCCCCAGTTGATACTCAGTCCCGACAGCCCCTGTGCCTGCCGGGATGCCATCAAGCCATCCAGAAACGCATTTGCCGCCGCATAGTTGCCCTGCCCACCGTGTTCTAATAGTGCCGCAACTGATGAAAAACACACAAAGAAGTCCAGTGGCTGATCGGCGGTTAAGCGATGCAGATGCCAGGCTCCCTGTACCTTCGGCCCCAGTACGGTGGCAAAACGTTCGGCGCTCTGCTGGCTCAGACTACCGTCATCCAGTACCCCGGCAGCATGCACGATGCCCCGCAAAGGCTGCGGACTGGCTGCCAGCAAACGCGCAACATCTGATTCTACAGCAATATCCGCCTGCACCACCTGGACCGAGGCACCAGTGGCCTCCAGCTCCTGTATCTGGTCTGCAATGTCCTGAGATGGACTGCGCCGTCCGGCCAGCACCAGATGCCTGGCGCCCATTCTGACCAGCTGATCGGACATTTGCAGCCCCAGACCACCCAGACCGCCAGTGATGACATAGCTGCCCGTTGGTTGTATCTGTACCGGTGGATGACTGATCGTCACCACGACCTTACCGATATGCCGGGTTTGTTGCATATAGCGGAACGCTTCCTGAATCCTCGCCAATGGAAACACTGTCTGCGGTAAAGGTCTGAGTGTGTCATCGGTAAATCCAGCGACCAGCTCGTTAAACATCGACGGAATAGCATCTGATTGCTGCCCCAACTTTGCCATATCAAACAGATAATAGGCCACATCAGGGCGTACTACCTGCATCTGATCGGCAGACCAGATACCCAGTTTACCGATCTCGACAAAACGCCCGCCCTGCGCCAGAGCCGCAACACTTTTGTCAATGTACTCACCATTCAGGCTGTTAAGGACAACGTCAACACCCTGTCCGTTGGTGATCTCCATCACTTCATCGGCAAACGTCAGGGTGCGTGAGTTCATCACCTGGGTGATACCCATTGATTTCAGGTGTTCCCATTTATCCGGACTGGCGGTCGCAAACACTTCGGCACCGACAGCCTGCGCCAGTTGCACTGCGGCCTGTCCCACACCACCGGCTGCTGCATGAATCAATACCCGTTCACCTGCCTGCAGATCGGCTAACCGGTACAGTGCATAACAGGCGGTCAGGAAGACCAGCGGAATAGTTGCCGCCTCAGCAAAGCTGAAATTGGCTGGTATCCGTATCACATCACTGGCTGTGACAGTCACATGGCTGGCAAAACTACCGATAGCCATCGCCATCACGGCATCACCCACCTGCACATGTGTCACAGCCTTCCCTATCGCCGTGACGACCCCGGCACATTCAAAACCCAGCGCCAGATCAGATGCCTGATGAATGTTGTACACCTCCGCGTAATAGTCCTTCAGCATTCCCAGACTGTTCAGGACGTCACGGAAATTCAGGCCAACCGACATGACTGCAATTTCGATTTCATCCTGAGATGGTGTATCACGCCGCCAGGCAACCTGCTCAAGATGGTCCGGACTACCATACGCTGTCAGACAAATCCGGAACGCTTCAGTATCTGGTTGCTGCCAGCGATTCAGACGTGCGACATACCGTTCAGTACCTCGCACTGCAATCTGCATGTCTTTATCCGGCGCATGTAACTGCGCCACTAATGCCGGCAGATCAGAATCTTCTGCGTAATCAAGGCGGGTACACCTGAGTTCAGGGTATTCCGCTGCGATTGTGCGAGTTAAGCCCCACAATGACGTGTGCACCGGATTAATGGATTCCTGAGCCAGAACAGGCTGACCGTTTTGTGTGATCACCCATAAACGAGTGGTGAGATCTTGTTTTGCTAATGCTTGTACAAGATGGAGGAGTCCGCTATTTAATGCCAGTGTTTGTTGTGGCACCTCAATAGCCTGATTCTCCTGCGCCACATAGATCACACCGGTCAGCGTTGATGATTGCAGATCATGATCGAAATAATCTGCTAACCGTTCAGGTATCATGCAGTCTTCCAGCGGTAATGCGCGACATTCTGCCCCTGCCACCTGTAGCTGATCCGCTAACAATACGCCAGCACCTTCATCTGCAGTTACGACCAGCCAATGTCCTGCAATGGATTCGCTCGTCACTTCTGAGGGTTGTGCCTGCCAGTTCACCTGATATAACCAGTCTTCCCATACGGGTGCTAACTGCAAGGCTTCTCTTGGTGCCAGTCGAACTTCAAAATCCTGTAATTCAACCAATACCTGACCGTTATCATTAAACAGATAAATATCCCAGGTACGCGCTGTTTTCTGTTGGCTGGCACACCACCAGGCTGTCCCGGTAACCGGTTGATGGATCTGTATACGCCGGACCGCAAATGGCAATACTGTTTCATTGGAGGCTTGTGTGGTGATCACCGCCACCTGCAAACAGGAATCTAATAAAGCCGGGTATATCACATAGCCCTGTAAACTGCCGACCGCCTGCGGGCAGGTCAGCCTGGCTAATCTTTGCCCTTCACCTGTCCAGACATGAGATAACCAGCGGAAACAAGGCCCCAGTACAATCTGTTGCTCAGCCGCCGCCTGGTACCAGGCTTCACCCGACACTTCAGTCGGACATTGCTGGCGCCAATCTTCTAAACAAATAACTGGTGTTGAGATCGGATCTGTATCACTGATCCGATCAACGATTAAACGACCTGTCGCATGCGTCACAGTCTGTTCACTATCGTCAAAACTCATCAGTTGAAATTCAAGATGAGCACCTTCAGTTGAGGTAAACATGACTTGTGCCGCCCGCTTAGTCTGTTCAGGCAATACCAGGGCTTGTGGAAAAACAATATCATCCAACGCACAAGTGGGTGTACCAGACATCACCTCAGCAGCACTGAACACCAACGCCAGATGACAGGCCCCCGGGGCAACCACTTCATCATAGACCCAATGATCTGCCAGAAACGGTAAGTTCTGCAGACTGAACTCTGTTTCAAACAAGGTCGCCTGTTGCCCGGGCAGCTTAACCATCCTGTCCAGCAAGGGACGTATACGAGAAAAGCCCTTTTCTGATGCAACATCTATCCAGTATCGTTTTCTCTGGAACGGATAGGTCGGCAATACGATCTTCTGGCGCACATAATCCTGATCAAATGCGGCCCAATCCACCGTGACACCCTGCACATACAATTGGCCCAGGCTGGATAACAGTTGTGTCCAGGCCTGGTCTGGTCGCAGGCTGGGTAGCCAGAGGCCGGTGTCTTCCGGGACACAACGCCGCCCCATTCCAAGTAACACGGGCTTGGGCCCGATCTCCAGGAAGACATCTACATTCTGACTCTGTAAACAAGCCATACCGTCCGCGAACTGCACTGCCTCACGCACATGGCGCACCCAATAATCCGGGGTAGCGATCGTCTCATCCGCCAGCTCGCCGGTCAGATTGGAGACCAGCGGCAGGGTCGGCCTGGCATAGGTGATGCTGGCCGCCACCGCACGAAACTCTGCCAGCATCGGCGCCA
>JAHDBG010000021.1 GCA_020630515.1 Gammaproteobacteria bacterium
CATTATGGGTGGTCGGGGTATCATTGAGCAGAATCTGTACAAGGTATTCCGAAATAATCTTCTGCCACAACTCAGTACCTGGGAGACATATGGTGAACAAAATCCGGCCCGGACTGAAAAAGCACTGCTTCGCCACACATTAAATCATCTGCTACAACTGCTGGATGATGATGACGAGAAATATTTTCCTGAAGAAATGTATCTGCATCCACCACTGACAGATAAAATCCGCACTGGCAGTATAGTCGAACAAAAAGACAGTGGACAACAGTTCGTGGTGATGAGCCCGGCTTGCGATCTTGTCATCCGGAATAATGACGAACCTAATACGGACATGATTCTGCTAATTGAGATTGATCCGCATTCAGCATTGTTTCCGGACTATCCGGACACCAGGCTCAGCAAAAACAAGCAGAATGAGCTGAAGAGGGCATACAGAAACAATAAGGCGTCTTATTATCACTGGCTACCAGAGACGGATTTTTGCGGTGGTGGCTTCCTGAATTTCAGGAAACTCATATCGTTATCAAGTGAGAAATTTGATGAGCAATTTGAAAAACCGGGAATTCAGATTGCACTGTTTTTCGTAAAGGATATCGTCGCGCGTTTCTCAGCTTATTATGCTCGCCAGGGGCAGCCTGATATTGATCTTGAAAAAGTTTTTCGTCTGCCGGAAGATAAGGCCGCGAATCTGTCATAGTGGACGTTCATTCACCTGAGCAACGCAGCTTTAATATGTCCAGTATCCGGGGCAGGAATACCCGGCCTGAAATGATGGTGCGGCGCTGGCTCTGGTCAAACGGATACCGTTATCGTCTGCACGGGACAGATCTGCCGGGCAGACCGGACATCATTCTGCCGAAATATCAGGCGGTGATTTTTGTCCACGGCTGTTTCTGGCACCGGCATGGCTGCCATCTCACCAGCACACCCGCATCACTCCGTGAGTTCTGGCTGGCTAAATTCAGAGACAATGTCAGCAGGGATCGACGTAATGTTACTGCGTTGCAGGAACATGCCTGGCGGGTGCTGGTGATCCTTTTCGCTCTAAACTCTGGTTTCTGAATAAATCCATTTTTTATAATCATCATTGATATGGTGAATTTCTGTTCCGATGATGCAGGGTATTGTATACGGATGTAACTTTTTTACAGCTGATTCGACAGATTTAAACAGTTCAGATCGTGTTTTCATGATGAGTTTACACTCTGTTTCATTTTGTACATTGTCATCCCAGTAAAAATGACTGATAACATTCTGTAAAATATTTGAACAGGCTATATATCTTTTTTCGATACAGTAAGCAGATATTTCTTCCGCTATGTTCAGAGAAGGGCAGTTGGTATAAATTTCAATTGTTTGCATTTGTTGTTATGTTTCGTTTAGTGTGTACCAGGAACTGGGTGTGTCTTGCTGCAACAGGCTGAGCTTTGCCTGAAGTTCCTGTTTTGCCATACGGAGCGTATCACATGCCAGCACCGGGTCGTTGTTCTTTTCGCTCAGGTGTGCAATGACCAGATATTGTAGTGTTGCTGTGTCTGAATCACGGAGGAACTCTGCCGCCTGTGGGTTACTGAGGTGCCCATAGTCGCCGCCGACCCGTGCCTGGAGTGAGGGAGGGTAGGGGCCGTTGGCAAGCTGTTGCGGGTCGTGGTTGGCTTCCAGCAGGAGGGCGTCCAGGCGGGTGTATTGCGTCCTGATATGAGGTGTGATGTGTCCCAGGTCGGTGAGCAAGCCGAAGCGCCGGTCGGCACAGGTAAAGACGAACTGTACGGTTTCGCGTGCGTCATGCGGTACTACGACGGGTGCTACGGTGATTTCGCCGATGTTGAACGCGGGCAGATGAGGATTGATCAGGCGACGGTCCGGCAGTTTTCCGAAGTCGGTCTGTGCGGTGCCCGCAGTCATCCAGACTGGTACCTGGTAACGGCGTGCTACCGGACCGACGCCACGCTGATGATCACCATGCTCATGAGTAACCAGTATCGCATCCAGTTGGTTCAGGTCAATTGCCAGCTTTGCGCAGCGATGTTCCAGCTCACGGGCAGCAAAGCCGCAATCAATCAGCAGCAAGGTGTTGTCAGACTGAACCAGGGTGGCATTGCCACGACTGCCGCTGCCGAGTGAGGCAAAGCGAAACATTAACGAGGGGTCTGGAAATAGTCAGCGATCTGTCTTAATAGTTGGGTACTGTGTGTATTGTGTACGATCTGGTCTTGGTTATTGCGTACCTGAATGACAGCACCTGCCTGAGTCGGCTGCAGTGTGATCTGATACTGTTCAGCCGGTTCTGGTTTGTCACCAATCCGGAAGGTCAGGCCAGGGAGTACGGATTTTGTTGCCGGCGGCAGCGGATATCGCACGATAAACCGGCCTGTCTCCTGGTCCTGCTGTTGAATCCGGAACACCGGCTGGTGTAAGGCATGGGCTAACAAGGGCCAGGCTTCCGTGACGTGATCTGCTATTGCCAGTTCGCCATTGGCAGGCTGTGGGCTGCTGTTGTGGTAGGGCTGGGCTGTCTGAGCGATGGGTGGAATATTGCAATAGGCTGCCAGTTGATTCAGCAGGTTATATGTATGCTGTGGTTCGGGTGCACGCGGTATCCACTCTGTTTTGTCGATATCGCCATCTATGTCGTAGAGGATTTTTTGCTGAGTGCCGTAATGTGTGACAGACAGGGCGGTCTGTCCGTTACTGGCAGGTGTCAGGTGCATCAGGTATTGGTTGCGCTGGTCAGATTCATATAACCTGTCCAGAAATGAACGCAGGGTACGGGTTACGGCATCGTCAGCAATCCGGCTGCGGTCTTCTATCCATGTGGTGCGCAGTATGCCCAGTGATTGGTTTGTTTCTGTCAGTTGCACGTCTTGTGCCTGCCAGAAACTGAGTACTTTCTCCCAGGCCTGGTCTCGTGTGCCGGGGAGCAGGATATGTGGTTTGCTGATGGTTGTGTCGACCCGATGGGTGTCGGATGTTACGACTTCGGGTTGGTCGGCGCGTTGTACGGGGAGGTCAGGGATGACTAACAGGGGAGCGAAGGTTGTGGTTGTGAGATCAGGTGGGATGGCCAGGTCGCGTATGGCCTGTCGTTCTCCGGCGTAATCTGTCGCATGTTCCGGGCTGGTACTGCTGCAGCCGGTGGCCAGGCTGATGAGGGTCGCGAAGAGGATAATGTGCCGGTACTGCATAACATGAAATCTCGCCGGGTGAGGATACGTGTTGCACAACAGATGAATCGCGCATAAAAAAAGCCCCAATAGCCCGATTACAGGCTGTTGGGGCTTAGTTTGTGGTGCCGAGGAGAGGACTTGAACCTCCACGACCTGTGCGGTCACCAGTACCTGAAACTGGCGCGTCTACCAATTCCGCCACCTCGGCAATCTATCCTGACTAATTTACTCAGACTGACATCTGGTGTCAATCACTAAGTGAGCAGCAGGGTGCGATTCAAACTGATGTGGCGATCTCCGTGCCAGCGTTAGTAGAGGCTCGCCTGCGGCCACCCGGGCCGCAGATGCTCTCGGAGAGCCATGAGTATATACGCCTTTCGGTGCAGTGGTGCAACTACCTTTGTGGCTACTTTCAGGATGACACTGCGTCATTCCGCGCGAAGTCGCGGAATCCATGGCGGGGGTCATGCTGACACTGCGGTTGAAATTATTAAATTTCATGGCTTCAGCGTACCAGCCCACATCAGTTTGAATTGCACCTGTGAGCAGCAATGTGAGTTGTGTCTGTTATTTAATCGGTGTAGAGTCCGGGGATGTATTGGTGTTTGAGATGTCTTCGGGTTTTTTATTTTTCGGGAGTTTGCGATGAAAAAACGATGGATAGCTGGATTAGCAGCGTTGGCAATGGTTCTGCCGGCGTATGCATTTGAGTTTGTGACCATTGGTACGGGAGGGGTCACCGGGGTGTATTATCCGACCGGTGGTGCGATCTGTCGTCTGGTGAATAAGGATCGCCGGTCGCATGGCCTCCGTTGTTCGGTCGAAAGTACCGGAGGTTCTGTGTATAACCTGAATGCGATCCGGGCGGGTGAGCTGGATATGGGGGTGGTGCAATCGGACTGGCAGTACCATGCGTATCATGGCACGGATCGTTTCAGAGGTCAGGGTAACCAGGACTTGCGGGCGGTATTTTCGATACATCCGGAACCGTTTACAGTGCTCGCCCGGCGTGATGCCGGTATTCGCCAGTTTGCAGACTTGCCGGGCAAACGTGTCAACATCGGTAATCCAGGCTCCGGTCAGCGTGGCAATATGGACATGCTGATGCGGCTGTATGGCTGGAATAAAGACGATTTTAAGCTGGTGACTGAGCTGAAATCTGCTGAGCAGGCTCAGGCCTTATGTGATAATAAAGTGGATGCGATTGTATTCACTGTCGGCCATCCGAATGGTTCTATCAAAGAGGCGACTACGGCGTGTGATGCGGTTCTGGTATCTGTCGCCGGGCCGGTGATTGATAAACTGGTGGCTGCGCATGATTATTATCGTGTCGCGACGATTCCCGGTGGGATGTATGCCGCTAATCCGGATGCTGTGCAGACCTTCGGCGTAGGTGCGACGTTCGTCAGCTCAACAGACACACCTGCCAGTACGATCTATGCTGTGGTCAGAGCTGTGTTTGAAAACATGAATCAGTTCCGCCGTTTTCATCCGGCGTTTGCGCATCTGAAAGAAGCGCAGATGGCGTCTGATGGTCTGTCAGCCCCTCTGCATGAAGGTGCCTTGCGTTATTACAAAGAAGTCGGACTGCGTTGAACCATAGGGTGCGCAGCGCAAGTAATTCTATCAGGGCACCTCTGCAGAGGTGCCCTTTACGCAAAGGGTGCGGCCTTTAAGGCAGCCTGCGTCCGATTGGTTACACCCAAATAATCAAAAATTCTGATCATATGATTTTTGACCGTACCCTCAGCTAAATAAGTCGCCCGGCTGATTTCTTTATTGGACATGCCGTGTGCAACATAGTGCAGGATCTGACGCTGTTGTGTATTGAGTGGCTGCATTTTTCTGGGTTTAGGGCGACTAAGTTGCTGTTGTGCGCGTTGTCGCAGTGCCTGACTGATCTGTTGGTGTAAGGCGAGCCAGTCCAGTTGTGTGCTGCTGGCAGCATACTCTACACCAGCGGCATAGACGTAGTTGTGCAGATCATCGATTGCTGTGATGGCAACCAGGATTGCCTGTGGCAGCCAGCGCCGCAGTGGTGTCAGCAGATTGCATTCATGTATATCCTGTAGGGTGATGATGCACCAGGCGTAAGGCTGGGTTGCCTGGATCAGACTGCGTATCTGTGCCGGTTCCTGCGTGGTGTTCCGGGTGCGGTGTCCGCCTTTGTGGAGATGTTTCAGCCACGGTTCCGGCATCAGCTGATGATCGTCGATGATCAGAATCTGTTGTGTGGTGGGTCGCTGCATGTGGTTAAGCCTCGTGCATTGATTTTTTCGGGTATGAGGTCGAGGCTAGAATTTAAACATAATTGATAACTATATGCAATAAACCCAATCTAAATGTCAGGTCTTTCTTTTGGTGTATTCGGTCAGAATGCACCAGGATATGGCGCGCCCAAGAGGATTCGAACCTCTGACCTTTGGCTTCGGAGGCCAACACTCTATCCAGCTGAGCTATGGGCGCGTATAGGCGGTGTGAGCTGCTCCCCACCAGTTGGGTGGGGAGCAGGCAGGGTTGATGTCTCAGGAAATGGTAATAACCTCCGGGCCCATCAGGCTGTTCGGAATGAAGGTGGACAACCAGGGGATGTAGGTGATCATCACCAGGAAGATCAGCAGAATGCCAAGCCAGGGGGTGGCGGCACGTACCACAGACAGTACCGACATTTTGGCAACACCGGAGGTCACAAACAGGTTCAGGCCAACCGGCGGGGTGATCATACCGATTTCCATATTGACCACCATGATAATGCCCAGATGAATCGGGTCAATGCCGAGCTGGATCGCGATCGGAAACACCAGTGGTGCGACGATCACAATCAGTCCGGATGGCTCCATGAATTGTCCGCCAATCAGTAGAATGAGATTGACGATCACCAGGAACATCACTGAGCCAAAACCGGCAGCGAGCATCGCGGAGGCAATTTCCTGCGGAATCTGTTCTTCAGTCAAGACGTGTTTCAGAATCAGCGCATTGGCGATGATGAACAATAACATGATCGTCAGTTTGCCGCCTTCCATCAGTGCTTTTCGATGATCCGGGTGGAACACGGCCGGGATCAGATAGCGGAAGAACAGCAGCCAGTTACGGATGAATGCAAGCAGGCGGTTTTCTCCATCGCGGCGCAGCGGCTGGTCTTTCAGTGGTCCCATGTCGCGGTAGATGAAGTTCGCGATTAAAAATGCATACACGGAAGCGACTGCGGCAGCTTCGGTTGGTGTGAAGACACCGCCATAGATGCCACCGAGAATGATCACGATCAGGAACAGGCCCCAGCCGGCGTCTATCGCAGCATCACGAATTTCACCGAATCCGGCCCATGGCTGAGCTGGCAGGTTTTTGATCCGGGCGGCAATATAGATCCCGATCATCAGCATCAGTCCGGCGAGTAATCCGGGGATCACTCCGGCCAGGAACATCCGGCCTACTGACACATCGGTTGCGGCAGCGTACACGACCATCACGATGGAAGGTGGAATCAGTATGCCTAATGTGCCGGCATTGCAGATCACACCAGCAGCAAATTCTTTGGTATAACCAACCTTCAGCATGCCGCTGATCACAATGGTTCCGATAGCCACGACAGTGGCCGGAGATGAACCGGAAAGTGCCGCAAACAACATACAGGCGAAGACTCCGGCAATTGCCAGGCCGCCACGCACGTGGCCGACGGTTGCTATGGCAAAGCGGATGATCCGTTTTGCCACGCCACCGGTGGACATGTAAGACGAGGCCAGAATGAAGAACGGAATGGCCAGCAGGGTATAGTGGCCCTCAAATGCCTCGAATAAGGTTTGCGCGACAGAGGCTAGTGAGCTGTCGGAGTGATATAACAAGAAGATGACACTGGATAGGCCCAGCGCGATAGCAATCGGCACCCCGAGCAATAGCAGGGCAATGATCGCGACAAATAAGAGTAAGACTTCCATTATTTCGACTCCTCCATCGCCTCAACTTCATGACTTGCAATCAGCATCCGCTGTTCGCCACGCCAGATGCGCACAGCAGCCTGTAAATAGCGGATCAGCAATAATGCCATGCCAATCGGTAAGATCACATAGGGGATAAATCGCGGTATTTTTTCATACATGGGCTCGCCATCTTCGACATAGCCGAGCAGGCTCTGTAGCCAGATCGGGTAAGGGATATCTTCAACCTCCAGAAAGCTTAGTTGAAACGCGAATTTGCTCCAATATTCCCAGCCGCCGTACAGTAATAAAGTGGTAAAGGCGAGACAGGCAGTGACGGCTACCAAGGCACAAAGACGTTGCACCGGTGGTGGCAGGTAGTTCAGGATGGCGTCGACACCGAGGTTCGCAGAGATCTTCACGGCATAACTGACGCCGAACAAAACCAACCAAGCAAATAAGTAGGTAGTGGTTTCCAGTGCCCAGAGCAGGTTGCTCTGGAAGACATAGCGGGCGACCACGTTGGCGAAGGTGATTAGTGCCATCAGGCCAAGCAGGGTCGCGATGCCGACTTCTTCTATTTCGTTGACCCAGTAACCGAGCCGGTTTTCTGCTGTGTCAGGCATGGATAATCTCCATTTATCAGGCAGGCGCATGAAAAGCCCGGCGGGGGACAAGCCTGCCGGGCTTTTCGTGGTTCTGTGTACAGGATATTACTTTGTTTTTGCCGCTGCTGCTGCGTTTGCTTCCTGCGCGGCAGTGATCAGCTCAGCACCGACATGTTTCTCAAATTTCTGCCAGACCGGTTTCAGCGCGGTCACCCAGGCAGCCCGTTGCGGGTCGTTCAGGGTGCGTACTGGCTTGCCGGCAGCAATAATTTTCTGCCGGTTAGCGTTATTGATCGTGGTTGAAATCTGATTACGTTCAGCGGTGACTTCACGGATGATCTGTTCCAGCTGTGTCCGGACGCCTGCGGGCAGATCGTCCCAGAACTCAGTTGAAGTCACGACCAGATAGTCCAGTACACCGTGGTTGGTTTCGGTGATACCATCCTGTACTTCAAAGAATTTTTTCGTGTAGATGTTAGACCAAGTGTTTTCCTGTCCGTCAACCACACCGGTCTGCAATGAGCTGTACACTTCAGAAAATGCCATTTTCTGCGGATTTGCCCCCAGTTGCTCAAACTGCGCCTTCAGCACATCTGAACTCTGAATACGGAATTTCAGCCCTTGCGCATCTTCCGGCATAATCAGCGGGATGTTGGCTGACATTTGTTTCATGCCGTTGTGCCAGAATGCGAGCCCCTGCAGCCCTTTGCTGCGCATTGCATTTCTCAGGTGATCACCGGCTTGTGAATTCTGGAAGTGATCTACCGCAGCAATA
Organism: Gammaproteobacteria bacterium; assembly: GCA_020630515.1. Classification (GTDB taxonomy): domain Bacteria; phylum Pseudomonadota; class Gammaproteobacteria; order Chromatiales; family Chromatiaceae; genus JAHDBG01. Next base: position 8,465 of record JAHDBG010000021.1, read on the forward strand.
TTGGTGAACATGAAGGGTAGGTCAAAAATGCGGAACTGCTTGGTATATTTCTCGAACTTGGACAAAGAGGGCGCGGCCATCTGCACATCCCCCAGTAACATCGCTTCAAGTACTTTTTTATCGTTGTACAGCTGTTTATTCGGGAATACCTGCATGCATACCTTGCCGTTCATTTCGGCATTTACGCGCTCTGCCAGCCGTGCAGCAGCTTCGCCTTTCGGATGGCCCTTAGCGGCAGTCACATGGCTGAATTTGATGACAGTTTCGCCTGGGTCGCAGGCATCTGCAGCCCAGGCTGCGCTGCCTGTCAAGGCCAGTGAAAGGCCAGCGGCCATCGTGGTGAGTAGTTTCATGATAGGTATCCTTTCTCGTGAATGCGGGGTGGGGTTATCCGGTGGCAGGATAAAGCATATCCTTGCCGGAATACAATGCAAGGAGAGTGCCAGATTTTGATGCAGAATGCGGTTGCAACGGTAATGTCTGGTGTAATCTGGTGTCAGGCCTGCTTTGCCCCTGGCAGGCGATGCGCAATAGTGGCGGATTTCCGCCCAAAGCTTGTCAGGCAGGGTGGGAAATCCACCCGTTTTTTAATATAGGTAGTCCGGGTTCCCGACGCCGATCTGGTCGTCATGCTGCTGGATTGCATTCAGCCCTTGCTGTCTGGCTTGTGCCGCGAGTTGTTGGGCGGTGGTGTAATCTCCAGCCTTCGCCGCTTTTTCAGCTGCCCTGATCAGTTTTTTCGTATCGCGCCAGGTATTTTTGCGCTGCGCTGCCTGCTGCCAGGCCTGCTTAGCCTCGGCGAGAGTGGCGGTATATTGCGCCTTCGGCGTCATGATGGTTGGTGCAGAAGAACTGGCAGGTACAGTGCCGGCACACAGCGCGATGGCTAACAGGATATGTTTCATAAATGGTCTCAGGGAGAGGCAGTTGCAGCGGCAGGTGCTGCTTCAGTCGTTGTGGTCGGGTCGGGTCGGTTCGCCGGTATGAAGGCACCGGGCTGACAATGTCGGTTGTGTTCTGACGGTGTCGGGTCATAACAGGCAATACCGATTTCCCGGTAATATTGTTCAGCGCCTTCGTGCAGCGGTGCGGACAGTGAATCCTGCACCATCTCTGTTGGTTGCAGCTGAGCTAGGGCTGGGTGCAGCGACTTGAATTCATCCAGATTATCAAACACGGACTTCACCAGTGTATACACAGCCTTACCGGAGGTGTGGGTTGAGGTGACAAAGGTTGCGCCAACACCGAAGGTGGGAATGTCATCCGGGTTCCCTGGATAAAGTCCGCCAGGTATGCGGGCTTTACGATAATAGCCGTATGCTGTTATCAGCTCATCAACTGCCGGGTGTTCTACGGGTATGAGTCGGATAGCGCAGGTTTCAGCTGCTCGTGTGACAAAGATGCTCGGATGACCAAACGTGACGATGATGGCATCCAGTTTGTTCCCGCATAAGGCATCAATCTGTTTAGGCGAGGGTAACTCGGTGGCGAGCTTGAAATCAGATAGTTGCCAGCCCAGAAAATCCATCAGGATGTCCATGGTGCCGCGTTGTCCGGAACCGGGTGCGCCGAGGTTGACCCGGTGATGTATCAGGTCTTTCAATTGCTGGATTCCGCTGTCAGCGCGGGTAATGATGGTGAAGGGTTCAGCATGCAGAGAAAATAGTGCGCGCAGGCGCACATTTTCACCTTGCCCGGCGAAACGGTTGGTGCCATGCCAGGCATGATATTGCCAGTCGGACTGAGACAGGCCCATATTGAGTTCAGCGTTGCGGATTGCCTTCAGATTATAGATGGAACCGCCGGTGCTTCTGATGACGCAACGGATGCCATGCCGGAAACGTTGTTTATTCATCATGCGACAGATGGCGCCACCAGCTGGATGGTAGACGCCACCCACACTACCCGTGCCGATGCTGATCGTATCCGGTGCGGCTTGCAGTGACGCACTGAGCCATAAGAATAATACGACCCAGTATTGGCACTGCGGCCGTCTGTCAGAAACCAGTGTCTGATAAAATAGAGGATTCAAAATCTTTGTGCAGGTGAGCAGGCCCCCGGAGCATGCCGGGTATGGGAGGATTATGGTGAAATCAGAGATTACACAGTTATTACAGCAGGCGTTACATATTCTGGCCGATCAGGGTGTGTTGCCAGCCGGGACCAGTACACCGCCACAGGTGACAGCCGCGCGTCAGCCGGAACAGGGCGATTTTGCCAGTAATGTCGCTCTGATGTACGCCAAGGCAGCGGGGCTGCCACCGCGTGAGCTGGCTGGCAGGCTGGTCGCTGCCTGTCGGCAGCCGGACTGGCTGGCCGATATTGATATTGCTGGCCCCGGCTTTATCAATTTCCGCTTAGCAGCACAACAACACACCGCAATCATCCGCAAAATACTGGATGCCGGTGCACAATTTGGCTGTTCACAGCTAGGTCAGGGGCAGCGCGTGCATCTTGAATTTGTGTCCGCGAATCCGACCGGGCCGCTGCACATCGGGCATGGACGAGGTGCGGCGTACGGCTCTGCTGTTGCGCACCTGTTAGCTGCAGTCGGCTATACCGTACATACCGAATATTATGTGAATGACGCCGGGCGACAGATGGATATCCTGGCGGTATCTGTTTGGCTGCGTTATCTGCAGCAGCTGGGCGAGTCAGTGCCGTTCCCGGCCAATGGCTATCAGGGTGACTATGTACAGGATATTGCCGCCGCATTACGTCAGACACATGCCGGACAGTACCGGCAGCCAGTGGCTGGTGTGCTAGCTGATCTGCCGCCGGACCAGGCCAGCGGTGGTGATAAAGAGAGATATATTGATGCGTTGATTGCGCGGGCGAAACATCTGCTGGGTACGACGGACTACCGTACTGTGTTTATGGCAGGCCGGGATCGCATTTTAGAAGATATTCGCGACGATCTGGCAAATTTTTGCGTCACCTACGATCAGTGGTATCCGGAACAGGACTTGTTTGATCAGGGAAAGGTGCAGCAGGCGCTGGCGCAACTGGAAGATACCGGTTATCTGTATTGGCAGGAGGGCGTCTGCTGGTTCCGCAGTCGGGCACTGGGCGATGAAAAAGACCGCGTACTGGTACGTGAAAATGGTCAGCCGACTTATTTCGCCTCTGATGTGGCGTACCATCTGGAGCGACTGGCACGGGGATACACGCGCCTGATCAATATCTGGGGTGCTGATCACCATGGTTATGTGCCACGCGTTAAGGCAGCATTGCAGGCTGCCGGGCGGACGGCAGAGGAACTGACCGTATTGCTGGTTCAGTTCGCCAGTCTGTACGAACAGGGAGAAAGACAGGCGATGTCAACCCGATCCGGCGAATTTGTCACTTTGCGTAGCCTGTATGACGATGTTGGGGTGGATGCGGCGCGGTTTTTTTACCTGATGCGCCGCAGTGACCAGCATCTGGCATTTGATCTGACCCTGGCTCGGTCCCAGTCGAACGACAATCCGGTCTATTATGTGCAATATGCACATGCACGGATTTGTGCGGTACTGCGACAGGCAGCAGAACAGAGGGTGGCCGTGACCACAGCGCCAGCACCATTGGCAGCACTGACCGACCCGCATGAAATCAGCCTGCTGAAATGTCTGGCGCGCTATCCGGAGGTAGTGGTGCGGGCTGCACAGGAGTTGGCACCACACCAGGTGACACATTATCTGCGTGATTTAGCACGGGAACTGCATACCTATTACAATGCGTGTCCCTTTCTGGCGGTGGCGGCGACATTGCGCACCGCACGCCTGCAACTGATCTTGGCGATTCGTCAGGTATTGCGTAATGGTCTGGGCCTGCTGGGCGTCAGCGCACCAGAACGTATGTAGTCTGTGTTACCCGGACTGAACTGGTTAAGTGCCGGATGTTGTCAGGTATGTGGTGCCGCCTCGCCAGATATGGTCTGCGTCACCTGTGCGGCGCAACTGCCACGTAATCAGCGTGCGTGTCAGCAATGTGCTGTGCCCATGGCACAGGCTGCTGATGCCGTGTTATGCGGTGAGTGTCTGGGCAACCCACCGCCCTTCAGTCACGCCTTTGCCCCCTTCATCTACCAGGCCCCCATCCGTGACTGGATCAGCTGTTTCAAATATCAGCACGCCCTGCACTGGGGGCGTTGGTTAGGTACTGCATTAGGACAGGCACTGCAGGGCCGGCAGCCGACGGTGGAATGCATCCTGCCGGTGCCGCTACACGCCGCGCGATTGCGTCAGCGTGGCTTTAATCAGACTGCCGAACTGGCTCGCTGGATCAGCCGGCAGGTGCAGATTCCCTGGCGTACCGATATACTGCAGCGGGTCTGTCAGGGTGCGGAACAACAGGGACTGTCGCGACGCGAGCGGAAACGCAATATGCAGCGCCAGTTCCGGGTAATGAAGCCACTTGCAGCACAGAGTGTCGCCTTGCTGGATGATGTGGTGACAACCGGTGCGACTGTGCGTGCGGCAGCGCGTGTCCTGCGTCAGGCCGGCATTCCCCGTGTGGTGGTCTGGGCCGTGGCGCGTACCCCGAAACCGGACACTGCCTTCATACAACCGCAGGAATAAAGCCATGAATCAGCGACAATCATACTGGCGAACGATCGGCCAGCGTTATATTCTGGCGATGTTGCTGGGGACCTGCAGTATGGCCGCACCGGCGTTGCAGATTGCGATTACTCAGGGCAATGTCGCAGCGCTGCCTATTGCCATCGTGCCATTTACCAATGCCACCGGCGCTCCGAAACTACCCTTGCCGGTAGCACAGGTGATTGCTGCAGACCTCAGACGCAGCGGTTTGTTTAACCCACTGCCGGTTGCTCAACTGCCGTCCCGTCCTGACCACGCTGCACAGATTCAATGGCCGGTATGGCGTGCGGCACAGGTCGAGCATCTGCTGACGGGCCGGGTGCAGACTCACACAGCAACTGAATATCAACTGGACTTTCGGCTGTTCGATGTGGCGCGCGGCCAGCAGAGACTGGCCTACCGGGTTACAGTGGCGGCAGATAAACTGCGTGCTGCTGCCCACCAGATTGCAGACCGGGTATATCAGGCGCTGACCGGCAGACCGGGAGCCTTCAGCACGCGGATTGCATACGTTACCAGCACCCGGACGGCGGAAGGTCGGGTGCAGAACCAGCTGAAGATAGCGGATGCAGACGGCCACAATCCGCAGACGATCGTGACCTCGCGCGAACCACTGATGTCGCCGGCCTGGTCGCCGGATGGCCAGCAACTGGCCTATGTCGCGTTTGAACGAGGTCGTTCCATCATCTGGGTGCAGAACGTCACGACCAGCGAGCGGCGCCAGATCGCCGCCTATCCTGGCATCAATGGCGCACCTGCCTGGTCACCGGATGGGGAAAAAATAGCGCTGACTCTGTCGAAGAACGGCAATCCGGATATCTTTATCCTGACACTGTCGACAGGAGCACTGCGTATCCTGACACACCATACTGGTATAGACACAGAACCTGCCTGGTCGCCGGACGGGCAAGATCTGGTGTTTACTTCGGATCGTGGCGGGTCGCCTCAGTTATATCAGATACCGGTGCAGGGCGGCAGGGCGCGGCGGCTGACCTTTGAGGGGGGCTATAACGCACGAGCTGCCTATGCCCCGGATGGAAGCCATATTGTCCTGGTGACCCGGGTTGCGGGTCGTTACCGGATCGGATTGCTGGATGTACAGCGCGGTGATCTGCGCTTGCTGAGCAACGGCGAGTTGGATGAGTCACCCGGTTTTGCGCCGAATGGCGATCTGGTGTTGTATGCGAGCCGCCAGGACGGGCGTGATGTGTTAGCGACCAGCTCAGTGGATGGCGATTTTCAGCAGCGGATCAGCCTGGAAGCTACGGCGGTGCGTGAACCGGCTTGGTCGCCCCAAGTTCCGAGACAAGATCGGGTGTCCGTTGATTAGAGTCTGGATTCTGTCATGACGGCATACCTGATTCGTCGTATTCTGTATGCATTGCCGATCGTGATCGGTGTCAATCTGCTCACCTTTGCGCTGTTCTTTGTGGTGAATACACCGGAGGATATGGCACGGATGCATCTGGGTCAGAAACGAGTGACTGAAGCGGCAGTGCAGGCTTGGCAGGCAGAACGTGGCTATGATCAGCCATTGTTGTGGAATGCAGCGGCGGAGGGCTGGCAGATGTTGACTGAGACACTGTTTTTTACCAAGTCGCTGAAGCTGTTTGCGTTTGACTTTGGCCAGTCAGACAGTGGGCGCGATATCGGATACGACATCAGTCAGCGGATGTGGCCCAGTCTGGCGCTGGCGATACCGATTCTGCTGATCGGATTGCTGGTGAATATCACCTTTGCGCTGTTACTGGCGTTGTTTCGCGGTACCGCACTGGATACGTGGGGCGTGGTGTTATGTGTGGGCCTGTTGTCGATTTCGGGATTGTTTTACATCATCGGTGGGCAGGTGCTGATTGGCAAGCTGCTCAAACTGGCGCCGATCTCCGGCTATGATACGGGTGTGCAGGCGTGGAAGTTTCTGATATTGCCGGTGGTGGTCGGTGTGCTGGGAGCGATTGGTTCCGGTACCCGCTGGTACCGGAGCCTGTTTCTGGAAGAAATCGGCAAGGATTTTGTGCGCACGGCACGTGCAAAAGGCCTGAGCGAGATGGCAATCCTGTTCCGGCATGTGTTGCGTAATGCGCTGATCCCGATTCTGACCGGACTTGTGGTGGTTCTGCCAACCCTGTTTATGGGCAGCTTGCTGCTGGAGTCATTTTTTGGCATCCCGGGCCTGGGCAGCTACACGATCGATGCGATTCAGCGCCAGGATTTTGCGATTGTGCGGGCGATGGTCTTTCTGGGCACGGTGCTGTATATCCTGGGGCTGATCCTGACCGACCTGTCTTACACCATCGCAGATCCCCGGGTGAGGCTGCACTGATGCCGTTCCAGCCGGTGATCTTAGCAACAGATGCCTTGATCTATCTGTTGGTGCTGGTGATAGCCGGGTTTGTCGTGTACGCCAGACGACAACCGCATCTGCTGGCGCCGTGGCAGCAGGTGGCGCGGCGGCGAGTCGCGATGGGGGCCTGGGTCGTGATCGTGCTGTATCTGCTCATCGGGCTCAGCGATACGTTGCATTTTCGCCTTGCTGATGGGCAGGATGCGACTGGCCAGACACGCTATGCCACTCAGGTGGTCAGTCTGCTGGATGTTATGACCGGGTCTTTGCGTGAGCGGCGTGAAAAGACCTACTCGGCGCCATTTGCGACACATCTGTACAGCAAAGAGATGGTTGATCTGCCCGACGGTGGTCAGCAGCGTCTGTATCCGGCCCTGCGGTATGGTGGGCAGCATCTGGCGGAACCATCGGATCGGGCGTGGGATATCGCCTGGCGTGGCCTGCTCGGTGCAGCTGTCGGATTCGGAGTGTTTGTGCTGTTGTTGCTGGTGCGCTATCGTTGTCGGATGACCACGTTATGCGAGCTCTGGCGTGCGCCGGAACGAGGTGCGGGGCGCAGTGCCTGGGGAGTACTGGCGATCCTGTGTCTGCTGGTCGGGGCAGTGATCAGCCTGAGTGCAGTGTATCATGTGCTGGGTACGGACAAGGTCGGCGAGGATGTGTTGTACCAGGTGCTGAAGAGTATACGTACCGGACTGGTGATCGGTACGCTGACGACGCTGGTGATGTTGCCTGCTGCCCTGTTACTGGGCACGATGGCGGGTTATTTCCGTGGCTGGGTGGACGATATCATCCAGTATCTGTACACCACCCTGAGTTCGGTACCGGGTGTGTTGCTGATAGCAGCCTCCATCCTGGTGATGCAGGTCTATATGAGCAATCATCCGGCGGAATTTACCAGCCTGACCGAACGGTCAGATTTTCGCCTGTTATTTTTATGCCTGATTCTGGGGCTGACCAGCTGGACCTCATTGTGTCGACTGTTGCGCGGTGAAGCGCTGAAGCTGCGCCAGATGGGTTATGTGCAGGCAGCACAGACACTGGGTGTCGGACATTTCACCATCCTGTGGCGGCATATTGTGCCGAACGTGATGCATATTGTGTTGATCGTGATCGTACTGGACTTCAGTGGTCTGGTACTGGCCGAGGCAGTGTTGTCCTATATCAATATCGGTGTGGATCCGAATACCTACAGCTGGGGCAATATGATCAATAGTGCACGTCTGGAGCTGGCGCGCGAGCCAGTCGTCTGGTGGTCGTTAACGGCGGCCTTCGGCTTTATGTTTGTGCTGGTGCTGGCTGCGAATCTGCTGGCAGATGCGGTGCGCGATGCGTTCGATCCCCGCTGAAGCACCAGACTCTGTACACTGATCTGACTGAACCGGAGTACGAAGGCTGGATGGACAATTATGGTAATACCCCGGATACGGAGCGGCGACAGCAGTCACATCTGGCGCAGCTGAACCACTGGTTAACCACTGCGGTCGTCTGAGATGCACTATCCGGAGATTGACCCGATTATCCTGCAACTGGGTCCACTGGCAATCCGCTGGTATGGCCTGATGTATCTGTTCGGCTTTGCTGCTCTCTGGTGGTTGGGGCGGCTGCGGGCGCGTCAGGCGCATACGCCACTGACTGTTTCGCATATTGAAGACCTGGTTTTTTATTGTGCATTGGGTACCGTACTCGGCGGGCGTATCGGCTATGTGCTGTTTTACGCATCAGATCGCTGGCTGGCTGATCCATTGGTTCTGCTGCGTATCTGGGAAGGCGGCATGTCGTTCCACGGCGGCTTGCTGGGTGTACTGGGGGCACTGATCCTGTTCAGCCGGCGCTACCAGTTGCGTGTATGGCAGGTCACGGATTTTGTCGCACCGATGGTCCCGGTGGGCCTGTTTTTCGGGCGTATCGGGAACTTTATCAATGGTGAGTTGTGGGGGGCACCGACGTCGGTGAGCTGGGGGATGCAGGTTGCCTGTGCCAACCGGTATGATCTGTGTGTGAATAAGCTGCAGCTGGCCCCGGATACCGTACTGACGCCTCCGTTGCATCCTTCGCAGTTGTATGAGGCGGTCTTGGAAGGTCTGGTGTTGTTTGTCCTGTTGTGGTGGTATTCTGCCAGGCCACGCACCGCACCGGCGGTGAGCGGCTTGTTTCTGCTGGGCTATGGTAGCTTCCGGTTTGCGGTCGAATGGGTACGCCTGCCGGATTCGCACCTGGGCTATCTGGCGTTTGACTGGCTGACGATGGGTCAGTTGTTATCGTTACCGATGATAATAACCGGGGGCATCCTGCTGGCTATGGCCTGTCGTCGGGCGGGTACCTGAATGCAGACCTATCTGGATTTGTTGCGCCACATTCGCACACAAGGGATCGCGAAGGAAGACCGTACCGGTGTTGGTACACAATCGGTATTTGGTTATCAGATGCGGTTTGATCTGCAGGCTGGATTTCCGCTGGTCACGACCAAGACCATCCACCTGAAATCGGTGATTCATGAACTGTTATGGTTTCTGCGTGGTGAGACTAACCTGACGTACCTGCGCCAGCATGGTGTGCGCATCTGGAATGAATGGGCGGACGCACAGGGCGAGCTGGGGCCGATCTACGGGCAACAATGGCGATCCTGGCCAGCACCGGATGGGCAGCAGATAGATCAGATACAGCAGGTGATCCGGCAGTTACGGACCAGACCGGATTCCCGCCGGATTCTGGTATCGGCCTGGAATCCGTCGGACCTGCCGGATGAGGCCATGTCACCCCAAGAGAATGTGGCGGCCGGGCGGATGGCACTGGCGCCCTGCCACGCCTTATTCCAGTTTTATGTCGGTGCCGGGCGCTTGTCTTGCCAGTTATATCAGCGTAGTGCGGATGTGTTTCTTGGTGTGCCGTTCAACATCGCCAGCTATGCGTTACTGACCCTGATGTTGGCACAGGTGTGTCAGCTACAGCCGGGAGAGTTCATCCACACCCTGGGTGATGCGCATATCTATCGCAACCATCAGGTGCAGATCAGCGAACAACTCAGCCGGGCACCTTATTCCCTGCCGCGTATCACGCTCAATCCTGCGGTGACCGACCTGTTTGCGTTTACGGCGGATGATATTGTATTGCATGATTATCGTGCACACCCGGCGATTCCGGCGCCGATTGCGGTATGATGATCCCGAATCTGTCGGTGATTGCAGCGGTTGCCGATAATCGGGTGATCGGGGTACAGAACCGGCTACCCTGGCATCTGCCCGCCGACCTGCAGCGGTTTAAGTGCCTGACAATGGGCAAGCCGATGCTGATGGGGCGCCGGACCTGGGAATCACTGCCGGGCCTGCTGCCCGGACGTGAGCATATTGTCATCACGCGCAACCCGGCGTATGCCGCAGCAGGCGCTTGTATCCAGTTGAGCCTGGCAGCAGCAGTCGCTGCTTACCGGGGCGTGCCTGAAATGATGCTGATCGGCGGTGCCGACCTGTATGCGCAGGCCCTGCCGCAGGCGGCACGGCTATACATCACTTACGTGCATATCGCCCCGGCAGGTGACCGGTTATTTCCTGAGATTAACCTGTCAGAATGGGAAGAGACAGAACGTGTTCGATGTGATGACAGGCAGCTGGTTCGGTATACCTTCGTCACGTTCCGTCGCCAATACAGATAAATAAAGACCGATATGATGCAAGCATTGCATGGCGCAAAAAATGTGTCTGTCACTATCAAGACATTGGCCGAAATCGAGAAGATGCGGGTTGCTGGTCGTCTTGCTGCAGATGTTCTGGATATGATCAGTGAATATGTCGCACCGGGTGTGACGACCGGCGAGCTGAATGAACGCTGTCACCGGTATATCACTCAGCACCAGCAGGCGATACCGGCACCCCTGAATTATCAGGGTTTTCCGAAATCAATCTGCACTTCAGTGAACCATCAGGTCTGCCATGGTATTCCGGGAGATCGGGTATTACGCTCGGGAGACATCCTGAATATTGATGTCACGATCATCAAGGATGGCTACCACGGCGATACCAGTAAGATGTTTCTGCTGGGCAATACGAAGCCATTCTGTAACCGCCTGGTGGATGTGGCGCAACAGGCACTATGGCTCGGGATTCGCCAGGTGCGCCCCGGACTGCAACTGGGCGATCTGGGGTATTGTATCCAGCGCTATGTCGAACAGCACCGCTTCAGTGTGGTGCGGGACTATTGCGGCCACGGCATCGGGCGTTGTTTTCACGAAGATCCGCAGGTATTGCATTATGGTAAACCGGGCACCGGGCTGGCGCTGCAGCCGGGTATGACCTTTACCATTGAGCCGATGGTGAATGCCGGCAAATCTGCGATCAGGGTATTGCCGGATCAGTGGACGGTGGTGACAAAAGATCGCAAACTGTCGGCACAGTGGGAACATACGATTTTGTGCACTGAGACCGGCTACGAAGTCCTGACCCTGCGAGCTGAAGAACAGGCCCTGGCGGAGCAGAACTGATGTCACATCATTCCTGGCTGTTACCGGAAGGGATTGACGAAATATTGCCGGATCAGGCTTGGCAGCTGGAGCAATGTCGTCGCGAGTTGCTTGATTTATATGCCAGCTGGGGCTATCAGCTGGTGATACCGCCGCTGATAGAATATCGTGATGCACTGCTGACCCGCACGGATCAGGCACTCAGTCTGCAGACAGCCGCCCTGACTGATCATGAATCCGGACGGTTACTGGGAGTCCGGGCCGACATTACACCGCAGACAGCACGGATTGATGCGCATCAGTTACAGCGCGATGCCCCCACACGTCTGTGTTATGTCGGCAGCGTGTTTCAGGCCCGCCCCGGCCGCCTGGCGGGTACACGCAATCCGTTGCAGATTGGTGCTGAGTTATACGGATATGCCGGTATTGCTGCAGATTGTGAAGTGTTACAGTTGATGTTGGCAACCCTGCAGCAGATGGGGATAGAGCAGGTTCATCTGGATTTGGGGCATGTCGGCATTTATCGCGCCTTAGTGGCACAGGCGGGCTTGTCGTCCGAGCAGGCAGCTGACCTGTTTGGCGTATTACAACGCAAGGCGGCAACTGATCTTATGCGCTGGCTGACAGAACATCACGTGGTTGCACCATCCCGTGATATGTTCCTTGCCCTGGTGACATTAAATGGTGCGGTTGACGTACTGGATCGGGCGCGTGACTGTCTGCGTGCTGCGCCACCGGCGGTGCACGCTGCGCTGGATGAACTGGCGCAACTGGGTGAGGGTCTGGAACTGCCGGTGCATTATGATCTGGCCGAGGCGCGCACCTATCATTACCAGACCGGACTGATCTTTGCAGCATTTGTGCCAGGTCAGGGCTACGAAGTGGCGCGGGGTGGGCGTTGCGACCAGATTGGTGCTGCATTTGGTCGGGCTCGTCCCGCCACCGGATTCAGTGCGGATCTGAAGGCCTTGTTATTCTTAGGGTCGATGCAGAAAGTATCACTAGTGGATACGATTCTGGCACCGGCAGAGACTGACCCGGAGCTGGAACAACAGATTGCCACCCTGCGTGCTGCCGGGCATATCGTGATTCAGGCCCTGCCGGATCAGGTAGGCACGCCGCAGGAGCAGGGTGCGCAACACAAACTCAGCCGGACTGCCCGGGGCTGGGTGCTGACGCCTGTCACGGATATGCAATAGCCTGCTCTTCCACAAGCCAGTTTTATGTCACGCAAACCGGATAAACCCAGATGGCAATATCGCTTTGATAATTACCGGCGAGCCTTCACACTGTTGCGTGAAGCGATAGAATGGCAGCAGGAGCGAGGTGGGTTATCACAGCTGGAACAGGAAGGAGTGATACAACGTTTTGAATATACGATGGAGCTGGCATGGAAGGTAATGGCGGACTATCTGGAATATGAAAACGTTGTATTTCCGCAAAAAACACCGAGGACAGTGATCCGTAAGGCATTTGAAAGTCACCTGATCAGTGAGGGTGATATCTGGATGCGTGCACTTGATGCCAGAAACCAGATGTCTCACGTGTACGACTTCAAAATATTTGCGACAGTCATCAGCGATATTAAAGACCACTATCTGCAACAGATGGACGATCTGCATATATGCTTACTGCAGAAAGTCGTTGAGACGTCTGCATGAAGCATGGCATCACAGCTGAACAGTTGCGACTGATGCGGTCTGTGCTGGCACCTTATGCCGATCATATTGATCGTGTTTCTTTGTTCGGTTCCAGAGCAACCGGGACGTATCGTCCGGAGTCAGATATTGACCTTGTGCTGCATGGCGATATACCAGAAGCATTGATCGGTCGTTTATGTACCTTATTTCAGGAAAGCGCATTACCAGTTTCTGTAGATGTTAAAAGCTATGATCATACGACTTATGTTCCGCTGAAACAACATATGGATAAATTCATGCAACCCTTGTTTACCAGACAGCAACTGGTGGACCGGATTGTAGTGGTCTGATAATGTCGTACCATTTGAAGGGGGTCGCTCCCCTTGCCAGACACTGACATCAGGAGGTTGATCTCATGCCACGAAAATCTTATCCACCTGAGTTTAAGCAGGAAACAGTGAACAGGTATGACTATGTCGGATAATCTGGTTGTTATCGGGACTCAGTGGGGTGATGAAGGCAAAGGTAAGATTGTTGACTGGCTGACAGAACAGTTTGCTGCGGTGGTGCGCTTTCAGGGCGGCCATAATGCTGGGCATACCCTGGTGATTCAGGGCGAAAAGACGGTATTACACCTGATTCCGTCGGGCATTCTGCGACCACAGGTACGTTGTCTGATCGGCAATGGTGTGGTGTTGTCACTGAGTGCCCTGATGGAAGAGCTGGAAACCCTCGAACAGGCAGGGATTGCCACCGCCGGTCGGCTGCAGGTGAGCAGTGCGTGCAATCTGATCCTGCCATACCATATTGCACTGGACGAAGCCCGGGAACGAGCGCTGGGACAACAGGCGATCGGCACTACCGGGCGGGGTATCGGCCCCTGTTATGAAGATAAAGTCGCGCGTCGTGGTATCCGGCTGTACGAATTGCTGGATGAGGCGCATTTCAGCCGACGGGTGCAGGCGGTGATGGCTTATCACAATACGATCCTGCAGCAAGTATTTGGTGCTGAGCCGCTTGCCAGCCAGCCGGTGATCAATGCAGCGCTGGCGTACCGTACACGGATTGAGCCATTGATCGCAGATGTGCCGGATGAGTTATATCGTCTGTCTCAGGCCGGCCAGCGGATCTTATTTGAAGGCGCGCAGGGTGCCTTACTTGACATAGATCATGGTACCTATCCGTATGTAACTTCTTCCAATACCTTATCTGGTGCGGCTGCCAGTGGCAGTGGGCTTGGCCCACGGGCACTGCATTATGTGCTCGGTATTGTGAAGGCGTATACCACCCGGGTGGGCAGCGGCCCTTTCCCGACTGAGCTGAATGATGCAGTGGGCCAGTATCTGGGTGAGCGAGGTCATGAGTTCGGTGCAACCACCGGGCGCAAGCGGCGTTGTGGCTGGCTGGATATTGTCGCGCTGAGACGTTCTCTGCAACTGAACAGCGTCAGTGGTCTGTGTATCACCAAGCTGGATGTACTGGATGGCCTGGAAGTGCTGAAATTGTGCGTGGCCTACCGGTATCAGGATCAGGAGCTGACGACACCACCGCTGGATGGCCGGCAGTTTACGGTTTGTGAACCCGTGTATGAGGAACTGCCAGGCTGGTCTGACAGCACGGCAGGCATCACCTGTTATGCTGATCTGCCGGCGGCAGCCAGGGCCTATCTGACGCGGATCGCCGAGTTATGTAATACGCCACTGGCGGTGATCTCTACCGGCCCGGATCGGGCAGATACATTGGTGCTGGATCCGCAGCTCGCTCGTGCCGCAGACTGAGGGCGGGATTATGCCGGAGGCCAGGATTGCTGCTTCCATTCTGGCAGCTGACTTTGCCCGTCTGGGTGCGGACTGTACTGCAGTGCTCGCATCTGGTGCGGACTGGATCCATTTTGATGTGATGGATAATCATTATGTGCCGAATCTGACTATTGGCCCGATGGTCTGC
>JAHDBG010000022.1 GCA_020630515.1 Gammaproteobacteria bacterium
AACTGTTATCCAGTCTGAGCCAATTGTACGTACAAGGCGTCACGATCGACTGGGTTGCCTTTGATCAGGACTATGCACGCCAGAAGATCGTGCTGCCGACTTACCCATTTCAGAGAGAACGCTACTGGATTGATGCTGTTCCGGAGAAATCATCTCATATACGTCCGTTGCTTGACAAAATGGTCAGATTGCCGATGCAACATACTGTCTTGTTTGAGACAGAGATGAGTTTGCAGAACCAGCCTTTCTTAGCGGATCATCGTGTCTATGATATCGTGGTATCTCCGGGGGCCTGTCATCTGGCCATGGTATTAAGTGCATCCGAGGTGATGTCTGCTACATCAGACTGTACATTACATGATGTGGTGTTCCCACAAGCGCTGATTTTACCGGAAGCAGCAATACGCACAGTACATATCACATTTACTTCATCTGAAGGTGCTGATCCTGAGTTTCAATTGATGAGCTTCGAGGACGGTGATCAGCCGCTGATACATGCTACAGGTCGTGTAAAAGATGATACTGATTCATCGCCTGCCCGGATTGCACTGGAGGAATGGCGTGCGCAATGTCCGACTGAATTATCCAGTGATTCTGTATATCAGTCGGTTGCTGAGAAACAAATTGTATTCGGGCCTGCTTTTCGTTGGTTATCCTGTGTCCAGGTCGGCGACCGACAAGCGATTGCGAAGATGGCATGCCCGGAAGCGATTAATAGTTTAAGCGGTTATATATTACATCCCGGCTTACTGGATGCGTGTTTGCAACTGGCTGGAGTTGTTGAACCAGCAGGCGATGAAACCCGATTACCCTTTGCAATAAAAAGTCTGCGGGTGTATCGGCCGGTGACCGGAACGACCTGGTGGTGTGTCGCGCAGCAGACTGGTGAAAACACATCAGATATCTATCTGCTGGATCAGGATGAACATGTACTGGTTGAGATACAGGGCCTGGAAGTCCGGTCAGCACCGAGAGAGGCATTGCAACTGGCTCCGGTCTGGGAAGACTGGCTATATCAGGTGGATTGGCAGGTGCAGGCAGTATCGGAGGAGGTGGCTGCCACATCGGAAGAAGCGCACTGGTTAACCGTGGCTGCTGACGCCGGTGCCTTAGCTGAAACAACGTGCGCCCGGATGACCCTGGCCGATTGTCTGACACAGGATCTGACCGCCTTCAGTGATGTGATCTATGTGGCACAGGCAGAACCCTCAGACGCACTGCCGGAACACACCCTGGCATGCAACAGTGAACTCCTGCAACTGGTACAACATATTGCAGCACAAGGCCTGACGCCTCGTTTATGGTTGATCACCCAACAGGCCCAGCGCGTGCTTGCACACGAAACAACCGATCCGGTGCATGCGTCCCTGTGGGGTCTGGCCCGGACGATCGCGGCGGAATATCCTGATCTGAACTGCACCCGACTGGATTGTGCAGAAGACGTTACGCCATCCCGGTTACTGGCCCAACTGCGCGCACCAGATGCAGAACAACAGATCGCATTACGGGGCACCGAACGGTATGTTGCCCGCCTGAATCGCTGGCAGCAGCCGGACGCCGAACCCTTCCGGGTGAGTCTGACCGAGTATGGCAGCCCGGACCATCTTGAGCAGGTCCCTTTATCACGTGACGAGCCAGCAGCAGGGACGGTCGAAATCGCCGTCATGGCAGTTGGCCTGAACTTCCGCGATGTCCTGAATAGCCTGGGGATGCTGAAGGACTATTATGCCGAAGCATACAGCATCCATCACGCAGCCGATTTGCCGTTGGGTTTTGAATGTGCCGGGATCATCACAGCGGTCGGAGACTCGGTGCCTGATCTCCGGGAAGGAGATACCGTGATGGCGATGGCCACCGGTAGTCTTGCCAGTCATGTGATGGTCACTGCCAGAGATGTGATACGAATCCCGGCCAATTTCAGCTTTGCCGAGGCAGCAACTATCCCTGTGGTCTTCCTGACCGCTTGTTATGCCTTATATCGGTTAGCTGACCTGCAGGCCGGTGAGCGGGTGTTAATTCATGCCGCCGCAGGCGGCGTGGGTCAGGCGGCGGTGCAACTGGCGCAGGCCGTCGGAGCCGAGATATTCGCGACTGCCAGTCCGGACAAATGGGATCATCTGCGATCCATGGGCATCACTCAGGTGATGAACTCACGTACCCTGACCTTTGCCGACGAAGTGCTGAAGATCACCAGTGAGCAGGGTGTTGATGTCGTACTCAACAGCCTGAATGGCGAGTACATCGACAAGAGTGTGGCGGTACTGGCGCAGGGTGGGCGTTTTGTCGAAATCGGCAAACTGGGTATCTGGTCAGCAGACCAGATGCAGACCGCACGACCTGATGTGGCGTATTACCCCTTTGACCTGGGTGAAATAGAACAACAACAACCGGAAGTGATTCCGTCACTGTTCAGCGAACTGGCAGAACAGTTTACGGCGAGTACACTCAGGCCGCTGCCGCAGACCGTGTTCCCACTGGCAAAGATCCGGGACGCCTTCCGCTATATGCAACAAACCCGGCATATCGGCAAGGTGGTTGTGACGATCAGCCATCCGCCAGTGCAGATACAACCCACAGGCAGCTACCTCATCACCGGTGGCCTGGGCGGCCTGGGCCTGCAGGTGGCAGACCAGTTGATCAGCCAGGGAGCCAGACAGTTGGTACTGGCCGGGCGGCGCAGTCCATCGCAGGATATCGCAGGCCAGATACGTGAACTGGAGGCGACCGGTGCCTCCATCCAGGTGGTGCAGGCGGATATTGTCGTCGAAGCCGATGTGGTGCGTTTGCTGGCAGCCAGTCCGCAACCCCTGCGGGGTATCGTGCATGCTGCCGGGGTACTGGATGACGGCAGCCTGAGTCAGCAGAGCACCGAACGTTTTGCCAGGGTGATGGGGCCGAAGGTACAGGGCGCTTGGCATCTGCATCGCTTAACCGCCGATCAGCCACTGGACTTCTTCGTATGTTTTTCATCCGTTGCAGCGCTGTTAGAACACGGGGGACAGGGCAACTATGCGGCAGCGAATGCGTTTCTGGATGGTCTGATGGCGTACCGGCAGGCACAGGGCCTGCCGGGACTGAGCATCAACTGGGGTGCCTGGGCAGAGGTGGGCATGGCCGCCGGGCTGGCTGAACGTGAACGTTCACGTATGGCTGGCCAGGGTTTCGGGCTGATTGAGCCTGCCGAAGGGCAACAGGTTATCCGGGCGTTATTCGACCAGACATGGCAGGCCTGTACTGCTCAGATAGGTGTGTTTCCGGTCAACTGGCAGACCTTTTTACGGCGTGATGTCGGTCGGAATACCTTGTATGCCGATCTGTCAGCACAAGCTGGTCAGATTGATCAGTCCGGTATCTCAACCAGACAGCAGTTTTTTGCCCTGGAGTCCTCAGAACGGGAGGCGTTTCTGCTGCGCTACCTGTGTGATGCTACGGCCAGGGTCTTAGGATTAGCCTCAGCAGACCAGATTGATCCGGGTCAGGGCTTGATGGATCTCGGTCTGGATTCACTGATGGCGGTGGAACTACGCAATGATCTATCGCGTAGTTTAGACATCACCTTACCAGCAACACTGGTCTTTGATTATCCTAATTTGGGGGTATTGCATACCCATCTGATGGAAAAACTGGGGGCAGAATCACCTGCTGAGTTGCCGGCAGCAAAAATGATTAAGCCGACCAGGGTACAGCCGGTAGCCGGGCATGAGCCGATTGCAATTGTTG
The DNA here is from genome assembly GCA_020630515.1 of Gammaproteobacteria bacterium. Classification (GTDB taxonomy): domain Bacteria; phylum Pseudomonadota; class Gammaproteobacteria; order Chromatiales; family Chromatiaceae; genus JAHDBG01. Next base: position 3,721 of record JAHDBG010000022.1, read on the forward strand.
GTATAGGCTGCCGCTTACCGGGAGGTATTCAGACACCAGAATCATTTTGGGACTTTTTATGTGCGGGCGGGGATGCGATTACTGAAATCCCGGCAGAGCGCTGGGATGTGGAGGCCTTCTTTGATCCTGATCCGGCGACATCTGGCAAGACGCCGGTCCGGCATGGTAGCTTTATTGACCAGGTGGATCAGTTTGATCCGCAGTTCTTTAATATTTCACCACGCGAAGCGACGTTGATGGATCCACAACAACGGTTGCTGCTGGAAACAAGCTGGGAAGCTCTCGAGCATGCCAGTATTGTACCCGGGACGTTACTGGATAGCTCTGCCGGTGTCTTTATAGGAATTTGTAATAATGAATATTACACACTGACAGAGACACAGGATGCTCATGATCTGTATGGACCAACAGGCGTTGCAATGAGTGTGGCTGCCGGGCGGTTATCCTATGTTCTGGGGTTGACCGGGCCTGCTGTAGCAGTAGATACGGCGTGTTCTTCGTCTTTAGTGGCGGTGCACCAGGCCTGTCAGAGTTTACGTCAGCACGAATGTGATCTGGCTCTGAGCGGTGGAGTCGGGCTTATTCTGTCGCCAGAGCTGACCATCGCCTTCTCTAAGGCAGGGATGCTGGCTGCGGATGGCCATTGCAAGACGTTTGATGCCGCAGCAGATGGTTATGTGCGAGGCGAAGGCTGTGGTGTCCTGGTGTTGAAGAGACTCTCTGATGCGCAGGCGGATGGCGATACGATCCTGGCCACTATTCGTGGTTCCATGGTAAACCATGATGGTGCCAGTAGCGGGCTGACGGTACCCAGAGGGCCATCGCAACAGGCAGTTATTCGTCAGGCCCTGCAACAGGCAAATCTTAAACCACAGGCAGTCAGTTATATTGAGGCCCATGGTACAGGCACGCCATTGGGTGATCCGATAGAAATCGGCGCACTGGGCGCAGTATTTCATGAACGTGACGAGCCGCTTCAGGTCGGGTCGGTAAAGACTAATCTGGGTCATCTGGAGGGCGCGGCTGGCATTACCGGCCTGATCAAGACTGTTCTGATGGTGCAATATCAGCAGATTCCGCCGCATTTACATTTTCGGCAGCCGAACCCGCAGATTGAGTGGGATCAGTTACCCATTCAGATTCCGACCACTCTGATGCCATGGCAGGCAGATGAACGGGTGGCGGGCATCAGCTCGTTCGGATTCAGTGGTACGAATGCCCATGTCATTGTGTCTGAATGGACGCCTGAACCGGTTGCTGCTGCCGCTGAGGAAAAGAGGACAGAACGTCCCGCACATCTACTGACCCTGTCGGCAAAAAGCGCAGCCGGCCTGACCGCACAGGCTCAGGCGTATCAAAGCTATATAGAAGAGCACGAGACGCCGGATCTGGCGGACTTGTGTTATACCGCCGCCATCGGTCGCAGTCATTTTGCGTATCGTATGGCACTGACTGTGACTTCGTCTGACGAGCTTCAGAAACAACTGATGGCCTGTGTGACGGGTGATCATTCATCTGTGGTGACAGGCCATGCGCCAGCGCACCAGGTCGCACCGACTGTAGCTTTTCTGTTCACCGGGCAAGGCAGTCAATATGTCGGTATGGGGCGCGAGCTGTACGAGACACAACCGACCTTCCGGGCGACGCTGGATGAATGTGATGCGATCCTGCAGCCATTACTGGATGGTGCGTCCATTCTGGAGATCATCAATGATCAGCGGACGGCGCGTCTTGATCAGACGATGTATACCCAACCAGCCCTGTTTATGCTGGAAGTGGCCCTGGCGAGGCTGTGGCAAGCCTGGGGGATTCAGCCAGCTGTCCTGATCGGGCATAGTGTCGGTGAGATAGCAGCGGCCTGTGTTGCCGGAGTGTTCAGTCTGGAAGATGGCCTGAAGCTGATCGCCGCCCGCGCCCGCCTGATGCAGGCCTTGCCACAAGAGGGTGCGATGGTCGCCTGCCTGACCGATCTGGCCCGGGTGCAGGCAGCGATCGCTGAGTATTCGGATGAAGTTTCCATCGCGGCGATCAACGGGCCGACCAATGTAGTCATTTCCGGTGCTACGACTGCCGTGCAGGCGATAGTCGAACAGCTTGAGAAAGACAAGATCAGGACCCGTCCGCTGACTGTATCGCATGCCTTCCACTCACCGCTGATGGCACCGATGCTGGCAGAATTTCGTACAGTGGTCAACAGCATCACCTATGCCAGACCGAGCCTGCCGCTGGTCTCCAATCTGACCGGCAAACTGGCGGATGAGATGATCGCGACACCAGATTACTGGGTACGCCATGTGCGTGAGGCAGTGCAGTTTGCCGATGGCATGGCCTGCCTGCAGGCACAGGGCGTCGATATCTTTCTGGAGATCGGGCCAAAGCCGGTGTTACTGGGTATGGGGCGGCGTTGTGTGTCGCAAGACACAGGCCTCTGGTTGCCCAGCCTGCGCCCGGATAAGGCCTGGTCGCAACTGTTGTCCAGTCTGGGCCAATTGTACGTACAAGGCGTCACGATCGACTGGGCTGCCTTTGATCAGGACTATACACGTCAGAAGGTCGTGTTGCCGACCTATCCGTTCCAGAGAGAACGCTATTGGGTGACCGAACCGGTGAAGGCCAAAAGCCAGTTGAGTTCTGATGTCTGGCGTGACTGGTTATATGAAATGCACTGGCAGCAGCAGCCACGTTTCGGTCATGTTCCGGCTTATCTGCCTCAGGTCAAGGCTCTGAAGCAGTCACTGGTTACATCTGGTGCAGATTGGCTGCATGCATCAGCGGTACAGCAACAGATTGCTGTGTTGCACCAATTGGAAGGTTTGTGTCTGGATTACATTCTGGCAGCATTTGCTGATGCAGGTGTGCATTTTGTTGCTGGTGAAACCTGGCGTAGCACACAACTGGTCCGTCAGATGGGTGTCGTCCCGACATACCAACGACTTCTGGAACGCTTATTAGGGCTGTTGGGCGAAGCTGGTATTCTGCACCTGGATGGTGATGTCTGGCAGGTATTGATGACTCCGGAATATCATTCGCCTGCAACAGAACGGGACCGTTTACATGCAATCTATGGCAGTCTGATTGAGGCAGAATTGAGTTTGCTGGTGCCCTGTGCGGAACAGCTAGGCCCGGTTCTGCGCGGAACACAGGACGCTCTGGATCTGTTATTTCCGGATGGTGATGCCACGCAGGTCAATCGTATCTATCAGGGTTCACCAATAGTCGATGCCATAAATCATGTGGTGCAGGAGGCTGTTGGCCAGGTAATGGCGCAACGACCAGCCGGGCAGGGCGTTCGTATTCTCGAAATCGGGGCTGGTATCGGAGGCATAACGGCAGCTATTCTGCCATTATTGCCGCAGGGTCAGACCGAGTATGTGTTTACTGACATTGCTGCCGGTTTTTTCAACGCTGCGCGTGAAAAATTTGCAGATTATGCATTTGTACATTATCAGAAGCTGGATATTGAACAGTCTCCGGTTGCACAGGGTTTTGCTGTATCTGGCTATGACATTGTGATTGCAGGAGATATATTGCATGTGACCCGGGATTTATCCACTACCCTGACGCATGTTCAGCAGTTATTGCAGCCTAACGGAATACTATTATTGCTGGAGGCAACGCATGCTCAGGCCTGGGTTGATCTGACATTTGGTCTGACTGAAAACTGGTGGCGTTTTGAGGATCAGCGTAAGGCCCATCCGTTGCTGAGTGTGGATGCCTGGGAGGCATTGTTATTACAGAACGGTTTTGCTGCAGCAACGCACGTACTGGATAAAGACTCTGCCCGGAATCTGTTGCTGGCGCAGGTGAGTGCGACTGATCGACCGCAGCTGAATACCGGGCGTACCTGGTTGCTATTTGCTGATCAACAAGGATTGGGTACTGCCCTGGCAGCGCAATTATCTCAGCGCGGAGAACAATCAGTACTGGTGTATCCGGGGAATACCCGGACATCTCCGGAAGAGTCAGGTCAGGCGATACGCACCTGTCAGATCCGACCGGATCAACCGGCAGATTATGATCATCTGCTGGCGGTATTGCCGCAGCTGCATGGTGTGGTACAGCTATGGGGGCTGGAGAGTCCGGCTGAACTCAATATACAAACTCTGGAAAGCGGGTTCCGGCATGCTGGTACAACGACCTGGCATCTGATGCAGTCACTTGTGCAACATTGTACGGCACAACCTGATGTGTGGCTGGTAACCTGCGATACACAGGCAGTTGTAGCCGATGACAATGTCGGGGGTGTTGCTCAGGCGGCATTCTGGGGTTTGAGCCAGACCATAGCGTCAGAATATCCGGATAGCCGTTGTCAATGCATTGACTTAGCTGGTGATCTGCCTCTGACAGAACAGGCGCCTGCACTTTCAGCGGTGCTGACTGATCACAACAGCCCGGGGAGGTCAGGTCATTTAAGTGCACTGCAGAAAGATCGGGTCGCATTGCGGGGTCATACCCCTTATGTAGCTCGTTTAGCCCGGCATACTCTGGTTGAACAGCCTGCTGACGTGCGTCCTGTCCGTACAGAGGCGACCTTCCTGATTACAGGTGGGCTGGAAACACCAGGACTACAGGTATCGCGTTGGTTAGTGGATCAGGGTGCTCGTCATCTGTTGTTGCTTAGTCGTCGTCGGCCAACATCTTCTGCTCAGGTGCAACTGGATGCCATGCGGGCAACAGGTGCCGTAGTTACTCTGCTACAAGCTGATATCACTCGGGAAGAAGACCTGGCCCGAGTGCTGGCATCTGTCCCGGCTGAGCAGCCTTTGCGCGGCGTGATTCATGCCGTCAGTGTTGCGGACGATACTCTCCTGCACCAGCAGAGTCAGGAACAATTTACCACAGTCTCCACACCACAGATATCAGGTGCCTGGCATCTGCACACCCTGACCAGACATTTACCACTGGACTTTTTTGTGTTGTTCTCTTCTGCCGCTGGTTTGTTCAGTCATCCGGAACAATCAAATCATGTCTCTGCAAATACCTTTCTGGATGCGCTCGCGTATTATCGGCAGGCGCATCAGCTACCGGCGTTACGTATCAGTTGGGCCCCCTGGTCTGAGGCTGATAGTGCGCAAAAAAGTATACCAGATAAGGCACCAGAGATTGCCGATTCCGGACAAAGCAAGATTGAACCAGCACAAGGTATTCAGAGTTTTGCCTACGTATTACAGTATCATCTGTCGTCCGGAAAGATAAGTCCGTCTCATATCGGTGTGGTTCCCGTCGACTGGCAGAAGTTTCTGGTAACTGAACAGGCAGGAGATGTATTTTTTGCTCAACTTGCAGGTCAGTATCAATCTGATCAGGCAGAGATATCATCTGACCAGACAGACTGGCGCACTCGCCTGGCGGAAACTGAACTGAGCGAGCGTAAAACGCAACTGACTCTTTATCTGCGAGAGCAGGTGGCATATGTTTCCGGTCATGCCAGACCATGTGATATCCAACCGGATCAACCATGGGTTGAGTTAGGTGTGGACTCGCTTATGAATGTCGAAATCAGAAACAGGATAGAAAATGATCTGGCAATTACAGTGCCTGTCAGTGTATTGATGGACACCTCAGTTGCAAAGCTGGTCACCTGGCTAAGTACAGCATGGGCTCTGCATGAGATGCAGGATAAGGCTGATGAACCAGAATCAGCGTCATCTGAGCTCAGTGAAGAAATAATCTGGTAAAGGTATCAATCTATTGCCGTGTCATACTGATTCTATGAGCAGGTTCAGGTTGCTTTGCAGGCATATCCTTATGTTATCACCGGACAAATACATATGATAAAACAGACTCACTGTTCACCTGTTGAAGAACTGGTTCTTGAGTTGCATCAATCAGGCGTCAGAATCTGGCTGGAGAATAACCAACTGCGTTCCCGGGCGCCTAAAGGGGCAATAACACCGGCATTACGTAATCGTATTCAGACGCATAAGACGGCACTGATAGACTTTCTGGCGCAGACACAGACAGAAATGTTATCTATACAGCCAGTGCCGCGTAAAACATCAGACGTGATTCCATTATCTCTTACTCAGGAGAGCCTGTGGTTACTGGAGCAGATTGAGACGGGCAGCACAGTTTACAACGAAGCGTTTGCTCTGCGCCTGACAGGAAATTTAGAAGTTGATGCATTGCATCATGCATTGTCTGATATTGTGGAGCGCCACGAGTCGCTCAGGACAACCTTTTGTGTGAATGCAGCAGGTGAATCCGGGCAGATGATTCATCAGCCAGGAGGTTTTGCGCTGCCACAACTGGATTTAACACATCTGTCAGAAACCCGGCAGCAGGATGAGATTCAGGCACTATCCACGCAAGCGGCACAAACGCCATTCGATTTAGTAAAGGGCCCACTATTCCATTGCCAGTTATTGCGGCTGTCTGCCAGGCCGACAGCAACATCCCATGTGTTATTGATGGTAATACATCACCTGATCAGTGATGGTTGGTCAATAGGACTTTTAGTACGAGAAATTTTAACTCAGTATGCCGCCCTGGTTACAGGTAATCCTTCTCCGTTGCCTGACTTACCTGTTCAGTATGCTGATTATGCAATCTGGCAACGGTCTTATTTACAGGAAGAGGTGTTAAAAGGTCATCTGGACTACTGGAAACATCAGTTGTCAGGCGCGCCTGCCTTGTTAGAATTACCTACGGATCGTCCGCGTCCGGCGCATCAGACTTTTCGTGGTCATCGTATTTTTTTCTCAATTGATGCAGGTTGTGTGCAGAAATTAAATACGCTGGCCCAACATCATTCAGTCACCCTGTTTGTCGTCTTGCTGGCAGCCTTTAATATTTTACTGGCACGATACAGCAGGCAGGATGATATTCTGGTGGGGTCTCCCATCGCGAACCGTCATCATCAGAAGCTGGAATCATTGATCGGTTATTTTGTGAATACGACAGTATTTCGTACTCAATTGACTGAGCAGCAAACCTTTCCGGAATTATTGGCTCAGGTTAAAAAAACTACCCGGGAGGCGGCAGAACATCAGGATGTTGCATTTTCCTCTATCGTATCTGCTGTGCAGCCAGTACGCGACACCAGTTATTCTCCATTATTTCAGGTATTATTCGCTTTTCAGAATATCCCGACAATACGTAATCTGAATATTGATGTGCCTGGATTAGAAATCAATCATATTGCACTGGACGTGGAGAACAGTAAATATGATATTTTCTTAGAGTTGTATGAGGATTCGAATAAATTATCCGGTTCATTTGAGTATAACAAAGATTTATTTGACGCCGCGACAATTGAGCGTATGGCGGGTCATTTCAGAACATTGCTGAATCATATTGTGGTGCAGTCAGATCAGTTGATACAACAGTTACCACTACTGACCGCTGCCGAGATCGCTCAGCTACAGGCCTGGAATGAGACCACAGTCGATTATCCGTCAGATCAGACGCTGGTTAATTTACTGGAAGCGCGGGTCACGCAGATACCAGATCATATCGCAGTCAGCTTTGAGGGTGAAACGCTGACTTATCAGCAGCTGAATGCCAGAGCAAATCAGTTGGCGCATTATCTGTGCAACTTAATGAATGACCGGGGCGAAGCCCTGATCCGGCCCGATACGTTAGTCGGTATCTGTGTCGAACGTTCACTGGCGATGATTACCGGCCTGCTCGGCATTCTGAAATCAGGTGGTGCCTATGTACCACTGGATCCGAACTATCCCACAACACGCCTGCAACATATGCTGGAGGATAGCCAGGTACCAGTCTTACTCACACAACAAGGGTTGCAGGAGCGCCTGCCTGAATATGCTGGTGTCACCGTGTTACTGGATCAGTCGGGAATCTTTAATGCGCAACCTGCACACAATATTGTGCATCAGATCGCACCCTGTCATCTGGCCTATGTCCTGTTTACATCTGGTTCCACCGGTAAACCGAAGGGTGTGATGATTGAACACCGGAATGTTGCTGCCCTGATGAACTGGGTGCAGAATGAGATAGATGCGGCTTATTTTCAAGGTGTGTTAGCGTCAACGTCCATTAACTTTGATTTGTCTGTATATGAACTATTTGCCACCCTGTGTTGCGGCGGTCGGATCATACTGGCTGAAAATGTTTTACATTTAGCGGATCTCGCTGATAAAGATCTGATTACCCTGATCAATACAGTGCCCTCTGCGATAACAGAGCTACAGCGTTCTCAGGCGATTCCCACTTCTGTACTCTGTATCAATCTGGCTGGTGAGGCATTAACCCGGAATCTGGTGGACACGTTGTATCAGCAAACCCAGGTCGAAGCCATTTATAACTTATATGGGCCTTCGGAAGATACGACCTATTCTACTTATGCCCGATTACCTCGTGTACTCAGTGCTGCACCAACAATTGGTCGGCCCGTTATGAATACTCGGATTTATTTGTTAGATGCCTCGTATCAACCAGTACCGGTCGGCGTACCTGGTGAGCTATGTATCGCGGGTGATGGTCTGGCGCGTGGCTATCTGAATCGTCCGGACCTGACGGCAGAAAAATTCATTAAGATTGAATTATTCGGTCAGACCGAACGGATATACCGGACTGGTGATCTGGCGCGATGGCTGCCGGATAGCAACCTGGAATATCTGGGCCGGATGGACCACCAGGTTAAGCTGCGCGGGTTCCGCATTGAGTTAGGTGAGATTGAGGCAACATTACTGGCTCACGACGCAGTGCAGGATACGGTTGTTGTGCTGCGGGAAAATGCTGGCTCGGGCCAGCAATTAGTCGGCTATCTGGTCGCTGAACCGGACAGTCATACTGACATACAGGTCGAATATGTTGAGCAATGGCAGGAGCTGTATGAAAAAACTTATGATGAGACAGTGGCACCGGCTGATCTGACCTTTAATCTGTCCGGCTGGAACAGTAGTTATACCGGTCAGCCGATTCCTGAAGCTGATATGGCGACATGGGTTGCCGATACGGTGGCTGATATCCGTCGTCTTGGCTGCCAGCGCATTCTGGAGATCGGTTGTGGCACTGGTCTGCTCCTGTCACAGTTGGCACCTGGATGTGAATTGTATTGGGGTACTGATTATTCGCACCAGGCGATCGCGCAGGTGGCGCGTTTTAAGGATGCGCAGACTGATCTGGGTCACTTAGTGCTGGCACAGCGCATGGCGGATGATTTTACCGATATTGCGGACAATCAGTTTGATGGAGTTGTGCTCAATTCGGTTGTGCAATATTTTCCGGACGTCGATTATTTACTGCGGGTTCTGACTGGTGCTGTCCGTGCTGTGGCGTCCGGTGGCAGGATTTATATCGGTGACGTGCGCAATGCGCGTTTACTGACAATGTACCACACGATGGTGCAGACCTGTCAGGCCGCTGATGAACTATCGTTACAGGCACTGGATACGTTAATCCGGCAACGGGTACTGGATGAAGAAGAACTTCTGGTTGATCCGGCCTTCTTTTATGCATTGCCGGAACATCTGCCGGAGATTCATCTGGTTGAGGTACAACTCAAACGCGGCGAATATATCAATGAACTTAGTCAGTTCCGCTATCAGGTCGTGTTACATATTGACAAAACAGAACCACAATCCGTTGTCACACCTGAGATAACCTGGCAGGAGTTGGTCTGGCAGCAGGGCTGGGATCTGACAACTGTTACAGACCGGTTACAACAATCGTTACAGCGACACCCGGACCAGGGTCTGGTGATCCGGCATATTCCGAACCGCCGCATCCAGGCAGGCGCCCGGACACTGGCTTTGTTAGAACAGAATCGATTACCCGATGCAGACAGCCTGATTGAGACAGTGGCACAATTGCGCACTCATCTGGCAGAACAGGACATCGGGATTAATCCTGCCGCGCTCTGGTCCCTGGCTGAACAGACACCAGCGCAGGTGTTTGTCACCTGGTCCCGAGCACCGGATTGCTGCGATATGTATTGTATATCCAGGACTGTTGCCCCGGCAGCTTGGGCTGCGGCCGCTTGTCCGATTCAGAAGACGCCAGCTTGGCACCGTTACACGAACAATCCCCTGCTGGGAAAATTACACCGTAAGCTGGTACCTCAGATACGGGACTGGCTGACAGCTAAGTTGCCGGACTACATGATTCCCAGCGTATTTGTGCTGTTAGATACCCTCCCGCTAACGCCGAATGGCAAGGTTGATCGACAGGCACTGCCAGCTCCTTTCATGGTTCAGTCAGAGGCAGTTGATTTTATTCCACCCGCTACAGACACGGAAATTGCTCTGGCAGAGATGTGGTCTGACCTGCTCAGGTTGCAACAGGTTGGTCTGCAGGATCATTTCTTTCATTCAGGTGGACACTCATTATTAGCGACCCAACTGGCTTCGCGAATTCGTCAGACCCTGGCGGTTGATCTGCCGATCACAGTGTTGTTTGATCATCCGACTCTGGGCAAACTGGCTCACTGGGTAGATCAGCAACAACGGAATGCGTCATTGCCACCGATCACATCCCAGGCTGCAGATTCGCCGAAGATGATGTCTTACGCACAACAGCGATTGTGGTTCCTGGCACAACTGGAAGGCCAGTCAGCGACTTACAATATGCCTGCAGTCCTGCGTCTGCAGGGCATACTCAACCTGACAGCCTTGCAGGATACTTTATGCTATCTGGTACAACGCCATGAAGGGCTGCGTACGGCCTTTCCTGCAGATAGCAGTCAGACACAAGTCACTATTATTCCGCCTTACAACCCACTCCAGATCACTGATCTCAGCCAGTTCAATTCTGAAGAGCAGGAGCGCCGGATCGCACAACTGGCATACGATCATGCCCATGCACCCTTTGATCTGAGTACCGGCCGGCTCTTCAGGCTGAAGCTGATACAACTTGCAGAAGATGCGCATGTCCTGCTGTTCAATATGCACCACATCATTTCAGATGGCTGGTCGCTGAATCTCCTGATAAAAGAATGGACGATCGGTTACGCTGCTTGCAGCCGGGGTAGCACACCGCAGTTGCCTGTTTTACCCATACAATACACGGATTATGCCACTTGGCAACGTGAGGTACTGACCGGTGATATGCTGGCAACCCAACAAACTTACTGGCAGACGCAGCTTAAGGATATACCCCCGTTACTCAATCTGCCAGCGGATTATCCACGACCAGCAGAACCCAGCTATCAGGGAGCACATTATCACAGTTGTCTGGATACTGAACTGACACAACAACTGAATCAGCTGAGTCAGCAGCATAACAGCACACTATATATGACGCTGCTGACTGCCTTTAATATATTGTTATATCGTTATACCAGACAACAGGATATTCTGGTGGGCTCACCGATTGCCGGACGGACACACCATGACCTGGATCATCTGCTCGGCTTATTTATCAATACGCTGGTTCTGCGCACACACATTGATTCACAGGCCAGGCCTGGCTTCGCAGACCTGTTGCAACAGACCCGGCGAACCACACTATCGGCCTATGCACATCAGGATCTGCCATTTGAACACCTGGTTGATCTGCTGCAGCCAGAACGCAGTATGAGCCATAGTCCACTGTTCCAGGTCATGTTTGTACTACAGAATAATGAAGAGGTTGCGCTTGAACTACCTGAATTATCTGTGCAGATTACTGAGCAGTCATTTCAGATTGCCAAATTTGATCTGACGTTGTATGTGACAGAGCGTTCGGGCCAGTTACAACTGGACTGGGAATATGCGACAGACCTGTTCAAACGCGAACGCATTGAACGGATGGCGGAACATTTTGCCGCTTTGCTGGCTGGTATTGTGGCGCAGCCCCGGGCCGCCGTGCTGACATTGCCATTCCTGACGGCTGCTGAAATGACACAGCTGCAGATCTGGAATGAAACAACCACCGGCTATCCGGCAGATCAGACGCTGACAGACTTGTTTGAGGCACAGGTCAGACAGACACCAGGCCATATCGCGGTCAACTTCGAGGGCAACACGCTCAGCTATCAGCAACTGAATGCCAGAGCAAACCGGCTGGCACATCACCTGCGCCCACAGATTGAGCCGGATACTCTGGTTGGTATCTGCGTTGAGCGCTCACTGGAAATGATCATCGGCCTGCTGGGTATCCTGAAGGCAGGCGGTGCCTATGTGCCGCTGGATCCGGGCTATCCGGCAGAGCGCCTGACTTACATGTTAGCTGACGGCCAGGTAACGGTACTGCTTACCCAGCGCCACCTGCAGGATCAGCTACCTGACTATGCAGGGCAGATCTGTTGCCTGGACCATCCGGCCTTGTGCGCAGACCAGCCGGAACATAACCTGCCACGTATCGCACAACCGCACCATCTGGCTTATGTGATCTATACCTCCGGTTCTACCGGACAGCCGAAAGGTGCCATGATTCCGCACCGGGCGCTGAGTAATTTTATCCGGGATATGCAACAACGTATGGCCCTGCAGCCGCAGGAACAGGTAGTCGCATTAACCACCCTGAGCTTTGATATTGCCGGTCTGGAACTGTACCTGCCGTTGATCTGCGGTGCTACCATCCGGCTGGTGAGCCGGGCAGTCGCTGGTGATGGTGCCGCGCTACAGGCGGTGTTATCAGACCAGAAAGTCCGGTTGATCCAGGCTACTCCCGCAACCTGGCAGCTCTTGCAGGCCAGCGATTGGCAGGCAGAACAGCCCCTGACATTACTCTGTGGCGGAGAAAGGCTGGACCCTGAATTGGGCCGCTATCTGTTACAACAGAGCGCGCAGCTCTGGAATGTCTATGGGCCGACGGAAACCACTATCTGGTCCGCCGCACATCATGTCACAGGGCAGCCGGAACATCCTCAGTGGATCGGTCAACCGATTGCCAATACGCGAATTTATATTCTGGATGATCAGAACCAGATAGTACCGCCTGGTGTCCCGGGCGAACTGTGTATCGGTGGCAGCGGACTGGCTCGTGGTTACCTGGACCGACCGGAACTGACGGCTGAAAAATTCATTGAAGTTGCGTTATTCGGTCAGGCTGAGCGGATCTACAAAACGGGCGACCTAGCGCGCTGGCTGCCGGATGGCAACCTGGAATACCTGGGCCGGATCGACCATCAGGTGAAGTTGCGCGGCTTCCGCATCGAACTCGGTGAAATTGAAGCGCTGCTGAGCCAGCAGGAGAGCGTCAGCGAAGCAGTGGTGGTGGTGCACGAACGGGAAGCAACTAAATCACTTGCTGCCTACGTCACCGCCGTTGGAGAAACGATTGATATAGCTGATCTGCGCGAAGTACTCAAGACGCGGCTCCCCGATTACATGGTGCCGAACAGCATCACCCTGCTGGAGGCGTTGCCACTGACCCCGAACGGCAAGATTGATCGCCGGGCATTGCCCGATCCGGACCAGTCTATGGTCACGGATAACACGCCGTTGCAGACAGCAACAGAGCACGAGATTGCCGCTGTCTGGTCCGCTGTGCTGAAACAGGATGTCACAGGTGCACAGTCGCACTTTTTTGCATCCGGTGGTAACTCTTTATTGATTGTTCAGGTGCATCATCAATTAAAGGCCACCTATCCCGGCTTAACGATGGCGGATTTGTTTCATTACCCGACCATTCAGGCTCTGGCCGCGCATCTGGAACGTCTGACAACTGATCAGGCACCTGATCTGTCTGTTCAGTCAGACGCCGCGCAGGCCCGTGCAGTGCAACGCCGGTCGCAACGAGCGACCCGGCGCAACAGGCAGAAACGGTGACCCTCATGTCTGCAGATCATACCAACCAGATTGCTATCATCGGGATGGCCGGTCGTTTCCCGCAGTCACGGGATCTGGCGGCGTTCCGGGATCTGGTGCTGGACGGTAAGGAAGCGATAGAACCTTTTTCTGATGCACAGCTTCGCTCAGCCGGGGTATCTGATGAACTGCTGCAGCATCCGGATTATGTAAAATCCGGTGTGGTCGTACCGGATATGGATCAGTTTGATGCTGATTTTTTCGGTATGAGCCAGCGTGATGCCGAAATCGCTGATCCACAGGTGCGGGTTTTTCTGGAGTCGGCGTACCACGCACTGGAACAGGCCGGTTATCCGGTCGGTGCTGTGACTGCTCGTACCGGTGTGTTTGCCGGTATGGGATTTAATCATTACCTGAATGTGTGTCTGAGGCCGCGCCTGACTGAGTTGCTGGCAGCCGTGGGTTCGTATCGTCTGCTGACCCTGAATGATAAAGACTTCATTGCGACCTTCACTGCCTATCAGCTGAATCTGCGTGGTCCGGCGATCACGGTGCAGACTGCCTGCTCTACCTCGCTGACGGCGGTGCATGTCGCCTGCCAGAGCCTGTTGAATCTGGAATGTGATCTGGCACTGGCCGGTGGTGTTTCGCTGCCCGTGCCGCCGTATCAGGGTTATCTGTATCAGGAAGGCATGATCAGTTCTCCGGATGGTCATTGTCGGGCGTTTGATGCGGCGGCCGGTGGGATGACCGGTGGTGCCGGTTGCGGGATCGTGGTGCTGAAGCGTCTGACGGACGCGTTGGCAGACCGGGATACGATTGCTGCGGTGATTCGCGGATCTGCGGTGAATAATGATGGCTCAGATAAGATGGGCTTTACTGCACCCAGCGTGTCCGGTCAGGCAGAGGTGATTCTGGAAGCTCAGGCGGTGGCAGAAACCGAACCGGATCAGATCAGTTATGTTGAAGCCCATGGCACCGGAACGGCATTAGGTGATCCGATTGAGATTCAGGCCCTGACCCAGGCCTTCCGGGCCGGTACGGCGCGTCGTCAGTTTTGTGCTATCGGATCCGTCAAGACAAATATCGGCCATGCCGATACAGCTGCTGGTGTAGCGGGTCTGATCAAGACCACCTTTGCCTTACAGCACCAGGTGATACCGGCCAGCCTGCACTTTAATGCACCGAATCCGCAGATTGATTTTGCCAGCAGCCCGTTTTTTGTGAATGCTGTGCGCAGAGACTGGGCAGTGCCTGCCGGGCAGGCCCGTTGTGCCGGCGTCAGTTCTTTCGGTATCGGTGGGACCAATGCGCATGTGATTGTGCAGGAAGCACCGACGTCAGCGCAGACGGCTCCATCAACACGTACACATCAGTTGTTACTGCTGTCGGGCAAAACACCTGAGGTACTGGATCAGATGACAGCAAATCTGCGGGATCATCTGGAACAAACCACACAAGATCTGGCCGATATGGCCTTCACGTTGAGCTGCGGGCGTGCGACCCTTCCGTATCGACGTTATGTCGTGGCCCGGGATGTGCCAGAGGCAATCGCTGGTCTGGCGCAGCTGCGATCCGGCGCGAATCAAAAAACTCAAGATCAGACTCCCAGGGTGGCCTTTTTATTACCTGGTCAGGGCGCACAACATCCGGGGATGACCGGGCTCCTGTATCAGACAGAACCGACCTTTCGCCAGACGGTGGATACCTGCGCTGAGTTATTACAACCGCATCTGCAGCGCGACGTCCGCACCATCCTGTACCCGGCCTCAGCAACCGATGATATTCATCAGACCGGTTATACGCAACCGGCCTTATTTGTGGCCGAATATGCACTGGCACAACTCTGGATCAGCTGGGGCATCCAGCCAGCCGCATTGCTCGGTCACAGCATTGGCGAATATGTTGCTGCCTGTCTGGCCGACGTCATCAGCCTGTCGGATGCCCTGGGTCTGGTCGCATTACGGGGCCGTCTGATGCAATCGTTGCCTGCAGGTGACATGCTGGCGGTGCCGCTCACCGCATCCGCCGCACAGGCCTGGTGTTCTGAACAGGTGTCACTCGCTGTCATCAATGCGCCACAACGATGTGTCCTGGCAGGTGACCCGACAGCGATCACTCAGGTCAGACAGGCTATGCAGGCAGAGGGTATCAAGGGTACCTTACTGCACACGTCCCATGCCTTCCATTCACACATGCTGGAACCGATACTGCCTGAGTTCGCTGATTATCTGGGTACCATGACCTTACAGCCGCCGCAGATTCCGTATTTATCGAACCTGCGAGGTGACTGGATCACACCAGAGGATGCCACCAGCACGCAATACTGGGTCAACCACCTGCGACAGACCGTGCGTTTTGCCGACAATGTAACCCAGCTGGCCACCCGGCCCACAGACCTCACCTTAGAGGTCGGTCCAGGTAAGGTACTTTCCACCCTGCTGCGACAGAATCCGGATCAACCAGCACACTGTCAGACATTACACAGCCTGCCAGACCGCAAGTCGTCGGTGACAGAAACGCAGCACCTGTTACAGACGCTTGGCCAGCTCTGGTCGCAGGGTGCATCGGTTGACTGGGATCACGTGTATGCACAGGAACAGCGGCAGCGTGTGCCGTTGCCCGTCTATCCGTTCGTCCGGCGGCGGTACTGGATAGATCCACCCGGAGCAACGACAGAGGCTGCGCTGGAATCGGCGCAGCCGGTCGTTGCACCACCGACATCGGACCAGGCACAAATGCCAGCGTCTGCAAACCGGGAATTATCGCTCTCAGGTGATCTGCAGCATCGGCTGGCTGAACTCTGGCGGCGTAGCTTAGGCACACAGACGATAACGGCAGAGACTGATTTCTTTGCTGCCGGGGGTGATTCCTTACTGGCGACTCAGTTGATCGCTCAGGTTAATGCAACCTTCGACACGCAGCTGGATACCCATGTATTACTGCAATCCGCCACGCTGGGCGAGCTGGCACAACAGATTACTACAGCACAACGCTCAACATCTGCTGCACAGACCGCAACCGCTGAGCCAGCACGGACTGCTAGGCCATCTGATCTGATGGTCCCGCTACAGACGGGTGATTCATCACGACCTCCACTGGTTCTGTTATACCCGGTCGGTGGACATGTGTATTTTTACCGGGAGCTGGCGCAACATCTGGATCCGCAACAGCCGGTGTACGGTATCCGTGCACGTGGCGCGGAGGGAGAAGCGCCCTTACTCACCAGTCTGGAGTCCATGGCAGAATTGAGTATCCAGGCCTTACGCACCCTGCAGACGGCCGGTCCCTATTATCTGGGTGGTTCTTCATTCGGTGGCATCCTGGCCTATGAGATGGCACAAAGACTGCAGGCCGATGGAGAACAGATCGCTTATCTGGGCATGATAGATTCTCCCGGTCCCGGTCATATGCCGGTCACCTTCAGCGATGATGCGGAAGTTATCTATTATCTGCTCACCGTGGGTGCTGGTCAGACACTGACTATGGATGAATTACGTGCACTGGAACCCGATCAGCAACTCAGTAAGGCGATACAACTTACCGGGCAGTCCGACACACCAGCAGTCCGCACGGACTTACGCCGGGCCCTGAAACTGTTTCACACCAACCTCAAGGCGATGCTGGCGTATCAACCGGTGCCTTACGTCGGTAAGATCTATTTTTATCTGGCCGCAGAGCGGGATGCCTACAATGCGCAGACACCGGATCGGGCCTGGGTGCCGCTCGCTCAGGGGGGTATCCAGATCCACACCCTGCCGGGTAATCATATCAACATGAATGCAGTGCCCCATGTGGGGTCGCTTGCCGTGTGTCTGCAGAGTCATCTGGATATATGCAGACGAGCTTCGTAGGGTGCTGCTGAAAATGTTGCATCTGTCATTACTTATCGCTTCAGGAGTATTTTTATGTCAGAAAACAGACCACCGCAATCACCTTTAACACTCCAGGCGATGCTGTTCGGGCATGCCCTGACGCAGGTACTGGTCAGCCTGCATCAATCCGGCATTCCGGCACAGCTTGCACAACAACCACAAGATACCGAAACACTGGCCCGGAATACCGGTCTGGAAGTATCTGCCCTGCAACAATTTCTGCTGGTTACCGAACAGGCAGGCTTCATTCAGCAGGATGCCACACAACACTATCGTTTAACGGATACCGGACAGTGCCTTCTGCCGGACCATGCCACCACGATGATTCCACTACTGGAACATGCCGCCTTAAGTTATCCTGCCTGGGCCCGTCTTACCCATAGTCTGCGCACCGGGAAGGCAGCCTTTCCTGAAGCCTATGGTGCGGATATCTATGATTATTTTGCGACTCATCCAGCCGATAATGAAGCATTCAGACGTTACATGGCGCATACGACCCAAGCCTGGCTTGCTCCGGCAGTCAGTTGTTATCCATTCAGCGGACATGTGATTGATCTGGGTGGCAGTCAGGGTGATTTCAGTGCCTTGTTACTGCAACATTATCCGGAACTGCGCAGCACAGTCTTTGATCTGCCGGAGACAGTGGCATCTGCCAGTGAGGTCTTAGCGGCGGCTGGTGTTACCGAACGCAGCCACATCCAGGCCGGCAGCTTTTTTGAACCGACACAGATTCCGACTGATGGCACACATTACTTATTCTCGCGTGTCCTGCTGAACTGGTCAGATGACCAGGTCGTACAGATTCTGCGTAACTGTCGTCAGGCGATGCCAGCCAGCAGCAAGCTGGTGATTCTGGATTGTGTGCAAATTCCACAGGCAGATTTAGCTGCCGAGATGGGTAATCTGAATCTGCTGGTTATGTTTGGCGCAAAAGTACGCACTCAATCCTTATTTGAAGATCTGATTCAACAAGCCGGATTTAATACACCACAATGGATACCTGCCTCAAAGGTGATGGATAAGTTACCACTCTACTATCTGGAAGCAAGGCTATAATCTCCATGATAAGGCTTTGTTAATGCTGCAATGCCTGCGCCAGCCGTTGCGCGATATCATCCGTTGTCTGACTATCCTGCGCAGAGTGT
Source organism: Gammaproteobacteria bacterium (assembly GCA_020630515.1). Classification (GTDB taxonomy): domain Bacteria; phylum Pseudomonadota; class Gammaproteobacteria; order Chromatiales; family Chromatiaceae; genus JAHDBG01. The sequence goes on from JAHDBG010000022.1 coordinate 22,378, forward strand.
TGGACTGCTATTTTATCCAGCAGGTGCTTGTGTAATAACTGTAACGTCGGGTAGTCGAACAACAGGGTTTCAGGCAATGACAGCTCCAGGGCATGGGCCAGATGGTCACGCAGTTCGACCGCGATCAATGAGTCCATGCCGAGTCCTGTCCAGCCTTGTTGCGGACGAATCTTTTTTGTAGCGCCTAACCTGAGCGTCTGCCGGAGTGTCTTTGTCAGATAGTTCATCAGGTGTGCAGCGCGCTGTTCATCTGCTAGGGCTGCCAGTTGCTGACGCAGGTTCACCTGACGGGTCTGTGCCTTGCCTGTTTCCGGCTCAGCAGTCGGCATCCCGATCCAGCAGGTCTCACGTTGAAACGGATAGGTGGGTAATGCGATTCTGCGTCGTTGCTGACTCTGCTGCACAGCCATCCAGTCAATCCCGATGCCCTGTACATACAGTTCACCGAGTGTACTGAGCAATGTCTGCCGGGCCGGTTGGTTGTGGCGGATACTCGGTAGATAACGTAAACCATGCTGTTCTGGTGCAGGTATGCGGCGTGCCATGCCCAGCAGGGTGGCCTGTGGGCCGATCTCCAGCAACAACTGACTGCCCAGCTTGTGCAGTGACTGGATGCCGTCCGCAAACCGTACTGCCTGACGGACATGGCGTACCCAGTAATCCGGTGTGCTGATCTCAGGGCCTGCTATGGTGCCGGTCAAATTTGAGATCAGCGATAGCTTCGGTGGATGATAGGTGATGCTGGCAGCCACTGTCCGGAACGCGGTCAGCATCGGTTCCATCAGAGGTGAATGGAATGCATGTGAGACCTGCAGTGGTCGGGTGCGGATGCCTTCCGCCGTGAAGGTTTTGACCAGCGCAGATATCACTGGTTGTTCGCCTGAAATGACCACGCTGGTCGGGCCATTGATCGCCGCAATGGAGACCTGCGCGGAATAAGGTGCGATCGCAGCGCGCACCGAGGCTTCGTCACTCAGGATGGCGACCATGCTGCCATTCTGTGGCAGGGCCTGCATCAGGC
>JAHDBG010000023.1 GCA_020630515.1 Gammaproteobacteria bacterium
TCTCAGTTGGCGTTATCGGGCTGGTGGCGCATCTCGTGTGCCACTGATTGTCGGGTAAAAGATAACTCTTTTCCCACCAGCATGTCCAGACTCGCTGAATAGTTACAATTTTTTTAAAGTTTGATGCGCTTGAGAGAAGTTATGTATGGCATCATGCGACCCTCGAGTATAGCAAATTAAATCATTGGTTGTCCAACGACATGAAACATGAAGTGACAGAGCGTGTGGCAGATTTGCGTACGCAGATTGAGCAGCATCATTATCGGTATTATGTGCTGGATGATCCGCTCATCCCGGATCATGCGTATGATCACCTGTTCCAGGCATTGCTGGCATTGGAGGCACAATATCCTGAGCTGGTTGCAGCTGACTCGCCGACACAACGTGTTGGTGCACAGCCGCTGGCTGCCTTTGCCCAGGTCGTGCATACGATACCGATGCTGTCGCTGGAGAATGTGTTTGATACATCTGGTTTTGCTGCATTTGATCAACGGGTGCGCGAGCGCCTGGGGGTGTCTGAACCGGTTTGTTATGTGGCCGAGCCGAAACTGGATGGGTTGGCAGTCAGCTTACGTTATGAGCAGGGCCAGCTGGTTCAGGCGGCCACCCGGGGTGATGGCCGTCGGGGTGAGGATGTCACCCTGAATGTGCGTACCATTCCCTCGGTGCCGTTGCGTCTGCTGGGCAGTGGTTGGCCGGAGCAACTGGAGGTGCGGGGTGAGGTGTTCATGCCACGAGCCGGCTTTGAGCAGCTGAATGAGCGCCAGCGGACACTGGGTGATAAGACCTTTGCGAATCCGCGCAATGCTGCAGCTGGCAGTCTGCGTCAGTTGGATCCCGGTGTCGCGGCACAACGTCCGCTGGACTGGTTATGTTATGGGTTTGTCACCGACACCAGGTTGGCGGAGACGTATTTTGCGGTATTGCAGCTGCTGCTATCCTGGGGGTTGCCGATCTCGCCTTGGCTGACACAGTTGTCAGACGCGACGGCATGTCAGATGTATGTCGAGCAGATGCGGGCGCGGCGTGATCAGCTCGCGTATGACATTGATGGTGTTGTGTTTAAGGTGGACCGGCTGGTTGATCAGCAGCGGCTGGGGTTTGTCGCGCGCGCGCCGCGCTGGGCGATTGCGCACAAGTTTCCGGCGCAGGAAGAAATCACTCTGGTGGAGGCGGTTAGTTTTCAGGTCGGGCGTACCGGTGCACTGACCCCGGTAGCGCAGTTACAACCGGTTACAGTCGCTGGTGTGCAGGTGAGTCATGCCACGTTACATAACATGGACGAGATTGCGCGGAAGGATGTACGGGTCGGGGATACGGTGGTGGTGCGGCGGGCGGGTGATGTGATTCCTGAGGTGGTGCGGGTGTTGCCACAGCAGCGTCCGGCCGATACGGTGCCGGTTGTGTTACCGGTGGCTTGTCCGGTGTGCGGTGCGGCTGTGTTGCGTGTGCCGGATGAAGCGGTGGCGCGGTGCAGTGGCGGTCTGTCCTGTGCTGCACAGCGTAAACAGGCGATCCGGCATTTTGCCTCACGTAAGGCGCTGGATATCCGTGGTCTGGGGAATAAACTGATTGATCAGCTGGTGGCGCAGGATCTGGTGCGCGACCCGGCGGATCTGTTCAGTTTATCCCTGGAGACGTTGGCTGGCCTAGAGCGGATGGGTGCAAAGTCGGCGGCCAGTTTGCTGGTGAGTCTGGCGCAGGCGAAACAGACCACGCTGGGGCGTTTTCTGTTCGCGCTGGGTATTCCGGGGACGGGCGAGACGATGGCGCAACAACTGGCAGATCAATTCGGTACTCTGGAAGCGGTGCAGCAGTTACGCTTGTCCGATCTGATTCCGCTGAAGTTAAGTCAGGCAGGTAAGCTGCATCAGGTGTGGGTTGCTGCGGCGTTACCACCGGAGCAGCCGGTGGCTGAGCTGGTGCCGCCGGCTGAACTGAGCTGGTGTCTGCCGGTGCATGTGCGTTTACTGGCAGAGCAGTTCTGTACAGTGGGTGATCTGCTGGCAGTACCGCCCGCTGAGTGGGTGAATGAACCAACCTGCCAGGTTGCCGGAATGGGTGATAATCTGGCTGCAAAACTAGTCACCTTTTTTCAGCAGGCCCGCAATCAGACGGTTATCATGCGATTGCGTCAGGCCGGGCTGGTCTGGCCTGCGCCGGTCAGGTCGAAGCAGGCACATCCTGTGTCGGGCTGTACCTTTGTACTGACCGGCACCTTAACGCAGTCGCGCCATGTGTATCGGGAGCTGCTGCAGGCATATGGTGCGAAGGTGGCTTCTGCCGTATCTGCGCAGACCGATTATGTTGTTGCCGGTGAGGTGGCGGGAAGCAAACTGATGAAGGCACGCCAGTTAGCGGTGCCGGTGCTGGATGAAGCTGCTTTGTTGCGGTTGCTGGATGAATCTGCAGCGTCCTGATACTGATGAGTTGCTTATAATTCGTTTACAGACCATGGTGTCAACTCAAGCACCGCGTTATGCTGGTTTCAACAGGCTCTGAGGGCAGGAGACAGGATGTCAGTACATAGTTTGCAGAATAGTTTTCTGGTTGCCATGCCGGTGCTGCACGATACCGTATTTGCCCGTGCGGTGATTTATCTGTGCACGCACACTGAGCATGGGGCATTGGGTGTGGTGGTGAATCATCCGACAGAGCACACCTTATCCGACTTACCGGATGTCTCAGGCACACCGGCTTCGATCAGCAGCAAGGTGTCTTCGCCAACGGTTTTTGCGGGTGGGCCGGTTGAGCAGCAGCAGGGCCTCGTCCTGCATTCACCAGGGCCACAGTGGGAGACGACCCTGTATGTGGATGCCACACTGCGGATCACAACATCGCGCGATATTCTGCAGGCACTGGCACGTGGTGAAGGGCCGGAGCACTATCTGATTGCGCTGGGCTATACCGGCTGGCAGGCAGGCCAGCTGGAAAAAGAAATCCGCGATAACATCTGGCTGACCTGTCCGCTGGACAGCCGCATATTGTTTGATACGGCACCAGCACAGCGCTGGCAGGCCGCTGGCGCCCTGCTGGATATCGACATTCATATGATCAGTAGCCAGGTGGGGCATGCCTGAGCTGGTGTTAGGGTTTGATTATGGTACCCACAAAATCGGCGTTGCCAGTGGTCAGACACTGACCAGAACGGCCAGTCCACTGACAACTTTATGCTGTCGTCATGGACAGCCGGACTGGCAACAGGTCGCCGGGCTGCTGCAAACCTGGCAGCCTGCTGCACTGGTGGTGGGTCATCCGTTTGAGATGACAGACCGCGAAGCAGACAATGCACCGGCTGCTAAGAAGTTTGCCCGGCGACTTTACGGGCGTTTTCATTTACCGGTACATTTGGTGGATGAGCGATTGACGACACGTGAGGCCTGGTCGCAGCTGGGTGCGGCGGCGGCAAAAGATGCCATGAAGGTGGATGCACAGGCTGCTAAGCTGATTGTGGAGACTTGGCTCGCAAATGATGTGCCGGGCTGTATGACAAGAACACTGAATAGTTACGTCTGAACAGGCAATTTTTATGACTGATCGTTTACAGGCCTTAATGGCTGAGCGTATTCTGATTCTGGATGGTGCCATGGGTACTATGATCCAGCGTCATCAGCTGCAGGAAGCCGATTATCGCGGTACCCGCTTTGCTGACTGGCCATCTGACCTGAAAGGTAATAACGACCTGCTGGCACTGACCCAGCCGGAGATCATTCGTGGTATCCACGAGGCCTATCTGGCTGCCGGTTGCGATATTGTCGAAACCAACACCTTTAATGGTACCCGGGTATCCATGTCAGATTACGGCATGGAAGACTATGCGTCGGAGATCAATCTGGCAGCGACACGCTTAGCGCGAGCAGCCTGCGATCAGTACAGTACGTCGGACAAGCCGCGTTTTGTTGCTGGTGTGCTGGGTCCGACCAGTCGCACCCTGTCAATTTCACCGGACGTGAACGACCCGGGCTTTCGCAATATCACATTTGATGCGTTAGTCGAACAATACGTGGAAGCCACTCAGGCCCTGGTGCAGGGTGGGGCAGATATCCTGCTGATTGAGACGATCTTCGATACGCTGAATGCAAAGGCAGCGATCTTTGCGATCGAGCGCTATTTTGCCGCACATCCGGGGGTGGCGCGTCTGCCGGTGATGATCTCCGGTACCATCACGGATGCATCCGGGCGCACCCTGTCCGGGCAGACGACCGAGGCGTTTTATCACAGTGTGCGGCATGCGCGTCCGTTGTCGATCGGTCTGAATTGTGCGCTGGGGCCAGATCTTCTGCGGCAATATGTTGAAGCGCTGTCCCGGGTGGCCGAATGCGATGTCAGTGCGCACCCGAATGCCGGGCTGCCGAATGAGTTTGGTGAATATGACCTGACCCCGGACGTGATGGCAGAACAGGTTGGTGAATGGGCGCGTAGCGGCCTGCTGAATATTGTGGGGGGGTGTTGTGGCTCCACACCAGAACATATTGCTGCGATAGCCGCTGCTGTTGAAGGGGTCGTGCCACGTCAGCGGCCTGAACTACCTGCGGCGTGTCGTTTGTCTGGTCTGGAACCATTGACGATCAACCCGGACAGTCTGTTTGTGAACATTGGTGAGCGCGCCAATGTGACCGGTTCTGCGAAATTCAAGCGCCTGATCCTGAATGAAGAATATGAAGCTGCGTTGGATGTGTGTCGTGCTCAGGTTGAAAATGGTGCCCAGATCGTCGATGTTAACATGGACGAAGGCATGCTGGATGGTGAAGCGGCCATGGTGCGGTTTCTGAATCTGATTGCATCCGAACCGGATATTTCCCGTGTCCCGCTGATGATCGATTCATCTAAATGGCCGATCATTGAGGCCGGGCTGCGTTGCAGCCAGGGCAAGCCGATTGTGAACTCAATTTCACTGAAGGAGGGTGAGGACAAATTCCGCGAACAGGCCCTGCTGTGCCGTCAGTACGGTGCTGCGATCATCGTGATGGCGTTTGATGAAACCGGCCAGGCTGATACGCAGGCACGCAAGGTCGAAATCTGTACCCGCGCCTATCGTCTGTTAGTGGATGAGCTGGACTATCCGGCAGAAGATATCATCTTTGATCCGAACATCTTTGCAGTCGCTACCGGGATTGCTGAACATAACAACTATGGTGTCGATTTTATTGAGGCGACGCGCCAGATCAAACAAACGCTGCCACATGCGATGATTTCGGGCGGTGTATCGAATGTATCCTTTTCATTCCGGGGCAATAATCCGGTACGTGAAGCGATCCATGCGGTCTTTTTATACCATGCGATCCGTGCCGGCATGGATATGGGTATTGTGAATGCCGGACAACTGGCGGTGTACGATGACCTGCCAGCGCCACTGCGGGAGGTCGTGGAAGCGGTGGTGCTGAATCATGATCCGGATGCAGGTGAACGGCTGGTTGAACTGGCACCAGATTATGCGGGTGACGGGAAGGCAGTACAGAAGGAGGATAACCATGCCTGGCGTGACTGGCCGGTGCAGCAGCGGCTGGAACATGCACTGGTGAAGGGCATCACTGAATTTATTGAAACGGATACCGAGGCAGCCCGTCAGGTAGTTGAACGCCCTCTGCATGTGATTGAAGGGCCGCTGATGGATGGTATGAATGTGGTCGGTGATCTGTTTGGTGAGGGCAAGATGTTTCTGCCACAGGTGGTCAAGTCTGCCCGGGTGATGAAGAAGGCAGTTGCCTACCTGGAACCCTATCTGGAGGCCGAAAAGGCCGGCAGCGCCGCAAAATCTAACGGTAAGATTTTATTGGCTACTGTGAAGGGTGATGTGCATGATATCGGCAAAAATATCGTCGGCGTGGTGCTGCAATGCAATAACTACGAAGTGATTGATCTGGGCGTGATGGTTCCAGCAGAAAAGATCTTACAGACGGCCCGACAGGAACAGGTGGATATCGTCGGGCTGTCCGGTCTGATCACGCCTTCTCTGGATGAGATGGTGCATATTGCAAAAGAAATGACTCGCCAGGGCTTTGATCTTCCGCTGTTGATTGGTGGTGCCACTACCTCAAAGGCGCATACTGCGGTCAAGATTGAGCCGCACTATGCGCATGGTGCTGTGTATGTCGCTGACGCCTCACGTGCAGTTGGTGTGGCCAGCAATCTGCTCTCAGCAGATCATAAACCGGCCTTTCTGGCTGCAACGGCGTCAGAATATGAACAGGTACGCATCCGTCGTGCTGGCAAAAACGAAGCGAAAAACAATATCCCTCTGGCTGAGGCACAGGCAAATCGTACCCCGGTCAACTGGGCAGACACACCGATTACCTGTCCCCGGCGGTTGGGGCTCACCACTTTCAAAGAAATAGACCTGACTAAAATTGTGCCCTATATTGACTGGACCTTCTTCTTCCATGCCTGGCAACTGAAGGGTCGTTACCCGAATATTCTGCAGGATGCAGTAAAGGGTGAAGAAGCTCGTAAGCTATATGCAGACGCCCAGACTATGCTGCACCAGATCATCACAGAGAACTGGTTGCAAGCCAGTGCGGTGGTCGGGTTGTTCCCGGTCAATGCGCGCGGCGATGATATTGTCATCTATACGGACGAAGACCGCACCGGAATCCGCGCTGTACTACACCAGCTACGTAAGCAGGGCAAACAACCGACGGGCAGATATAATGAATCGTTAGCGGATTATATTGCACCTCAGGATACCGGTATTGCTGATTATATTGGTGGTTTTGCCTGTACCGCAGGCAGTGGCATTGACACCATGCTGGCTGAGTTTGAAGCGGTACATGATGACTACCAGAGCATTATGCTGAAGGCACTGGCTGACCGGCTGGCTGAAGCCCTGACCGAATGGCTGCATCAGCAGGTGCGCACTGAACTCTGGGGCTATGCGGCTGATGAACATCTGAGCAATGATGCACTGATCGGTGAACAATACCGGGGTATTCGTCCGGCGATGGGTTATCCGGCCTCACCGGATCATACCGAAAAAGATATCTTGTGGGATTTGCTGGATGTGGAACAGCAGACCGGCATCTGGCTGACTGAATCAAAGGCCATGGTACCTACGGCGGCGGTCAGTGGTCTGTATTTTGCTCATCCTGCCGCACGTTATTTTGCCATCGGTAAGATCAACAAAGACCAGGTTACAGATTATGCTCGTCGCAAAGGTGTGACCGTAGCTGAAACAGAAAAATGGCTGGGGCCGAATCTGGCCTATGACACCTGATATATAGTTGCTCCTGCAAATCAGGCCAGCAGTTAATCACTGTAGTTACGCACTATATACAACAACGTCATTCTGCGCGGCAGCATCGTTGCCGTCGCAGAATCTTCTTGATTTACACGCCAAATCTACGCAAATCTGGCGCCGCTGGCGATGGATTCCGCGACTTCGCTACGCTCCGCGCGGAATGACATGTGGGGCCATCCAGGAAGATCGGCAAAAATAGTCTGTTTAACAGGCTTGTGCGTAACTACAGTTAATCAGATAGCCGGGCTGATACCGGCGCTGTATCCGGTTTCATGCCACGCCAGGCATAAAAAGCTGCAGCGGCCTGTTCTACCAGCATGCCCAGGCCATCTATTGTCTGAGCAGCGCCTTGTTGTGCGGCCCAGCGCAGAAAAGGTGTGGGTTGTTTGCTGTACAGCAGGTCATATGCCCGGGTATGAGCAGCTATTGTTGCGGTTGGTATGGTGGGTGTCTGCCCGGAGAGGCCGGCGGCAGTGGCATGGATGATTACATCAAACGGTGCAGCCGGAATCTCATCAAGGCCCGACCCGAGTACCTGTGCATATCCGGTCGAATCAGCTAAGGCGCACGCCTTATCAGGACTGCGGTTAGCAATGGTCAGCTGAGCAGGCTGACATGTCAGGATCGGATGCAGTATCCCGCGCGTAGCACCACCAGCACCCAGGATCAGGATACGCAGTCCGGCTAAGTGAATGCCATGGTTATGCTGCAGATCACGGACCAGCCCGATGCCATCTGTATTGTCGCCGTGCAACGTGTTATCCGGACGTACCAGCAACGTATTGACCGCACCGGCAGTCCGGGCACGATCACTGAGAGTATCCGCCAGGTCATGTGCCTGTTCCTTGAAGGGTACGGTCACATTCAGGCCTTTGCCACCCGCTGTGACAAAGGCGCGGACAGTGTCAGCAAACTGCCCCGGCTGACTGAGTATCCGGTCATAAGTGATGTGCTGGCCGGTCTGATCAGCAAACGCCTGATGGATAACAGGGGACTGAGAATGTGCAATCGGGTTGCCGATCACGGCGTACCGATCTGGCTGAGATATCTGCATAAAAAGTACCGGCTATTCAGAAAATGGCTCTTCCCGGACTCCAGGTTGGTCAGCAAGTCGGGCGCCCAACAGGGGTGTGATGCAGACTGACGCAGGCCTGGTATGCCAGAACCCACTAAGAACCCGGATCAATATGACTGATAAATCCTCAGAAAACATGATACACCGCCGCACCTTTGCGATCATATCGCATCCGGACGCTGGCAAAACGACCCTGACCGAAAAACTGCTGCTGTTCGGCGGTGCGATTCAGCTGGCCGGTACTATCAAAGGCCGTAAGGCAGCACGCCATGCAACATCAGACTGGATGGAGCTGGAAAAGCAACGCGGCATCTCGGTCACCTCATCCGTGATGCAGTTTACCTACCAGGATCGGGTGATGAACCTGCTGGACACTCCCGGTCATGCAGACTTCTCCGAGGATACTTACCGCACCCTGACCGCCGTCGATTCTGCCTTGATGGTAATTGACGTCGCGAAGGGCGTTGAAGAACGCACCATCAAGCTGATGGAGGTGTGTCGTCTGCGTGACACACCGATCCTGACGTTCATCAATAAGCTGGACCGTGAAGGTCGTGATCCGATTGATCTGCTGGATGAAGTCGAATCGGTACTCAACATCCGGTGTGCCCCGATTACCTGGCCGATCGGTATGGGCAAACGACTGAAGGGTGTGCTGGATCTACGGGATGAAACGGTGCACCTGTACGATCCGGAACAGGGCGGCAGAAAACAAGGGCGCGAAAAAATTCAGGGACTGGACAGTCCGCGCTTGGATGCCCTGCTGGGCGATCTGGCGGATGAATTACGTGATGAGGTCGAGCTGGTGCGCGGTGCCAGCCATGTGTTTGATCCGGCGGCCTATCGTCAGGGCACACTGACCCCGGTCTTTTTTGGTTCGGCAATCAATAATTTCGGCGTCGCAGAATTACTGGATGCGTTTGTCGATTATGCTCCTTCCCCACAACCGCGTGCTGCGATGCAGCGCACAGTGGTCCCCGAAGAAGATGCCTTCAGTGGGTTTGTGTTCAAGATCCAGGCGAACATGGATCCGGCACACCGGGATCGTGTCGCCTTTCTGCGGGTCAGCTCCGGTCATTATCAGAAGGGGATGAAGTTGTATCAGGTACGCACCGGCAAATCAGTCCTGGTGAACAATGCGATCACATTTCAGGCCGATAAGCGGAATACTGCGGATACTGCCTGGCCGGGCGATATTATCGGGCTGCATAATCATGGTACCATCCGTATCGGGGATACCTTTACCCAGGGTGAAATGCTGAAATACACTGGTGTACCTTACTTTGCGCCGGAGCTGTTCCGGCGTGTGGTGTTGAAGGATCCGTTGCGTCTGAAACAGCTGCACAAAGGCATCACCCAGCTATGCGAAGAAGGTGCTACTCAGGTGTTTCGCCCGTTACGCAACAACGATATCATTCTGGGTGCGGTCGGGATACTACAGTTCGATGTGGCGGCACATCGGCTGCACGGTGAATATGGCGTAGAGGCCATCGTTGAACCGGTTGCAGTACAGCTGGCACGCTGGATTCACTGCGACGATCCGGCCTTGCTGAAACAGTTCCGCATCAAGGCGCACAGTCACCTGGCGGAAGATGGCGACGGCCAGCTGGTATATCTGGCCAGTAGTCGGGTCAATTTGTCTCTGACCGAAGAACGCTGGCCGGACATCCGGTTTTCTGCTACACGCGAACTCTGAGAGGGCTTTCGGGACAGCAGTAACTTATTAACTTTAGTTACGCACAAGTCTATTAAAAAGATTATTTTTGCCGATCTTCCTGGATGGCCCCACATGTCATTCCGCGCGGAGCGTAGCGAAGTCGCGGAATCCATCGCCAGCGGCACCAGATTTGCGTAGATTTGGCGGGTAAATCAAGAAGATTCTGCGACGGCAGCGATGCTGCCGCGCAGAATGACGTTGTTGTGTGTAGTGCGTAACTCCAGTTATTAAGGCCAACTGATCCCGGGTGCTGCTGTTGCAACCTGATTACGCAGATAAGTCGGGAGTGCCTGTTCTGCACTGACATAGCGGTGTTGCAGCCAGTCGGCTGCACCCAGTCGGGCGACATCCTGTGCCTGCACAAATGCCGTCGGATGTATCTGTTGCACTGCACAATGTTGCTGCAAGGTGTCAGCATAGCTGGCCCATGCACTGCCGGTACCCTGCCAGTGGTTGTGTGCAGAATTGTAATCTGACCCCATTATTTTATCTGGTGCACACAGCTTCTCAGCACCCTGGCTCTGCATCAGTCCCGACTCATCCCGGACAAATGCTCCCCAATAGACTTCATGCATCCGCGCATCCAGCCCGGCCAGCACGTATTGTGCCTGATGTGCACGTGCGGCGCCCTGCGCCAGTGCGCGCAGGCTGGAGACGGGGACAACCGGCAGATCGTGTGCCAGTGCGATACCCTGTGTGACGGCTGTTGCGATACGTACGCCGGTGAATGAACCAGGTCCGCAGGCAAATGCAATGGCATCCAGTTGTGGTAACGAAACGCCACCTTCTGCCAGCAGGGTATCGGCCATCGGCAGCAGGTGTTCGTTGTGTTGTCTGGCCTCGGTGATACAGTGTTGTTGTATGTCGCTGTCGATCAGTAGTGCGACAGAGCAGGCGGCTTCGGTCGCATCCAGTGCAAGTAATTTCATTGTTGGTGAATAAAGTTCAGTGCAACCTGCGGGTCGCGGGTGCGGGCAAAGTCGGGCATAGCGGCGAGAAATGTATGACCATACGATTTTTTCAGTAGTCTGGGATCACATAACATAAATATACCGCGATCCGTCGCATCCCGGATCAGGCGACCGGCACCCTGTTTCAGCGCAATCGCTGCCTGCGGCACCTGATACGTGATAAATGGGTTCTGGCCGCCGGCGCGAACGGCATCCAGACGTGCCTGCAGCACCGGGTCGCCGGGTGAAGCAAACGGTAGTTTATCAATGACCACGAGGGATAATGTATCGCCGCGTACGTCCACGCCTTCCCAGAAGCTGGCGGTACCCAGCAGGATGGCATGACCGTGCTCAACGAACTGTGTGATCAGTTCACCCTTCGGTGCATCACCCTGCACCAGTATCGGGAACGTCAGACCAGCCTGCTGCAGCCGGTCGGCAGCCTCGTGTAGTGCGCGATAGCTGGTGAATAATAAAAAGGCCCGGCCCTGATTGGCCTGTAACAAGGGCAGGGCAGCATCCAGGACGGCTGCGACATAGCGTGGGTCCTGCGGCAGTGGCAGGTCACGTGGCACATACCACAATGCCTGTTGTGCGAAATCAAACGGGCTGTCCCATTGCCGGCATGTGACGTCCTGCAGGCCAAGTTCCTGCTGGAAATGGGCAAAGCTGTCACCGACTGCCAGGGTCGCTGAGGTAAAGATCCAGCTGGCCGGATAGTCGGCCATCCGGTTACTGAACAGATCTGCGATATGCAGCGGAGTGAGATGCAGCCGGATACTCTGACTGAACAGTTCAAGCCAGCGGATCATCGGTTGTGCTTCGTCTTCCGGACACCGCAGTTGTTGTAGCAGTGTTTGTAATGTCTGGCAGCGTTCCTGGCTGTGCGCCAGTTGTTTGCCACGTCCGGCGATCAGTTCGAGTACTTCGTGCACGGCACCCAGTGCCTGTTCCAGTTGATCCAGTGCTGTCTGTACGGTCGCATCGTCTGCGATCTCAGCCCACGCCTGGCGTCCGGTCCCGGCGCTGAACGCGAGCCGCAGGTCATAGGTGGTCTTTTTCAGCTGATCCAGCCGGATCGGAAAGTCGGCCAGATCACCCGCTTCGTCATGATACGCGGCCAGGGTATCCTGGATAAACTCGAGCAGCTGGCGACTGCTCAGGCTGTCGCCGAAGAAGCCACCAGCAATGTCTGCCAGCTGATGGGCCTCGTCGATGATAAATACATCCGCTGCGGGCAACAGCTCGCCGAATCCGCTTTCTTTCAGCGCCAGGTCAGCACACAGCAGATGGTGGTTGATGACCACAATATCGGCTTCCTGCGCCTGTCGGCGGGCGGCAACCAGATGGCAGTCCTGCCAGTGCGGACATTCCTGTCCGAGACAATTATCCAGCGTCGAGGTAACCTGCGGCCAGACTGCAGCATCTTCCGGAATACCGGATAATTCAGCAATATCACCGCGTGTCGTGTGTCGGGCCCAGTCCTGTACCTTCAGCAACCAGCGCAGGACATGAGCAGGTTGACCCCGGGCATCACGTAAGGCAGAATCCAGCCGCTGATTACACAGATAATTTGCCCGGCCCTTCAGTAGAGCCACCTTGGCCGGGCTGGCCAGTGTCGCCTGCAGGCGCGGCAGGTCGCGCAGAAACAGCTGATCCTGCAGGTTACGGGTACCGGTCGAAATAATCACCTTCATCCCGGACAGCAGCGCTGGCGTCAGATATGCAAACGTCTTGCCGGTCCCGGTGCCGGCCTCGGCAATCAGGTGGGTCTGCTGTTCTATTGCCTGCAGCACGGCAATCGCCATGTCAACCTGTTGTGGTCGATGTGTGAAGCCTGTAATCTGCTGTGCCAGGAGGCCGGTCGGGCCCAGTATATCGGTAATCGCGTCCATACCCTGTTTTCAGTTAATCTGCAGATGTTGCCATTTAACGTGCTATCACGTTTTAATCTCTGGCTGGTGCGTGCCTATGCACGTGCCAGCCAGTTAAGCTGGGGAGTCGTGATGCTGCTCGGCGCGGGTCATTTTACCCTGAGTTATCTGTTGTTGCGGATTGCCGAGGAGCCGCTGGCGACCTTAGATGTGTTCTGGTATTTTTACATCACGACAGTGACCACTGTCGGTTATGGCGACTTTTCGCCCACGTCATCAGCAGGGCGCTGGATGATGACCCTGTTCGTGATGCCAGGTGGTATTGTATTATTTACCACCGTGTTAGCGAAACTGATTCAGGATGTTACGGATGCCTGGAAGAGACGAATGAAGGGATTAAAAGACTTTTCGCGGATGGCAGGCCATATTGTAGTGGTCGGCTGGTGTGCGCAGCGTACGGAACGTATGGTACAGCTGATTCGCGGTGATGTGTCGGAACGACGCGATATCATCCTGCTGGCGCAGCTGACAGAAAATCCTCTGCCGGATCATCTGCATTTTGTGCACACGCAGAATCTGTCAGCCCCGGCGGCAATCCGACAGACTGGTGCGCCACAGGCTGATTTTGTGATTGTGCTGGGGCAGGATGACAATGAATCGCTGACCATCGCACTGGCAGTCGGTGCGGTTTATACCGGGCATCTGGTGGTTTATTTTGAACAGGCCAGCTATGCCAGGTTATTGCGTCAGCATTGTCCGAACGCAGAAGCCGTGGTGTCGCTGTCGCTGGAAAATCTGGTTCGTACCGCGCAGGATCCGGGTTCTTCCTCAGTGGTCACGCAATTATTATCTAACTTAGAGGGTCAGACTCAATATCAGGTGCGGGTACCGCCCGGTCAGACGCCTGTGGCCTATGGCGAATTATTTCTGCTGTTTAAGCAGCGGCATGATGCGACACTGCTGGGTCTGGCTGACCAGACCGGTAAAGTCTGGCTTAACCCGGCTTCGGGCACATTGGTGACAGCAGGTGATGCGTTATATTTCATGGCTGCCAGACGATTGCGCAGTACAGAAGTTGACTGGCCAGCGACAGCGTCAGATCCAGCCTTGCAGGTGACGCAGACCTAGATCTGTCAGCATGTCGATATGTTCCGTTGTATCGTTCAGGCATGGAATATACTGAAATTGTTTGCCACCAGCCCGGATAAACAGGTCCTGGTTTTCCTGCGCGATTTCTTCCAGAGTTTCCAGGCAGTCAGCGGAAAATCCGGGACAGATCACCTGTACGGATTGAACCTGGTCAGCAGCCAGCTGCTGCAGGGTCTGATCTGTATAAGGCTGCAACCACTTTTTCGGGCCGAGACGGGACTGAAAGGTCAGGATCCAGTCATCTGCAGCCAGCCCGAGTGCTGCAGCCAGCAACCGTCCGGTTTTCTGACATTCGCAATAATACGGATCGCCCCGGGTAAAATAATCCTGCGGGATGCCATGAAACGACATGACCAGTTTATCGGCACTGCCATGTTGTGCGCGATGCGCGCGCACTGAATTGGCTAATGCAGCAATATAGGCTGGTTCATCATGATAATGGTTGATAAAACGTAGTTCAGGCAACCAGCGCCAGCGGCGTAGTGCTTGTGTGACTGCATCAAACACCGAGCCGGTGGTGGTGGCTGAATATTGCGGATACAGGGGCAGAATCAGTATCCGGCGGGCACCGGCGTCGCGCAGTCTGGTCAAGCCTTGTGGTATGCCCGGTGAGCCATAACACATGGCCAGCTCAGTCAATACGCGGCCCTCAGTACGTACATCCAATTGCACACGTAGAGCGGCAGTTTGTGCACGCGCAGTCAGCAGCAGCGGTGAACCCTGATCTGTCCAGACCTTCCGGTATGCCCTGGCTGAGCGGGCAGGGCGGGTATTCAGGATGACCAGATGCAGCAGCGGCCACCACAGCAGGCGTGGCAGTTCGACGACACGGCGATCCCACAGAAATTGTTTCAGATAGCGTCTGACCGCAGCCCGGTCTGGTGCGTCCGGGGTGCCTAGGTTGATCAGCAGGATGCCGGTTTTTGGTGTCTGCTGGTGTGCGATGTTTGATGAATCTGTCATGATATCAATAAGGTAGAACAAATTGTTACACTATCTGATCTTATCGGCGGCCATTATTGTGCTGGATCAGCTGAGCAAGGCATGGGTACTGGTAAATCTTCAGGAATATCAGGTACAGGTGATCTGGCCGGTGTTTAATCTGACGCTGGTATACAACACCGGTGCGGCGTTCAGTTTTTTAGCGGATGCTGGTGGCTGGCAACATTATTTCTTTGTGACGGTAGCCGCAGGTGTGAGTCTTGCGCTGATCTTCTGGCTGAAACGACTGCCGGCAGGTGAGCGCTGGGTTGCCTGGGCCCTGGCGCTGGTGATCGGCGGTGCGCTGGGTAATCTGGCAGATCGACTGGTGCACGGTAAGGTAGTCGATTTTTTGCAATGGCACTGGCAGTCGTATTACTGGCCGACATTCAATGTTGCGGATATGGCGATTACCGCCGGAGTGTTGTTGTTGCTGTTTGACAGCTTCCGGACGCAGCGCACAGCATGACACAGATCATTCGTGGACTGCAACAGGTGCGTCCGTCACAGCGTGGTTGTGTGGCGACAATCGGTAATTTTGATGGTGTACATAACGGCCATATCGCGATCCTGAATGCCCTGAAGCGGCGGGCGCAATCGGCCCGGTTACCGAGCTGTGTGATCCTGTTTGAACCCCAGCCACTGGAATACCTGTATCCTGACCGGGCACCGGTCAGGCTGACCCGGCTGCGTGACAAGTTAAGGTTATTACAACAACAAGGTGTTGATCAGATCCTGATCCTGCGTTTTGATGCCGTCCTGGCGGCACAGACTGCGGCTGAATTTATCCGCACTGTCCTGGTGGAGCAGCTTCGCATAATGCATCTGTACGTTGGCGATGATTTCCGGTTCGGGCGGGATCGACAGGGTGATTTTGCGCTGTTACAACAGGCCGGGGCTGAATATGGCTTTGATGTGTCCAGTCTGACGACGGTTGAAGAGGCCGGAGTGCGTATCAGCAGCACACGCATCCGGGCGGCCCTGGCCGCCGGGGATATGGCAATGGCGGCGCGCTGTTCAGGACGCTGGTATGTGCTGAGTGGGTGGGTGTGTCGGGGTGCACAACGGGGTCGTACCTGGGGTTTTCCGACGCTGAATCTGCGGCTGGCAGAATACAACTGTCCACTGCGCGGGGTGTTCCTGGTGCATGTAACGGGGCTGGCAGGAGCGGGTTGGGATGGCGTGGCGAATGTCGGGCGACGCCCGACGGTCGGATCGGGTGGCGCATTGTTGCTGGAAGTCCATCTTCTGGATGTGACGATCGACCTGTATGGTGTGAAGGTGCAGGTACAGTTCCGGCAGCGATTACGGGCGGAACAACATTTTGCCTCGTTTGAACTCCTGCAGGCACAGATTGCAGACGACGTGCGCCAGGCACGTCAACGACTCGCCAACGTAGTACCAGAGTAACGCTGAATCAGGCCTGTTCATAACACGACGCTGCAGATATTGAGCCTGAATGCAATATCCTGATCGGTCTGTATGGCGGACCGCCCGGGTTCAGATTGCATAAAGCGTATACTGAAGCGATGCCGTCCGCCGCTGATTTCAGCAAACAGGCCTGATGTTGCAGGGAGTGCGACACGCACCATCTGTATCTTTAAGTCACGATCCAGGTTCTGCTGAAAAAAGCCACGAATTGCCTGATTCGGAACAAACGTAGTGCTGTGCCGGATCATCCGCAATAATAAATACACAGCTGAGCGCACCACCTGGATCTGCTCACACCAGGTCTGCAGACAGGCCAGACGTCCGGCATGGTCCTGTTGTAGCCACTGGTGCAACTGCGGCAGATCAAAATCTGAGGCACCGCCAGGAATCGCGCTGCGCTGATAAATGTTGTTAAGAAAGTCATCCTTGCGTAACCGTTCTCCCAGCTGACCCGGCTGACTGGCCAGTGCTGCGTGCGTATCACGCAGCTCGGTGATGACCTGTTGCAGAGTCTGGGCATCTACCTGCGGGCCCAGGGTGATACGCGATAGTACCGCATTATAAAAATCCAGTTCTTTGAGCAGCTCAGGTTTGATATCGGCACGTGCTAGGATACTGGCGATGTCCAGCAGCGCCTGCAGTGCTGCGCGGGTATGCCAGCGATCAGCCTGAGGCAGATGAAAATCCAGTTGGTCGAACAGATGCGCAACACGCAGCAGCAGGCGGCATTTTTCATTCAGCGGTTGTTCAAAGATCAGTGTATCTGGCATGCGGTTGGTGTGATCACTTTGCGTAAAAATCGGTTATCTGACATGATAAACGTTTTATCCCGCGCGTGCAGCGCTGAATACCGGAGACTGTTATGCCCGTTTACCGATCCCGTACCACCACACATGGCCGTAACATGGCTGGTGCCCGTGCCTTGTGGCGTGCAACGGGGATGCAGGATGGCGATTTTGACAAGCCGATTATTGCGATTGCGAATTCTTTCACCCAGTTTGTGCCAGGTCACGTCCACCTGCAGGATCTGGGCCAGCTGGTGGCGCGTGAAGTCGAACGGGTCGGTGGCGTTGCGAAGGAATTTAATACTATCGCCGTGGATGATGGCATTGCGATGGGCCATGACGGGATGTTGTATTCGCTGCCTTCGCGTGATCTGATCGCCGATAGTGTCGAATATATGGTGAACGCACATTGTGCGGATGCACTGGTGTGTATCTCCAACTGTGACAAGATCACGCCGGGTATGCTGCTGGCGGCGATGCGACTGAATATTCCGACGATCTTTGTGTCTGGCGGGCCGATGGAAGCAGGCAAGGTGCAGTTGCCGGAACAGGAAATCGTGCTGAAGCTGGATCTGGTTGATGCTATGGTAAAGGCGGCCGATGCAACTCAGACTGATGAAGCCGTCGCTCAGATTGAACGCGCCGCCTGCCCGACCTGCGGCTCCTGTTCCGGCATGTTCACGGCCAATTCAATGAACTGTCTGACTGAGGCGCTCGGACTGGCGTTACCCGGGAATGGTTCGCTGCTCGCAACCCATGCAGCACGTAAACAACTCTTTCTGGAGGCCGGACGGCGTATTGTGACGCTCGCCAGGCGCTATTATGAACAGGACGATACTCGTGTCCTGCCGCGCAATATTGCCACATTCGCAGCCTTTGAAAATGCGATAACGCTGGATATTGCGATGGGGGGTTCGACTAACACGGTGCTGCATCTGCTGGCTGCGGCCCATGAGGGCGAAGTCTGTTTCGGGATGCAGGATATTGACCGGATGAGTCGCCAGGTTCCGAATCTGTGCAAGGTCGCACCGGCCAGTCCGGACTATCATATGGAAGATGTGCACCGCGCCGGGGGAGTGATGGGTATCCTGGGAGAACTGGATCGGGGCGGGCTGATCCGGCGCGATACCTGTACGGTACATACCGATACGATGGGTGAAGCACTGGATCAGTGGGATCTGATGCGTGCTCCGGCCGACTCAGTGCAACAGTTTTATCTGGCAGCACCGGGCGGTGTCCGGACGCAGACCGCATTCAGTCAGGCGCGCCAGTGGCCGGATACGGACACAGACCGCAGCGCAGGCTGTATCCGTGATATCGCGCATGCCTATTCGGAAGACGGTGGCCTGGCGGTGTTGTATGGCAATATTGCCGAGCAGGGCTGTATTGTCAAAACAGCCGGAGTGGATGAGTCTATCTTCACCTTCCGTGGCCCGGCGCGCATTTATGAAAGCCAGGATGCTGCAGTTGCGGCGATATTAGGTGATGAGATTCAGCCGGGTGATGTGTTAGTCATTCGTTATGAAGGGCCGAAGGGTGGGCCGGGGATGCAGGAAATGTTATATCCGACCAGCTATCTGAAAAGCCAAGGCCTGGGCAAATGTTGTGCACTGATCACCGATGGACGCTTTTCCGGTGGGACGTCAGGACTGTCTATCGGACATTGTTCGCCGGAAGCGGCAGAAGGTGGGGCCATCGGACTGATAGAGGCAGGTGATCTGATAGAGATTGATATCCCGCAACGTCGCATCTGCGTCATGCTGGGCGAACAGGAACTCGCTGCACGGCGCCAGGCGATGCAAGCACGTGGCCCGGCGGCCTGGCAGCCAGCAGAACCGCGCCAGCGGCAGGTCTCGCAGGCCTTGCGCGCCTATGCCGCACTGACCACATCAGCAGCCCGTGGCGCGGTGCGTGATCTCAGCCAGCTTGCAGCCTGATTATGTGGCGGGATTGGGCACAGTTTGATACTGAACTTTTATACCTCGGGTGATACAGCACCGATGAATCAGTTTTTACGTGCCTGTCTGGTTCAGCGCACGCTGGCAGAATTTATATGAGTG
This sequence comes from Gammaproteobacteria bacterium, assembly GCA_020630515.1. Classification (GTDB taxonomy): domain Bacteria; phylum Pseudomonadota; class Gammaproteobacteria; order Chromatiales; family Chromatiaceae; genus JAHDBG01. Next base: position 19,257 of record JAHDBG010000023.1, read on the forward strand.
AGATAGTCCCGGTTTCTGAGTCAGTTCAGCTGGAGCGGGTGCACGACATTCTGGATTCAGGCGCACTACGTGCCGCAGTGCGGTTACTGGATAGTCTGGCACCGGCCGAGATTGCGCATGTACTGGAGTCCCTGCCATCAACCCAGCGCGAGATCCTGTGGGGCCTGATTCGTGAAAACTGCGATGGTGCCGTCCTGCTGTCAGTCACGGACGAAGTGCGGGCTGAGCTGACCCGGGATATGAGTCTGGCGGCCTGGCTGGCGGCCTCAGATGATCTGGATCCGGACGATCTGGCCGAACTGATGCGGAAGATGCCGGATGCCGTCACGCGTCAGGTGATCAATGCACTGGATGAACAGCATCGGAAACGATTAGAGGCGGTACTGGCATATCCGCAGGATACTGCTGGTGGTCTGATGAACCCGGATACGGTCACAGTGCGGCCGGAAGTGACACTGGATGTGGTTGCCCGTTATCTGCGTCGTCTCGGTGACCAGCTGCCGCGCGACACAGACAAGCTGTTTGTGGTGAACCGGGATGATCATTATCTCGGGGTACTATCGTTGTCGCGCCTGGTCAGCGGTCAGCTGGATCAGAGCGTGGCCGAAGTGATGAGTCTGGATCTGCCGCCCTTGCCGGCGACGATGGCGGCATCCCGGGTGGCGCACCGATTCGAGGCACATGATCTGTTATCCGCACCGGTAGTGGATGAGGCCGGCTGTCTGCTGGGTCGGATCACGATCGATGATGTGGTGGATATCATCCGCGAAGAGGGTGAACATCAGTTGCTGGGTCAGGTCGGCCTGTCAGAGTCAGCAGATATGTTTGCGCCGGTCTGGGCCAGTACCCGGCGGCGGGCAACCTGGCTCGGGGTGAACTTATTAACTGCGTTGCTGGCTTCGTGGGTGATCGGTCAGTTTGAGCTGGCCCTGTCGCAGATCGTGGCACTGGCTGTACTGATGCCGATTGTAGCCAGCATGGGGGGCATTGCCGGGAGCCAGACCCTGACGCTGGCGATCCGTGGGATAGCCCTGAACCAGTTGAGTGCGAAGAATATGCCGCATCTGCTCTGGAAAGAACTGGCGGTTGGTGCCGTGAACAGCCTGATCTGGGCAACCGTGGTGGCCGTGCTGGTTGCACTGTGGTTTGCCAGCTGGAGCCTGGCGGTACTGATCGGAGTAGCGATGACGATCAACCTGTTATGCGCGGTATTATCCGGTGCGTTTCTGCCATTATTGCTGGATCGGCTCGGAATTGATCCGGCCCTGGCAGGCTCAGTCCTGCTCACTACCGTGACCGACGTCGTCGGATTCATGGCGTTTCTGGGCCTGGCGACACTGTTTCTGCTATGACACCGGCGGCGGAATATCGCACCCTCTGGCAACGCCAGTTAGCCGTTGGGCTGGATCAGTTACAACTGACAGCGGACGCAGTACAACAGACCGCCTGGCTGGATTATCTGGCCCTGTTATGGCAATGGAATCAGACATTCAATCTGACCGCAGTGCGCGACCCGCACCAGATGGTGGCACGTCAGTTACTGGATAGTCTGGCGATACTGCCCTGGGTGCAGGGGCCGTGTCTGTTGGATGTGGGCTCGGGTGCCGGGCTGCCGGGCATACCGCTGGCGCTGGCCCGACCGGACTGGCGGTGGGTATTGCTGGATGCGAATGGCAAAAAGACGCGCTTTATCCGGCAGGTGATCACCCGGCTCGGTCTGACCCATGTGACGCCGGTGCAGACACGGCTGGAAGATTATCAGAGTGACGCCGGATTTGACACGATCACGGCGCGGGCCTTTGCGCCACCCCAACAGCTGGTGCCAGCGACAGCAAGATTGCGTGCAGATGCCGGGCGCTGGGTGCTGATGCTGGGGCGTTATCCGGCGGCGCAGGTGACAGCATGGCTGGATACCTCAGCGTATCATTCTCGTATCATGCCGCTGGCAGTTCCGGATGAACCGGGTCAGCGTCACGTGTTAATCATCCGGTAGAAACAGCAGGGACGCTTTTTCATGACCCGTCATCCGTTACAACGAGAGTTATTTGTCGATTGGTTCCGCCAAGCGACCTCATATATCCATGCCCACCGGGGCTGTACGATGGTGCTTTCTTTCGGCGGTGAAATGCTGAATGATCCGCCCTGTGTTACCGCACTGATACACGATATCGCACTGCTGAACGGGCTGGGTGTGAAGCTGGTACTGGTACCCGGGGTGCGACCACAGATTGATGCCTGTCTGGCGCAGGCCGGGCTGTCTTCGCGCTTTGTGCAGGGGTTGCGGGTGACAGATGTCGCCGCACTGAACTGCATCAAGGCAGCTTCCGGTATCGTGCGGACTGATATTGAAGCACTGTTGTCACTGGGACTGGCGGACTCACCAATGGCAGGAACCCGGATTCGGGTCATCTCAGGTAATTTTGTTATCGCTCAGCCGATCGGTGTGGTGGATGGAGTGGACTTTCAGCATACCGGGACAGTGCGGCGGGTGGATGTGGACGGGCTGCGGCAGAGTCTGCAACAGCATCAGATTGTGCTGATTCCGCCGTTGGGTTATGCCCCGACAGGTGAAATCTTTAATCTGAACACACGTGATGCTGCTGCAGAAGTGGCACAGGCATTATCGGCAGATAAACTGATTTATCTGACGGCAGGGGATGTGGCAACAGCACTGGCGGCAGACAAAACCCATTTTCTGCCGGATGAAATCACCGCACTGATGGCAGCGCAGACCCTGACAGATGATCACCAGTATGTGTTGCAGAACACCTGCCTGGCCGCACATCAAGGAGTGGCACGCATTCATGTGCTGGATCAGCAATTGAGTGGCGCCCTGTTAAGCGAATTATTCACACACGAAGGCACCGGTGTACTGGTGACCGCGATGCCGCTGGAGCAGGTGCGTCAGGCAACCGTGGACGACCTGCCGCGCCTGCTGAAACTGACGCAACCATTCACCCGGACCGACCGGCTCATTCAACGCTCACCGACAGATATTGCGCGGGATATCAGGCACTTTCTGGTGGCGGAACGCGATCACAGCCTGCTGGCGTGTGCCGCACTGTATCCTTTCCCGGCGGATGGCCTGGGTGAACTGGCCTGCCTGGCAGTAGATCCGCAGCACAATAAATCAGGCCTGGGGACACAATTGTTAGATGCAGTGGAACATCAGGCAAAGGCACAGGGACTGCGCGGCTTATTTGTGTTGAGTACGAAGACATCGCACTGGTTTGCCGAACGTGGCTTCCAGACAGCGACGTCGGAACAACTGCCGGTTGCCCGCCAGGCCAGTTACGACCGACAGCGGCGTCC
>JAHDBG010000024.1 GCA_020630515.1 Gammaproteobacteria bacterium
TTCTGCCGGGCTGACGCTCAGCAGGCGTATCCTGCGACTGTCAGCGGCCAGTATCGAAAACATCAGCGGGGCTATAGTGACCTGTTCACCACGCTCCGGCAGATGGCCGATTGCATTCAGTACCAGCCCGCCAATCGTGTCGTAGTGCGGGCTGGTATAGTCGGTATTGAAGTAGTCATTGAAGGTGGTCAGCCGGGTCTGTGCCTTAACTGTATACATCTGCTCGTCCCGCTGGATGATGTATGCCCCTTCATCAAAATCGTATTCGTCAGCAATATCACCGACGATCTGTTCCAGCACGTCTTCAATGGTCACCAGTCCGGCTGCAGCACCGTATTCGTCAATCACAATCGCAATATGGTTGCGGCTGGAACGGAATTCCTTCAGTAACACATCCAGCGGCTTGCTTTCCGGGACATACACAGCAGGCCGCAGGATATCGCGCATTTTAAATCGTTCCGGCGCCGTAAAATAATGCAGCAGATCCTTCGCCAGCAGGGTACCAACCACTCTGGCGCGGTCTTCACCGATCACCGGGAAACGTGAATGGGCGCTGCGAGTGACGGTGGGTAATATATCGTGCAGGCTGGCATCGCGTTTCAGCACCACCATCCGCACCCGTGGGATCATAATGTCGCGCACGCGCAGATCAGAAACCTGCAGGACACCTTCCATCATGGCGAGTGCATCTGTGTTAAACAGTGTGCGGTTTTTTGCCTGGCGCAACAATTCAACCAGTTGCGTCTTGGTTTCGGGTTCGTTGTTATTAGCGGGTAACAGTCGTTCCAGTAAGCGGGCGCTGAATGAGCTGTTACCCGATCGTTCGTCTGCGTTCATTCGGGGGTCTACTGTTCCTCTGCGTAAGGGTCGGGATAACCCAGTTGCTGCAACATCTGCCGCTCCTGCGTTTCCATAATCTGCGCATCAGCTGCGGTCTGGTGATCATAGCCGCGCAGGTGCAGGATGCCATGGATCACCAGGTGGGCCCAGTGGGCATTCAGAGATTTGTATTGTGCCGCAGCTTCGGTTGCGACCAGTGGTGCACAGATCACCAGGTCACCCAGCTGATTCTGTGACAGTCCGGGCGGGGTGGTATCCGGAAAACTCAGCACGTTGGTCGGCCGGTCTTTACCGCGATAACGCTGGTTCAGTGCGTAGCTTTCCGCTTCATCGGTGATACGGAGCAACACATGCTCTGGTGTCTGGTCTCCCAGCGCAATATCAACCCACCGGTTCAGTTCGTCTCTGGACGGGATGGGTGCAGTCTGCACATTCTGGATAGTCAGTGGCATGATGCCTGGTCGTAGGCCTGGATGATCTGTTGTACCAGTTGATGACGCACCACATCACTGGCACTGAACCGGGTGATACTGATGCCGGAGATGGTGTTGAGCAGGTGGAGGGCCTGTTTTAACCCGGATGGCTGACGGGCAGGCAGGTCTGTCTGGGTCAGATCGCCGGTGATCACGGCGGTGGAGCCAAAACCCAGCCGGGTCAGGAACATCTTCATCTGGGTGCAGGTGGTATTCTGCGCTTCGTCCAGCAGGATAAACGCTTCGTTCAGGGTGCGCCCGCGCATGTAGGCCAGTGGCGCCACTTCGATCACCTGACGCTCAATCAGTTTGTGCACCCGGTCCTGACCAAGCATGTCATACAAGGCATCGTATAACGGGCTCAGGTAGGGATCAATTTTCTGGCTCAGGTCACCTGGCAGAAATCCCAGACGTTCGCCTGCTTCGACCGCCGGGCGTACCAGCAGGATGCGCTTAATCTGATTCTGTTGCAGGGCAGCGACAGCACCGGCCACCGCCAGGTAGGTCTTACCGGTGCCTGCCGGGCCAATGCCGAAGTTCAGCGCATGAGTCCGGATGCACTCCAGATAGGCTGCCTGCTGCACGCTGCGCGGCTGAATACGACCGCGTCGGGTGGTGATGTCTGCGGTGTGCAGTTGCAGGTGGATCTGCTCCGGACTGAGCGGACCATCCACAGTCCGGGCATACAAGGTGCGCAGATGCCGGGCACCGGTCCGGATCGCGTCAGGTGCACCACACAGCTGCAGCTGATGTCCACGACGCCGGATGTGAATATCGAGGTGTTGTTCCAGTTGTTGCAGGGTCTGATCCAGCTGACCGCACAAGTCGCGTAACCGGGCGTTGTCTTCCGGTTCCAGATGCAGGTGCAGTGTGTCCATCTCAGGCAAGCAGCGCACCGCGCAATGAGTTGGGCAGCGCCGCTGTGATCCGCACTTCGGCAAATTGTCCGATCAGTGCACGCGGCCCGGCAAAGTTGACAACCCGGTTGTTTTCGGTGCGACCAGCCAGTTCATGCGGATCTTTGCGCGCCGGTCGGTCTACCAGGATACGCTGGGTCGTGCCGACCATCCGGCGGCTGATCTGTTGCGCCTGCTGGTTGATGGCATATTGCAGCTGTTGCAGGCGGGCCTGTTTGGTGGCGTGGGGTGTGTCGTCCGGCAGGTCAGCGGCAGGTGTGCCGGGGCGGGGACTGTAGATGAAGCTGTATGACTGGTCGAAACCGATGTCGTCAATCAGCTGCATTGTGTGTGCAAAGTCAGCATCTGTCTCGCCCGGAAAGCCGATGATGAAATCGGAGGACAGGCTGATGTGCGGACGTATCTGGCGCAGTCGTCTGATCTTTTGTTTATACTCAAACGCACTGTGCCCGCGCTTCATCTGCATCAGAATACGATCTGAGCCGGACTGGACCGGCAGGTGCAGGTGATCAACCAGTTCCGGTACGTCAGCATACACCTCGATCAGGGCATCACTGAATTCGACCGGGTGTGAGGTGGTATAACGAATCCGGTCGATGCCGTCTGTCGCCGCAACATAACGGATCAGCAGGGCCAGATCGGCGCTGTCGCCATCCGCCATCTGGCCACAATACGCATTCACATTCTGGCCGAGCAGATTGACTTCACGTACGCCCTGCGCAGCCAGTGCAGCGATTTCAGTCAGGATGTCGTCAAATGGCCGACTGATTTCGGTGCCCCGGGTGTAAGGTACGACACAGAAGGTGCAATATTTCGAGCACCCTTCCATGATGGAGACGTATGCCGTCGGACCTTCGGCGCGCGGCTGTGGCAGGCTGTCGAATTTTTCGATTTCAGGAAAGCTGATGTCTATCGCGGGCTGACCGGTGCGCGCCAGGGTCAGCAGCTGCGGCAATCGGTGCAGGGTCTGCGGGCCGAAGATCAGATCAACGTAAGGTGCACGCTGGCGAATTGCTTCGCCTTCCTGACTGGCGACACAACCACCCACGCCAATAATCAGGTCTGGTTTTTTTAATCTGAGCGCCTGCCATTCGCCCAGCTGTGAGAACACCTTTTCCTGTGCCTTTTCGCGAATGGAGCAAGTATTCAGCAATAACACATCAGCTTCTGCCGGATCCTGTGTCTCGCGCAGGCCATGCGCTGCGTGTAAGACATCGCGTATTTTTTGCGAATCGTACACGTTCATCTGGCAACCGTGCGTTTTGATATAGACCGTGCCGCTCATCAGATTTCAGGTGCGACGTCTGCGTCGCACGGCATCTGCCAGTTGTTCCAGTACCGGCACACTGTCCTCCCACGACAAACACGCATCGGTGATGCTCTGCCCGTAGGTGAGTGGCTGATCAGGTTGCAAGCTCTGGTTTCCGGCCATCAGGTGACTTTCGATCATCACTCCGATCAGGTGCCGGTTACCGTCCGCAATCTGTTGGGCCACATCGATGGCAACGATCTTCTGCCGTGCATGCTGTTTATGGCTGTTCGCATGGCTGAAATCAATCATCAGGTTCGGTTGCAGGTGCGCCTGTTGCAGCGCGGTCATCGCGCCTTCGACCGATTCGCGATCATAATTAGGCCGCTTGCCGCCACGCAGGATAACATGGGCATCCGGGTTGCCCGCTGTGTTGAAGATCGCGGAGCGGCCCTGTTTCGTGACTGACATAAACACATGCGGGCGCGAGGCTGCCCCGATCGCATCTATCGCAATCTTCGTATTGCCGTCTGTACCATTTTTGAACCCGACCGGACAGGACAGACCGGAAGCCAGCTCGCGATGACCCTGACTTTCGGTGGTACGAGCACCGATCGCACCCCAGCTGATTAAATCAGCCACATATTGCGGGCTGATCAGATCCAGAAACTCGGTGCCGGCTGGGAGCTGTTTGTCGTTGATCTCGAGCAACAGCTGGCGCGCACTACCCAATCCGGTGTTGATATCGAAGCTTCCGTCCAGATGCGGATCGTTGATCAGCCCCTTCCAACCAACTGTGGTGCGCGGTTTTTCAAAATAGACCCGCATGACAATTTCCAGGTCTGCCGCCAGCCGGTTACGCATCACGCACAATTTGTCCGCATATTCGTGGGCAGCAACCGGATCATGGATAGAACAGGGACCGATGATGACCAGCAACCGGTCATCTGTACCACCCAGAATATGCTGGATGCTGCGCCGGGCCTGAGTAACTGTGTGCGCTGCCCTATCGGTCATCGGGTAGCGCTTGTGCAGGGTTTCCGGACTATCGACTTCGGTAGTTGCCGTGATACGAAGGTCTTCGGTATTCTGAATCATAGGCGTTATCTAATGGTGTCCGCCGACTCGGCGACTGGCACGCCGTGCCAGCCAGATCTCCAGCCCCTGAGCATTCAGGGTAATATCGGTCCCCAGCACCGCCTGCACCTGGTCTTCGCTCAGGCCACTGTGGCGACTGGCCGCCGGTATCAGCTGCATAGTTAACGCCTGGCACAGCCGTTCCAGCCGTCCGCTCAGCGGGTTGGATTCTTCCTGCAGCGCGATATCGCGATGCTGCTCAATGCTGGCGCGCAATTGCGGTGCCAGTTGTGCGGGTTGTGGATAGCAACCGTAATGGGTCAGACAGACTACCTCCGGGCTCAGCGCCAGCAACCGGTCCAGGCTGTCCTGCCAGAGATCCGGGTTAAATGCAACCGGCGTGGTGGTCGCCACCAGCCAGGGGCCAGGCTGCGCCAGTTCGCGATAGCTGAGTCCGAACGTATCGCCAGTGTACAGATCGCCAGTGGCCTGATCCAGCAGGCAGATATGGTGGTTCGCATGTCCGGGCGTCTGCAACAGCTGCAGCTGACGCTGGCCCAGGTCAATCGTCGCATGATCGTCAGCGGCCTGGCAACGGACTTCCGGAACCGGATCCAGATCACCGTAATGCCTAGCATAGTGTGCCTCGCTATACACCTGACTAGCACTCGCCTGCAACAGACTCGGATCAATCAGGTGAGGCAGTCCGTCAGGATGGGTGATCAGCGTCGCATGCGGACAGTGTGCCATCAGATGCCCGGCACCACCGGCATGATCCAGATGCACATGAGTCGGAATCACCCAGCGGACATCACCCGGATGATGTCCGCTGTCAGTAATTGCCTGCAGGATATCCGGCACACTATGTCGTGTACCGCAGTCTATGATCGCCAGTTCGCTGCTATCGGCCAACAGATAACAGGCGCCCATGCCGGGGCGATACAGGCCGATATCAATCAGCTGCGGGTTGCTCATTCGTCTGGCGCTATCGCCTTGATACTCAGGCGAACACGGCCCTGCCGGTCAATTTCAAGCACCTTGACCCGGATGATCTCACCTTCGGTCAGCTTATCGCTGACCTTAACCACCCGTTCTTCACAGATTTGTGAGATATGTACCAGTCCATCCTTACCCGGCAGGATATTGACGAAGGCACCGAAATCCATCAGGCGGGCCACCCGGCCTTCGTAAATCGCGCCAACCACGATATCCTGCGTGATCTGTTCAATGCGATGCTGCGCCTGTTCACCCGCTTCTCTTTCCACCGAGAAGATCTTGATGGTGCCGTCATCATTAATATCAATATTAGCGCCGGTCTCTTCGGTGATAGAACGGACCACAGCACCACCCTTGCCAATCACATCCCGGATTTTGTCCGGCTTGATCTTCATGGTGATAATACGGGGTGCATGTTCAGACATGTCAGCCCGGGGTGCGGCCAGCACTCGTGCCATCTCACTCAGAATATGCAACCGCCCGACCTGCGCCTGCGCCAGTGCAGCAGACATAATCTCTTCGTTGATACCATTGATCTTGATATCCATCTGCAGGGCGTTGATCCCCTGCGCGGTACCCGCCACCTTGAAGTCCATATCACCCAGATGATCCTCATCACCCAGAATATCGGTCAGTACAGCAAACCGGTCGCCTTCCTTAATCAGACCCATCGCCACACCAGCTACGGGCGCACTGAGCGGCACCCCGGCATCCATCAGCGACAGACTGGCACCACACACCGAAGCCATAGACGACGAGCCATTCGATTCAGTGATCTCAGAGACCACACGAATCGCATAGGGAAACTGCTCCAGATTCGGCATACAGGCCAGCAAGGCTCGTTTCGCTAACCGACCATGTCCGATTTCGCGCCGTTTCGGCGTACCAACGCGACCCGCTTCACCGACACAATACGGTGGGAAGTTATAGTGCAGCAGGAACGGCTCTTTGTAGGCACCACCAAGTGCATCAATCGTTTGTGCATCCCGCTCGGTGCCGAGAGTCGTGACCACCAGTGCCTGGGTTTCACCTCGGGTGAACAGCGCAGAACCATGCGTGCGTGGCAGCACACCGACACGAATATGGATCGGACGCACAGTTTCAGTATCGCGCCCGTCAATCCGGGGCTGGCCAGCCAGAATGCGCCCGCGCACAATCTGCTTTTGCAGCGCATTACAGGCCGCTGCGAGATTGTTCTTATCCAGCGCTTCGTCCTGCAGATCCTGTGCAATCGTGGTCTGCAGGTTACGTAACGTTTCCTGCCGCTGCATCTTATCTGTCAGATTATAGGCCGCTTCAAACGCACTACGGTATTGGGTCGTGATCCGGGCCAGCAGGTCCGTATGATCCGGGATGGCCGGGAATGCATACGGTGGTTTATTCACTGCAGCAGCCAGTTCAGTAATCGCTGTAATCACTACCTGCTGCTGCGCGTGGCCGAACAAGACGGCACCCAACATGACCTCTTCTGACAGTTCGCATGCCTCAGATTCGACCATCAGCACTGCTTCAGATGTGCCGGACACCACCAGGTCTAGGTCGCTGTGCCGACTTAGCCCAGGCTGCGCCGGATTCAACTGATATTCACCGTCCTTATAGCCGACCCGGGCAGCACCAATCGGGCCCTGAAATGGCAGCCCGGCACAGGACAGTGCAGCGGAGACTGCAATCATTGCAGGAATTTCCGGGTCAACTTCCGGATTCAGTGACATGACGGTGGCAATCACCTGGATTTCATGCATGAAGCCCTTCGGAAATAACGGACGGACCGGACGATCAATCAGGCGGGCCGTGAGAATTTCTTTTTCTGAAGGACGGCCTTCGCGGCGAAAAAAGCCGCCCGGAATTGTGCCGGCAGCATACATCTTTTCCTGGTATTCGACACTGAGCGGGAAAAAATCCCGATCAGTCGGCTCTTTATTCGCAACAACTGTGGCTAATACAACCGTACCATCCATATCAACCAGTACCGCCGCATCTGCCTGACGGGCAATTTCACCTGTTTCCAGCGTGACAGTATGCGCACCAAACTGAACAGTTTTTTTAATCGGGTTCACGACAATATATCCTTGCATTAACAAATCTGTGGTTTGTGGATTCGGCGGGTTCAGCGGCGCAGGCCGAGTTTCTGAATCAGATCACGATAACGGGTAACGTCTTTATGTTGCAGATAGTCCAGCAGTTTGCGCCGCTGATTGACCAGACGGATCAGACCCTGGCGCGAATGGTGATCTTTTTTATGGGTCTGAAAATGCGGGGTGAGATCCTGAATGCGGGCAGTAAGCAACGCAATCTGTACTTCACTGGAACCGGTGTCGGTGGGGGTTTTGCCATATTCAGCGATAATGGCGGCGCGTTGCGCAACAGAAAGACTCATAACTATTTTGTGCTCCAGGTCATTGAAAAAAGCCCAATCTGTTCAGCCCGGCAATGACTCCAGACTGAATCGGACCGAAAGGTGCGCTATTGTGCAGCAAACTGGTATAAATGTCAGTAAGCGGTTAAGCTTGTGACTGACAATGGTCGAAAATAACATTTTGCTCAAGGAGGCAGGTATGGAATTAATTTCCGACTGGGTCGGTGCCCTGAACAGTATTGTCTGGGGCCCGGCGATGCTGGTGCTGATTCTGGGTACCGGCGTTATTCTGACTATCGGGCTGAAGGCAATGCCCTGGCGGCGGATCGGCGCAAGCTTCTGTCTGTTATGGCAGGGACGCGAATCGCGTGAAGCAGGAGATATCACGCCCTTTAATGCACTGATGACCTCGCTATCGGCAACCATCGGTACCGGTAACATCGCCGGTGTCGGTACGGCAATAGCGATTGGTGGCCCGGGTGCTATCTTCTGGATGTGGTGTACGGCACTGGTCGGCATGGCGACCAAATATGCCGAAGCGGTGCTCGCGGTCAAATATCGTGAAGTGGATGTAGATGGGAACCATGTGGGTGGCCCCATGTATTACATTAAAAACGGTCTGGGCCGGCAGTGGCACTGGTTAGCCGTTGCATTTGCGATATTTGGTGCGATTGCCGGGTTTGGTATCGGCAATATGGTACAAGCAAACTCAGTCGCTGATGCGGTATCCACCAACCTGGGCGTGGACAAATGGATCACCGGCGTCGTCATGGCAGGATTCGTGTTTGCGGTGCTGATCGGTGGCATTAAGCGGATTGCACAGGTCGCCGGGAAACTGGTGCCTTTCATGGCGATTGCGTATCTGGCCGGTGGTCTGATCGTGATTCTGGCAAATATCACCGAAGTGCCGGGCGCACTCTGGCTGATTGTGCAGCATGCATTCACACCGTCCGCAGCAACCGGTGGGTTTGCGGGTGCGACCGTGATGATCGCGATTCAGATGGGTGTGGCACGCGGGGTCTTCTCAAATGAAGCCGGACTGGGCTCCGCCCCGATCGCCCATGCCTCTGCTAAAACCAAAAACCCGGTGCATCAGGGTAGTATTGCGATGCTGGGAACCTTTATTGATACACTGATCATCTGCACCATCACCGCTCTGGTGATTGTGATGACTGGTGCCTGGAGCAGCGGTGCGTCGGGTGCTTCCTTATCCTCTGCCGCATTTGGCCAGGGCCTGCCAGGAATCGGTGAATGGGTTGTCACCTTTGGCCTGATCATCTTTGCGTTCACCACCATGCTCGGCTGGAGCGTGTATGGAGAACGTTGCGTACAATATCTGTTTGGTCAAAAATCCGTGCTGCCATTTCGTATTCTGTGGGTATTAGCAATACCACTGGGTGCTACCGTGAAACTGGCCTTTGTCTGGTTACTGGCGGACACACTGAATGCACTGATGGCACTGCCGAACCTGATTGCGCTGTTGTTACTGAGCCCGATTGTGTTCAGAATAACCCGCGATTATCTGGCGCGGAACTGAGCCTGGTTAAGCCAGTGTGAACACGGCGCCAGGCGCGACGTACTCACACTGGCAATGCTATGGTAAGGCCAGATATTGCTGCATGGCCGGGGTAAACTGAATCCGGCCTTGTGTATCTGCTACTAACACCGCCTCTACGCCCATCTGCTGAGCGATGCGTCGCCATTCATCCGGACCGGCAATCAACAACGCCGTTACAGCAGCATCGGCCAGGGTCGCATCTTTATGCAAAACAGTCACCGACGACAGACCGATCGCCGGATAACCGGTGCGCGGATCAAGGATGTGGTGATAACGTTTACCCTGCCAGGTAAAGTAGCGCTCATAATCACCTGACGTAAACACAGCCGCATCACCGCTGACTGACAGGGTGCCGAGCACGCTGTCCGGCGCACCCTGCGGGTCGCGGATCGCGACCCGCCAGGGCTGGCCCTGGTTGGTACCGGTGGCTTGCAGATCGCCGCCCGCATTCACGATGGCATGTTGTATGCCAAGTGAGCGCAGTCGTTGCATCGCCTGGCCAATCCCGTAACCCTTGCCGATGGCGCCGAAGTCCAGCTGAACACGCGGATTGCCAGAGCTGAGATAGAACCCATCCAGTGTGATATCCCGAATGCCGGGACGACTGTCCAGCCAGGCCTGAATCTGGTCAGCTGGTGGCGGTTGTGACCGGGCGTTACCCTGAAATCCCCACAACGCAATCAATTGACCGATACCCGGGTCAAACAGATAATCACTCTGCGCAGCCAGTTGTTGTGCCCGTCTGAGCAGCGGCAGGACCGAAGGCGAGGCAGCAAAGGGGAGGCTGCTGGCACGAATGAGCTGATTGATGCGCCCGACCGGACCCGGCTCCCAGGCGTGCCAAGCCTGCTGCATCGCAGCAAAATCGCGTTCCAGATGCTCACGTGCTGCAGCAGCTTGCGCCGGGGTGACACCACTGAGTATCACGTCAATATAGGTACCGAAGGCGAGGATACGAAATGATGTGTTCCCGGCAGGTGCAGTGCAGCCGGATAACAGAGCGATCATCAGTATCAACAACACCCGGTACCGCACGCGGGCAATCAAACCCATCAACCGACCTCAACACATGTCCTGGACAGGGTCACTGCGTGAACCTGGTGGCAAGACAGTCCAGCAGCTGGCCAGCGATATTCAGATGATATGCGGCATCCAGCTCGCGGATGCAGGTCGGGCTGGTCACATTGATCTCGGTCAGATAATCGCCAATGACATCTAATCCGGCAAATAAGATGCCATAACTGCGTAACAGTGGTGCCACAGTGGCGACAATCTCACGGTCCCGCGCATTCAGGGCAACCCCCTGACCGCGACCACCCGTCGCCAGATTCGCCCGGGTTTCGCCTGCTGCCGGGAACCGTGCCAAGGCGTACGGTACTGGCTCTCCATCAATCACCAGGATGCGTTTATCTCCGCTGTGCCGGATGTCCGGGATAAACCGCTGAGCCATAATGCTACGGCACCCACTAGCGGTTAAGGTCTCCAGAATGACCTGGCGATTCGGATCATCCCGGCGTACCCGGAATACCGAAGCACCACCCATACCATCCAGGGGCTTCAGAATCACATCCTGATGTTGTTCAATAAACACCTGATGTCGTGCCATACTACAACTGACCAGAGTCGGCACGATTAACTCAGGAAAACGCTGGATTACCAGCTTTTCATTGAGTTCACGCAGACCACGCGGGTGATTCAGTACCAGTGAGCCGGCATCTGCCACCTGTTGCAGCAGATGCGTCGCATACAGATATTCTGCATCAACGGGTGGGTCTTTACGCATCAGTACCATATCATACTGATCCAGCGCCTGATCTGTGCGATCACCAAGCGCAAACCAGCCGGTCGGATCATCGCGCACCTGCAGGGTGCGCCCCTGTGCAAAGGTACGGCCCTGCTGCTGATACAGATCACCCGGTTCCAGGTAAGTGATCGACCAGTGGCGTCGCTGTGCCTCCAGCAACAGGGCAAAGGTACTGTCCTTATGGATCTTGATCCGGGCGATCGGATCCATAATCACCGCGATGCAAAACGATTCTGCCGGTGTCATCGGCTATGCCAGCGTCCGCACAGCAGCGAGTACGGCTTCAACATGCCCGGGCACCCTGACTTTACGCCATTCCTGGCGCAGCAGACCGTTGGCATCAAACAGAAAAGTGCTGCGTTCAATGCCGAGAGACAGTTTGCCGAACAGCATCTTTTGCGCCATAACCCCCATCGCCTGACACAGGGTTTCGTCTTTATCAGCAATCAAATCAAACGAAAACGCCTGTTTCGCCTTAAATTTTTCTTGTGCCTCTAGGCTATCGCGTGAAACACCCAGAATTACACAGCCGAGTGCATCAAATTCTGCCTGAGCTGCGGTAAAACCCAGGCCTTCCCGGGTACAGCCAGGCGTACTCGCCTTCGGGTAAAAATATAAGACCAGCGGCTGGTTCGCATAGGCAGACAGGTTAGTGCGCTGACCCCCGGTCAGCAGGATGTCTATGTCTGGTACAGGGTCGCCAATGTTCAGCATCAGTTTGTTCCTCTCTGAATGATAGGT
Organism: Gammaproteobacteria bacterium; assembly: GCA_020630515.1. GTDB lineage: Bacteria > Pseudomonadota > Gammaproteobacteria > Chromatiales > Chromatiaceae > JAHDBG01. The sequence continues at coordinate 12,012 of JAHDBG010000024.1, forward strand.
GAGCAGCGCCATCGTCGCTTATCCGGAAGACATCTATAGTAGAAGGTTGAAAGTTAATCATGATTTATATTGCAGGCGAACGGATACAAAAAATTCTGGCAAACGCAGGGCTAGGGTCACGTCGTGAGATGGAAGACCGGATACGGGCCGGGCGGGTTACCCTGAACGGGCGGGTGGCGCAGTTGGGTGCACGGGCACAGGCCACTGATCAGATCCGGCTGGATGATCAATTAGTGCAGCAGCGCACTGACAGAACACGCTTTATGTTGCTGTACAACAAACCGGAAGGGGAGTTAGTGACACGAGCTGATCCGCAGGGTCGGGCAACTGTGTATGATCGGCTGCCGCCGGCACCGGGTGGGCGCTGGATTTCGGTGGGTCGTCTGGATCTCAACAGCAGCGGACTGTTGTTACTGACGAATGATGGTGAACTGGCACAGCGCCTGATGCATCCGCGTTATCAGCTGGCGCGGGAATATGCCGTACGGGTACGTGGTCTGGTCACACCGGAAAAGCTGCAGCAACTGGTGCAGGGTATCAGACTGGATGATGACTGGGCGCGGTTTGAAGAAATCGTCGAATCCGGCGGTGAAGGTATCAACCGCTGGTTTCACGTAGTGTTGATGGCCGGGCGAAAACGGGAAGTACGGCGTTTATGGCAGGCAGTCGGCACCGAAGTATCGCGCCTGAAGCGGGTGCGTTATGGCCCGATCATACTGGATAGTTCGGTGCGCGCAGGGCAGTGGCGTGAGCTGAATAAAATCGAGCGCAGGGCGATATTGCAGGCTGTGCAGCTTAAGACTGATCAACTCTGGGGACGTCTGCCATCACATCGCAAATAAGAGACCTCTGAACACCGCGATCCCTGCAAGCACAAGGAGTGATTCCGGATGCCGGAAACCGCTACATTATTCAGCAACGGTAACAGCCAGGCCGTACGTTCACCACTTACATTTCGCCCTACCGGTGCGATCACTGACCGGACGCAGTCCTGACCCTGACCCGGACGGACATGGCAACACTACCCTTCCCTGTCTCATTGCCGGCAAACCTGCCGATCACCGCACATCTGGACGCTATCCAGTCTGCAATCCGCACCCACCAGGTGCTGATCGTGAGTGGTGCAACCGGTTGTGGCAAATCCACACAACTCCCCATCATCTGCCTGGCGTCCGGCCTAGCGCAGCATGGCCGGATCGGACACACCCAACCACGTCGCATCGCGGCGCAACGGCTGGCTGAACGTATCGCCGGAGAACGACACCAGACAATCGGCGGACAGGTCAGCTATAAAGTGCGATTTAATGACCAGGTCTCAAAAGATACCGTCATTAAGCTGATGACAGACGGCATCCTGCTGGCCGAAATCCAGCGCGACCCACTGTTGCGCGAATACAGCACTCTGATCATTGATGAAGCACATGAACGCAGCCTGAACATTGATTTTCTGCTTGGCTATCTGCACCAGTTGCTGCCGCGCCGACCAGACCTGAAGCTGATCATCACCTCAGCCACCCTGGAACCGGAACGATTTGCACAACATTTCGGACAGGCACCGATCATCCGGCTGACCGGACGCACCTACCCGGTTGAGATACGCTACCACCCACCCGCTGACCGGGATCTGATGGCTGCGCTACAGTCTGCGGTGGCCGAATTATTGCCACTGGACGGGGATATCCTGATCTTTTTTGCTGGAGAACGTGATATCCGCGAAGCAGCAGATTATCTGCGCAGGCCATACGGGTCAGAGCTGGATATATTGCCGCTGTACGCCCGCCAGCGTTCAGCCGATCAGGCTCGCATCTTTGCGCCTGGCAGCGGGCGACGCCGCCTGGTACTCGCGACCAATGTCGCTGAAACTTCGCTGACCGTGCCCGGTATTCGTTACGTAATTGACACCGGACTGGCCCGGATCAGCCGCTACAGCCCGCGCACTAAACTACAGCGTCTGCCGATAGAACCGATTTCGCAGGCCAGCGCTGCACAACGCGCCGGACGGTGCGGACGTGTCGCACCCGGAGTATGCATCCGGTTATACAGTGAGGCCGACTTCGCAAACCGTCCGGCCTTTACCGAACCAGAGATCCTGCGCACCAACCTGGCGGCGATCATCCTGCGGATGCAAGCCCTGCATCTGGGCGATATTGCCCATTTTCCGTTTGTGCAATCGCCGGACCAGCGAGCGATCCGTGACGGCTATCGCGTCCTGCACGAACTGGGCGCCATGACGGCACAACATCAGATCACCCGACTGGGACGCAAACTGGCACGCCTTCCGGTTGATCCACGCATCGGACGCATGCTGCTGGCCGCACCGCGCTACAGCTGTCTGCGCGAAATCCTGATTATCGCTGCTGCACTCGCGATCCCCGATCCACGCGAGCCGACACACACCGCTGACCCGGCTGACGGGTACGATCCACACTCCGACTTCCTCACCCTGCTGAATCTCTGGCACACATTGCAGCAGGCACGTCAGCAACACAGCCGCCGGACATTCCACACCTGGTGCCAGACCCGGCATCTGGCTGCACACCGGGTACGCGAATGGATCGCACTGCATCAGCAATTACAACACCAGATGCAGGCGATGCGCTACCGACCCAATACGGCACCAGCCAGTGCAGACCAGGTCCATCAGGCGATACTGAGCGGACTGCTGAGCCAGATCGGCCTGCGCGAACAGGGGCAGACCCGCAGCTACCAGGGTGCACGCCAGCAACGCTTTTACCTGACATCTGGCCGGACAGCATCGCGCTGGATCATGGCTGCCGAACTGATCGAAACCCGGCGCGTGTCAGCCCGCCTGGTGGCGCGCATCAAACCAGCCTGGCTGGAGGCCCAGGCTGCACACCTGCTGCAACGCACCTATGCAGAACCAGAATGGCACGCAGCAGGCGGGCACGTCATTACCCACGAAGCCCTGCACCTGTACGGTCTGCCGATCGTCACCCATCGCAGCATACCTTATGCCTCACTTGATCCGTGCCGCGCCCGTGCGATCTTTATCCAGCATGCGTTAGTCCTGGGCGATGCGCGCTGGCGTGCCCCCTTCTGGCAACATAACCAGGCACAGATTGCAGCGATCCGGGCACAGGAAGCGAAGATCCGCCGCCACGACCTGCTGATTGATGACAGCCAGTGCTATGACTGGTACGACGCGCGCGTGCCACCGGACATTGCCGATACCCGCCAGCTGGAACGCTGGCTGCGCCAGTCAGACCACGCGACGGCCCTGCACATGAGCCCGAACGACATCCGGACGGCGGCCCCGGCCCCGGATGCAACTGACTATCCGGATCATCTGCAACTCAACGATACCATCCTGCCACTTCAGTATGCCTTTGCACCCGGCGAACCCCATGACGGCATCAGCGTCCGCATACCACTCAGCCTGCTGCCGCAACTCAGCCAGGGCCAGGCCGACTGGCTGGTACCCGGCCTGATCCAGGCAAAGCTGACCGCCCTGCTGAAACACCTGCCCAAGACACTACGCCGCGCGTGTATGCCACTGTCGGATACCGTGCGCGACTGCCTCGCCCGGATGCAGCCGGAAGCCTGCCCATTACACCAGACCCTCGCGGCAACCTTGTGGCAGGTACGCCAGTTGCGCATTCCGGAAGACGTCTGGCAGAGCATGGCGCCGGAACCCCATCTGCGCCTGCGCATCTGCGTCACCGACGGCACACGCGAACTAGCCACATCACGTGATCTGGCCGATCTGCAACAACGCTACACCCGGGCCGCACACGCCACACCGATACACAATCCGCCACAACTGCAACAACGCGGTCTGCGTGACTGGACTTGTGGCCCTCTGCCCGAACACGTGACCATCCAACAGGACGGACTCATGATCCGAGCCTATCCGGCCCTGACAGATGACGGTGACAGTGTTGCCATACGCTGCCTGGCTGCAGCCGAACAGGCAGCCAGATCTCACCGGCAAGGCCTGATCCGTCTGCTCATGCTGCGCCAGTCACGCCTGATACGGGAACTGCGCCGCGACGGCCCTGATACCCGGACCACCTGGCGGTATGCGCAACTCCCACCAACCATTGATACACCTACAGACCCTCTGCCTCTGAACGAACAACTGATCCGGCAGGCAATAACACAGGCCTTTCTCACTGAAAAAGACCCAACCCTGATTCGGGATGCAACACAATTCGCTACCTGCCACAACCAGGGCAAGGCCCAACTCCGCACAACCTATCAACAACTGCACATCCTGGTGCAGGACAGCCTGACATTGCACGACCAGATACACCAGCAGCTCAGCCAGCTGAAACAGGCAAGCCAGCGCACCACCGTGACCGACGTGCAGGATCAGCTACAACGACTGCTCTATCCGGGCTTTGTGCAACACACACCCGTCGCACAACTGATGCATTACTGCCGCTATCTGCGGGCAATCATCCAGCGCCTCACCCGACTGAGCACCGGCGGCCAGGCACGCGACCAGCAACAGATGCAGGCAATGGCAGCGATCCAGCAACGCTGGCAACAACGCACCAGACAACAACCCGCTGATCCGCGTTTGGCGCAGATACGCTGGCAGCTGGAAGAATTGCGGGTCTCCCTGTTCGCACAACAGCTGGGCACTCCCGACCCGATCTCGGTACCTCGTATTGAGAAGCACTGGAACCAGCTTGGCCTGTAGACCACGACACGCCTCTATGTCCTGCGCCTGATGGTATCCAGCGAGACCCGGGCTTCTGACCGGGTTGGAGCTGACTCACCAGCCCAGGCATGACCATAGATCACTTCGTAAGTCACCGGCAACCGGCCATCAGCACGGCGGCAGGCTTCGTATGCTGCAGTCAGGGCCTGCAATTGCGCGCGCCCGGTCAGACCCCGCCGCCGCTCGCGGGCGGCATTCGTTGCCCCCAGTAACTTGAGTTCGCGCAGGATATCGGTTACCTGCGGATAGGTCATCGTGATCCGTTCACAGTCCATCACCGGATCCAGCAACCGGGCCTGCAACAACTGATCGCCATAATCATGCATATCCAGAAAGGAGTGCACATGCGGTCGGGCATCGCATTGCGCCCAGGCCTGGCGCAGTTCAAGCAGCGTATCCGGGCCAAATGAGGTAAATAAGACCAGGCCACCCGGGCGCAATACCCGCTGCATCTCAGCACAGGTGGCGCGCAGGTCATGGCACCATTGCAACGCTGCATTTGAAAAGATCAGATCTACGCTGTCTGCAGCCAGGGGAATCTGTTCCAGATCGGCACACACACCACGCACCCGCCGCCGCCAGTGCACCCGCTGGCGACAGGTCTGCTGCACCATCGGCCAGGCGAAGTCCAGTCCGATCACTCTGGCCTGCGGATAACGCCGCAACAAAGCCGCCGTATGCCGCCCGGTACCGCACCCCAGATCCAGGACACGCGCAGGCTTCAGCCTGACATAATCCAGGCGTTCCAGCAGACGCTGCCCGATGTCATTCTGCAGCACGGCCACGCGATCATAGTGTGTCGCTGCCTGTCCGAATGTGCGGCGTGCCTGTGGTTTATCTATCGCCAAAAAACGACTCCAGCCAGTCTGAACAATCTGCGGGATGGGTCAGAAACGGCGCATGCGCCGCTGTCGGCAGACACCGGGTGAGGCTGCCATCAGGCAACTGATCGGCAACTGCCGCAGGTACCAGAGTATCGCGTCCACCAAACAGCCAGGTGCCCGGGACAGATAACTGCGCCAGTTCGGCACGCAGGTCAGTCTGCAGCAACAGATTCAGACCGGTCGCCAGTCCGATCGGATCAGCCGCCGGGCGCTGCGCCAGCGCCTGCCGCAAATGCCGCAGGGTTCTGGTCGCCTGCGCACTGCCACGTATCTGCAGGCTCAGAAAACGCCGCAGCGTAGCAGCCGGATCAGTACGTAAGGTATCGGCAAATTGCGTGAAGACCGCTTCCGATACTGCAGTGGTCCAGTCAGTCGTCCGGACAAAACATGGCGTAGTCGTCATCAGACCTAGCTGGCTGATCCGTGCAGGCGCCAGCCTGGCAGCCTGCAATGCGACCAGCCCACCCAGTGACCAACCCAGCCAGAAGGCACGCTGTGGAGCTATCGCCAGACACGCCTCAGACCAGTCGGACAATGTCTTACCCGACAATGGACTGGCACCGTGCCCCGGCAACTCCGGCACCGTGACCCGAAACTGCCGACTCAGCATCGGTAACCAAGGTTGCCAGACACCAGCATGCATACCCCAGCCATGTACCAGCACCAGATCCGGACCATGACCCTGCGTCTGATACCATAGCGTCATACGTGATGTTGCCGCGAAATGTGTGTTAATGCAGTCAGCAATTGCTCAACCTGTGCCTTGGTATGTGCTGCAGACAAGGTGATGCGCAGACGTGCACTGCCCTGCGGCACCGTCGGAGGGCGAATCGCACTCACCAGAATCCTGTATTGTAGCAAGGCCTGACTCCAGGCACTGGCCTGATCGGCTGACCCCAGCAGCAGTGGCTGAACCGGAGTCTCCGAAGACATGAGCGGCAATCCGGCCAAGCGCGCTTCATGCCGGAAAAAACGAATCAGCTCAAACAAATGCGTACGTCGCCAGTCTTCTGTAGCCAGGATATCCAGACTGACACATGCCGCCTCGGCCAGCGCCGCTGGCATGGCGGTGGTATACACATAACTACGCGCCTGCTGGATCAGGGTTTCGATCAGATCGGCAGAACCGGCAACAAACGCACCCGCCACACCGACGGCCTTGCCCAGTGTTGCCATATAGATCGGCACCTGAGTTGCATCAATTGATCCCCGACCCTGCGTCCCAAGCACACCAAAGCCATGCGCATCATCAATCATCAGGGTCGCCTGATGCGCTCGAGCCAGCGGGATCAACCGGGCATACGGCGCACAATCCCCATCCATGCTGAACACCCCGTCGCTGGCGATCAGACAGGCCCCGGTTATTGGTGCCAGCAAACGCTGCAAGTGATCCATATCTGCATGACGATAACGCCGCAGGCGGCCTGCACTCAACCGCGCCCCATCTAACAAAGAAGCATGATTCAGCCGGTCCTGCAGAATCAGATCACCAGCGCGTGTCAGTGCGGTCAACACACCCAGATTCGCCATATATCCGGTCGAAAACAACAATACCCGTTCGGTGCCGACAAACGCAGCCAGTGCCTCTTCCAGTGCTTGGTGCGCTGCAGTATGCCCACTGATCAGATGCGCTGCACCAGCACCCACACCATAACGCCGGGCAGCTTGCGTCAGTGCAGCTACCAGACGGGGATCTGCCGCCAGGCCGAGGTAATCATTACTGCAAAAACTCAGTAATTCACCATCATCGGTCTGCAATACCGGAGTCTGCGGCCCTGACACAATACGCCTGCGCCGATACAGTCCCAGCGCCTGTTGCTGCGCCAGACCGGCTGCTAATCGGTTGACAATCAAACGAACCTCTGCATCTGATCACGACAGTACGGGCCTGACAGCCCTGCACACCGTCGTTTATCGAACGACATAACCGCGCTATTATGGCAGCGTTGCAGGCCATCAACCCGGCGCAGAACAGGGGATCAAGTCTCCACCAACCCGACACTCAACCCCTGATACCCTCACTCAGCGAGCCATAGTCATGTTACAGGAATTCAGAAAATTTATTCTGCACGGTAACATGGTGGATATGGCGGTTGGTATCGTAGTCGGTGCGGCCTTTGGCGAGGCTGTCTCATCATTTGTGCGCGATATCGTGATGCCACCGATCGGATTATTACTGGGTGGGATGGACTTCAGCAGCCTGGTTGTCACCCTGCAGACTGCCAGCGGCGATACCCCGGCAGTCATGATCGCGTACGGCCGATTCATTCAGACGATACTGGACTTTACCATCGTTGCCTTTGCCGTCTTTCTGGCCATCAGAGGCATGAATAAACTACGTGCCAGCAACCCGGCTGAACCTGTACCAACAAATACAGCCCTGCTGACCGAAATTCGCGACCTGTTGCGACAGCAACCCGGCAAGTCAGACCGCCTGAAAGGGGTGCAATTCAAACTATAGAAATAGCACAGGTTTACCTGGATAATTACCTGATGCCGCGTGTTTTGAAAGGAGATGCACTGCATTTAGCCTATACATCTTTCTATAAGATAGATTTTTTACTAACTGAAGTTACGCACTACACACAACAACGTCATTCTGCGCGGCAGCATCGCTGCCGTCGCAGAATCTTCTTGATTTACCCGCCAAATCTACGCAAATCTGGTGCCGCTGGCGATGGATTCCGCGACTTCGCTACGCTCCGCGCGGAATGACATGTAGAGCTATCCAGGACGACCGGAAAAATAGTCTGTTTAACAGGCTTGTGCGTAACTTCAGTTACTAACATGAAACTACAACCCTCTGGCAAATGCCAATTCGTAAACTGGAAGTGCAATAGCAGTATTTTTCAGGACAGATGGCCATAACCCTATTGTTTACAGGATATCAACATTGTTTTCAGACCAGACATCAACCCGACAACCTGAGCACAGGATGGCAACACCTGCGATTCAGAGACCACCCTTACTAAACCGCGAACCAATAGCGATTATTGGTATGGGATGCCGCTTCCCCGGTGCCGATAATCCGCAGGCCTTCTGGCAATTATTATGCGATCGGACAGACGCGATTCGCGAAGTACCTGCTGAGCGCTGGGATCTGAACACTTATTATAACCCGACCCCGAAAACACCCGGCAAAATGATATCGCGTTGTGGTGGCTTCATTGAACACCTGGATGCGTTTGATGCCGATCTGTTTGGTATCTCGCCGCGTGAAGCCGCTTCGCTGGATCCGCAACAACGCCTGTTACTGGAAGTCACCTGGGAGGCCCTGGAACACGCAGCACTGACACCGCCGCCGGAAACCGGGGTATTCGTTGGCATCAGCCAACTGAACTATCGGGACCTGATGCTCCGGCAGGATCTGGTGGATGCGTACTTCAATATTGACAATGCGCAGAGTACCGCCAGCGGTCGGCTGGCGTATTATTTCGGACTGACCGGGCCGTGTCTGGCCCTGGACACCTCCTCCTCATCGTCCCTGGTTGCAGTGCATCAGGCCGTGATGAGTCTGCGATCTGGCGAATGCAACCTGGCCCTGGCCGGTGGCGTGAATGCCCTGCTCAGCCCGGAAGGCAGTATTGCGGCATCGCAGGCCGGGATGCTGGCACCGGACGGACGCTGCAAGACGTTTTCCGCCGCAGCGAACGGCTATGTCCGGGCTGAAGGTTGCGGCATGATCGTGCTGAAACGACTGTCGGATGCGCAATCGGCGGGGGACAACATACTGGCGATCCTGCGTGGCACAGCGATCAACCAGGACGGCCGCACCAGCGGTATGACCGTACCAAATGGCACACAACAGACCGCCGTGATCCGGGCAGCACTGGCAAATGGTGGCGTCTCACCAGAGGCCGTCGGCTATGTCGAGACGCATGGTACCGGCACACCGTTAGGTGATCCGATTGAAGTCGCTGCATTGGGTGAGGTCTATCAGGAACGTACGCAACCCCTGTTGATCGGATCGGTAAAAACAAATATCGGGCATCTGGAATCCGCAGCCGGGATCGCCGGACTGATCAAGGTCGTGCTGGCGATGCAGCATGGCGAAATTCCGGCCAACCTGCATGTCGGCGAGCCAAACCCGAAGATCCGCTGGGCAACATTACCCTTCCATGTACCAGCCTGTAGCACAGCCTGGTCGGAGGACACCCGATGCGCCGGGGTCAGCTCGTTTGGTTTCAGTGGCACCAATGCGCATGTGGTGCTGGCAGCAGCACCTGCGCCAGTCGCATCAGCACCAGAAACCACGAAGCCCGCATTGCTGACCCTGAGTGCAGCCACACCAGCTGCCTTACAAGACCTGGTGCAGAATTATGCTGCTTATCTGGAGACACATCCACAGACCAGTCTGGCGGATCTGTGTTACACCACCCAGACCGGGCGAACACACTTAGCCCACCGGTTTGCAACTGTTGCAGAATCCAGCACCGAACTGAGAGAACAACTGGCCGGATATGACCCGACAGAACCAGACCCGGATATGCCGGCGTCTTCTCCCGACATCGCGTGTTTGTTTACCGGACAGGGTGCGCAATATGCCGGAATGGGACGTGATTTATACCAGACCGAACCGGTCTTTCGTGCTGCGCTGGATCAGTGTGATGCGATCCTGTGCCTTTATCTGGAGAAGCCCCTCCTGACAGTGATCTATCCCACAGATCCGTCAGATGACACCATCCACCAGACCGCCTGCACCCAACCGGCATTGTTTGCATTTGAGTATGCGTTGTATCAGCTCTGGAGCGCGTGGGGTATCCAGCCGAAGGTATTGCTCGGACACAGTGTCGGTGAAGTCGCGGCAGCCTGTATCGCGGGAGTCTTCAGCCTGGAAGACGGGTTGAAGCTGATTGCAGAACGCGGTCGCCTGATGCAGGCCCTGCCACAGAATGGCAGCATGGTCGCCATCCTGAGTGACGA
>JAHDBG010000025.1:0-5044 GCA_020630515.1 Gammaproteobacteria bacterium
CAGGCATACAGCAGATGGTCAGCACGTAATCGGTCCAGAGCCGCAAGATAGGCCGTCTGGTGCTGATGCTGATACTGCACCGGCTCCTGCCAGCGGAACCCCAGTCTGTATAATGTCCGGATGATATGTGCAGCCGCGTCCGGGCGACAACGCGCCTGATCAATGTCATCTATCCGTAACAACCAGTCTCCCTGATGTTGCCGGGCTTCCAGGAAGCTCGCCATCGCTGTGACCAGTGAGCCCGGATGCAACGGTCCGCTCGGTGTGGGCGCAAAGCGCCCCCGGTATGATGCAGGCATGTGCGAAAAGTAAAAAAGAAAGACCTACCCCTTTTAAGTCGTTGGTAGGAGGGCCACTGTTGACAAGTCAGGATCAGCACTGCATAATCTCCGTTTTTTGCGTGTCTGTAAACACAGAGCACAAAAGCTGGGCATTATCAGAGCAGCGAAAACTATACGCTCCATATAGCTTTCAGGCAAGTATTTTGTGCGCTTTTTTAGCTGTGGCCATCATGATGAGGATAGCCGTATGTATAAACGATTGATTCTTGTACTTGCACTGGCCATGTTGCCGTATGTCGCACAGGCAGAGCAGGTGAAATTTACCATCCTGCAGGCGAATGATGTATATGAAATGTCGCCGGTAAATGGTGGTCGTTATGGTGGCCTGGCACGGGTTAAGACGCTGATGGACGAACTACGGGCTGAAAACCCGAATTTCATCTCGGTGCTGGCTGGTGATTTGTTCAGCCCTTCAGCTATCGGTACCGCCGTCGTGGACGGTGCGCCGCTGAATGGTAAACAGATGGTGGATGTACTCAATAAAATGGGCTGGGATTATTTTACTCTGGGCAACCATGAGTTTGATAATGGCGAAGGAGCCCTGATTCAGCGACTGTCTGAAGCCAGGTTCAGAACGATTACCAGCAATGTGCGGCAGGCTTCGACCTGCCACTTTAAGCGGAAGGTGCATCGTGCCTCTGCCTGTAAGCTGTTCCCGAATACGCAGGATACCGATGTGATCGTGGTGAATGGCATTAAGGTGGGCCTGGCTGCCATCACCCTACAGGCGTTGGCGAAAGATTTTGTCGAGATCACTGACCCGGTGCAGGAAGCCAGGCGTGCGATCAGAAAACTACGCAGAAAACAGGCTGATATTATCCTGATGATCACCCATCAGGGTATGGACGAAGACAAAGTATTCGCCGAATCAGTCAAGGATATTGACCTGATTCTCGGTGGCCATGAGCACGATAACAATTATCTGCGGCGTGGTTCTGAGTTCACGCCAGTGGCTAAGGCAGACTCAAATGCGCGTTCTGTGTATATCCATCGGTTGACTTACGATACAGAAACCAGGAAGGTCAATATCAGGTCTGAGCTGAAGATTATTGATAATTCTGTTCCGGAAGACCCTGCAATCAAACAACTGGTTGATGCATGGACACAGAAGGCGTTTGATGGGTTTCGGGCGACAGGTTCCGATCCTGATGCATTCATTGCTAATGTGAAGGAAGACTTAGATGGATTGGAGGCGAGTGTCCGTAATAAATCCACTACATTCACAGAACTGGTTGCACGGAGCGCTATCAGTGCATTGCCCGGCTCTGAACTGTCGATTGTGAATTCCGGCGGCATCCGGATTGACGATGTGCTGACGCCGGATCAGCCGGTGATCGGTTATGACATGATCCGTACCTTCCCATTCAGCGATACGACCTATGCGCAGGCAAAGATTCCGGGCTGGACATTGCAGGAGGCCTTTGATCAGGGCAATGCATATGTCGGTGCCGGCAGTTATCTGCATCATGCTAATGTGACGCAGGGTGAGAGTGGGGCCTGGCTGATCAATGGAGAAGCCCTGGATCCCGAACGGATTTATACGGTCGCGATCATGTCCTTCCTGATTGATTATGGTGATGATGGCCTGGATATGCTGGTGGTCAGCAAAAACCCGGATGTGCAGGAAACTGGTATGGCGCGGGCAGATGCGCGGGATGCGTTAGCGAAGGAACTACAGGCTACTTATCCCTGAGACTGGCAGTGGCAGATGGGTATAACCTGTTGCCAGATAATAAAAACATTCCGGATGATGATAAGAACCGTTGTGAAGCCATCAGAGAATGGTCACCGTCAGGGCCTTGCATGACAATATTCTGGGCTCCGGTACCTGTCAGGGAAATGCGCACATTGTCACTATCTAACGCATTTCCATCTCGGGACCGGAATAACAGTGCATGCAAGGCCTCTTTTTTGTAGTCTTTTCTTCTGACCCTGCAGGTGAGCTTTAGTTCCCAGGCGCGATAATAACGAAGATTGATCTGTCAAGGGGCTACTATAGTTCTGGTAGCATTGTCTCAGTGACCTGTGCCTCGTTTGATTTCCAACGCGGTCCAGAGGATACGCACCAGGCCGACAGATACGATGGCATAGCTGCGTAGTTGCAGACCTTCGCCTTTTTCAGCCTGTAATTCTCCTGCATACTGAGCCAGCTGTCTCCGGGCGGTAGAGAAGGCTGCTACAACGGGTGGCAGATGCTTTGCCTCCTGCATGCTGAGTTGCTGCACGGCCTCTCCCGTCAGTCCGACCTGCTTCAGGCTTACGTATTTGAATTCCAGGATAAAATCAAAGATCGGGTATTGCTTGGCATCCGGTCTGCCGATCAGGGTCAGGTCCGCATAACCGCGACCCACCCGCCGCTCTGAATCGACTTCATACAGCAAGCCGTCAGACACAAAGATCAGAAAGGCTGTTTTGATCGTCAACTCGTTGACCTGCCGGTAGTCGAGGTTATCCAGCGCTGCAAAGGCGCGTTGCTGGACCAGATCGCACACACCTTCTAAATCTCCCTGCTGGAAAAATTCTTCTGCGACGGGCCGTACCTCCTCATTCCAGTCCAGTGTCGGCAGCAGGTTGTCACGCCATTGTTCAATATAGAGTTCTTTGATGACCAGATTCGGAATGGTCAGCTTCAATCTGCCCAGAGAAGTTGTGCCCTGCAGGGTAAGAATGCCGAAGAAGTACAGCAGGGAAAGCATATAGGCCTGGTCTTTTTTACCATAGAGCAGATCCTGAATACCAAAGCGTTGCACCAGGCTGTTCAGGCTCAGAGGTTTGTGTTCCAGCGTGGTCCGGATTAGCTCCGGGCCTTTCGGCAGGGTCGCGATACAGGCAAGTTTGCCTCGATCCATCGCCAGGTTCTCATCCAGCATATTGCTCGGGTAGCGATGGTAGCGATCAATATATTTCAGAAAATACAGGGTCAGGGTCGGATTATAGATGCGTTCCCGGGGTTCATCCCCTTGCGTGAAGCAATAGCCATTGTAGAAGGTGCGCATCAGGCCAAGTGTTTCCTGTACCGGTGGCAGCTCAGGCGCGCTCTGTCGGGTGATGTCTCTGAGCTGCAGTTCGATTTCACTTTCAGTGAAGCCACACAGGTCGTTAAACTCCGGATTCAGAAAGATATTCTCGGCCACGTTGTAGCCACTGGTCAGATCGCTCAGCACCATTGGCGAGACCCCGGTTATAAAAGCGCGATCCAGACCGCGTCCACTGGCCGCAGCCTTCACCGCCTTGAACAGGGTCTTCAGCAGGCCTTCGCCCTGTAGCAGACTTTCGTAATACGCTTTACTGCGCTGTCGGCTGCCCATTGCGATCTCGTTGGCGAAGTTGTCGTATTCATCAATGAGCAGGTATAGCTTATGATCACTTTGTTCGATGGCACTCAGCAGGGAGTTGAAGGAGGCTATGGCATCCTCCTGTATCGTTACAGGGTACTGCAGATAGCCTGAGTAGCGATTCGCACAGGTTTCTATTGCCCCGTTGATATGGTTGTACAGTGCCTGCCTTAAGTCCTTCAGAGCGCCCTGAGAGGCGACTACAGAAAAGTCCCATTTCAGGATGCAGTACTGGCTATGCTGTGCTGTTGGTGCCTTGCCGATCGCCAGTGTGCCGAAGGTTTGTGCAAAGGTATTGGATCGGGCAATATCATAATAGTGCTCCAGCATGGAGAGTAGCAAGCTCTTGCCAAACCGGCGTGGCCGCAGGAACACCAATTGCTGGCCTGCGTCTTCTATGAGTGGAATGGCCTCGGTACGATCAATGTAGAAGTACGCTTCCTGGATGACCTTGCCGAAGTCACTGATGCCGTAGGGGTATTTCATAGCACATACTTATCGGAATTTTCTTAGTTTTCTCTGCGGCGATTATAGTTTTTCAGATAATGCAGCAGAGAAATAACCCGGTGTTTTACCATCGTTGTTCGATAAGCCCCTCTTGAAACTGCCGCTGAGCTGCCAAAATCTGTCTTATTCCAGTTGAGTGTTATAAAATCGAATTCTGCATCCCGATATCTAAGCCACTTGCGCTGCGATTGTTGTAATGATGCCTGAGAGTCCCGGTCAAGACAACTCATGATAAGACGATACGCGATGTTCAGTTCTTTATCTAGAAAGTCCTCGTATTCTGTATAGGCCCGCACATAATCCCGGGTGCCATGAATTTCCTGCGCGATCTTTTCTTCATAGGTATGAACCTGATTTAAAAACAGATTCACGTAATCTGGTGCATCGGGATTATCAAGTCCGGTAGCTATAGTCGTATAAAGTGAAAAAAGAAATAAAAGCGATACACCGGAGACTTTTCGCATCACAAACTCTTTCATGTTTTTACCATGCCTGATATATGCCCTGCGCATAAATGTTCCACTCTGAATTTCGTCGGTTCACTAATCCCTGCATCACTTGTCCCTGAGATTTATTCCAGGCCTTCCACGCTGACTCAAGGTCCGGATAGCTCGTTATTGCTGCCGGATCGTTGACCAGTTTCAATACAGAGGATGTGCCGAAGGCACTGATGCCGATATTGAATGTCAGGATGACCAGTGCATCAAATTGATTTTGTGATATGTCAGCGGTCACCTTTGCATTGACGGCATTCGCAAAGGGCAGCAGATCCTGTCTGAACAAGGCCTCTGCCTGAGTAGCATTGATACCATTTTTATAGGTATCCCATTCGCTTTTGCTGATCAGATGACCATATCCAAC
>JAHDBG010000025.1:5144-17977 GCA_020630515.1 Gammaproteobacteria bacterium
TACCATTTTTATAGGTATCCCATTCGCTTTTGCTGATCAGATGACCATATCCAACGGTAGCACCCTCGACCCAGAAAGTAACCTCTTTGCCGGTCTGGTCATCATATGGTTGCAGCCTGAGTTGTTCTATTGATTTCAGCAGATCTTCGCCTTCAGCACTCAACTGGTACGTATGTTCGCCTGTGTTCGAGGATGTACTATCTTCCGATAGTGCTGCCATTGTTTTGCCGTTCGGATCGACACGGCCATCCGGGTGGACCATCCCGACAATGTCTTTCTGAAATGCCTCAATCTGGCTGATGGTCTGTGAACCCACTAAGCCATCAACCTGCAATGGTGTGGTGTGCATGGAGCTTGGGTGCTGATTCAGGAGTTGCTGAACCACTTTCACATCAGAAGAATTGTTTTTCCCGCCACGTCCGACTGAATCAAGTATCGTTTGCATATTAGTCTCCTCAATAATGATATCTGGAGTTTTGGAGCGAAAGCGAGGGTCCAGGCTGCCGACGCCGCCTTTGTGGCGTCGGCTTTTTTGTGCCCTGCGATTTATCGGCATACTTGCTGATATGTGTTGCAATTCTCGCACACATCCCCATCTCAGTGCCAGGTGCGCACGCTGGTGTGCGTCATTTTCACGGAGGATGTTGTGATGCGTACAGATCGACTGACCACCCAGTTTCAGTTAGCCCTGGCTGACGCGCAGAGTCTTGCAGTGGGTCAGGACCATCAGTTTATGGAGCCGGTACATGTGTTGCTGGCCTTGCTGGATCAGGAGTCGGGTTCGACGCGCCCGCTATTGTTACAGGCTGGGGTGCAGCTGGATCAGGTACAGACCGCATTGCGGCAGCAGTTGCAGGCTCTCTCGAAGGTGCAGGGTACCGCAGGTGAGGTGCATGTGTCATCCGGTCTGAACCGGTTGCTGAATCAGACGGATAAACTGGCGCAGCAGCGGCAGGATCAATATATTGCGTCTGAGCTGTTTGTACTGGCTCTGGTGCAGGGTAAGGGAACGGAGAGTGATATTCTGCGTCAGGCGGGGGCGACGGAAGCTGCGCTGGCCGCAGCAATTAAACAGATGCGGGGTGGCCAGTCGGTGCAGGATTCGGCAGCGGAAGCGCAATATCAGGCGTTGCAAAAATATACGCTGGATCTGACAGAACGCGCAACCCGGGGTGAGCTGGACCCGGTGATCGGACGGGACGACGAAATCCGCCGCACGCTTCAGGTGTTGTTACGCCGGACAAAGAACAACCCGGTTCTGATCGGTGAGCCGGGCGTCGGTAAGACCGCGATTGCTGAAGGCCTGGCGCAACGGATCATCAATGGTGAGGTACCGGAAGGGCTGAAGGATAAAAAACTGCTTGCACTGGATATGGGTGCACTGATTGCAGGTGCGAAGTATCGGGGTGAGTTTGAAGAGCGTCTGAAGGCGGTGCTGAAGGCCTTGCAGCAGCAGGCCGGGCAGGTCGTCCTATTTATTGATGAGCTGCATACGATGGTCGGGGCCGGTAAGGCTGAGGGTGCGATGGATGCCGGCAATATGCTGAAACCGGCGCTGGCGCGGGGTGAGTTGCATTGTGTCGGGGCGACCACACTGGATGAATATCGCCAGTATATTGAAAAGGATGCGGCACTGGAGCGGCGTTTTCAGAAGGTGCTGGTGCAGGAACCGGATGTGCCGGATACGATCGCGATTCTGCGCGGCCTGAAGGAACGCTACGAGGTGCATCACGGGGTTGAGATTACTGATCCGGCGATTGTGGCTGCGGCAACTCTATCGCAGCGGTATATCATGGATCGGCAATTGCCAGATAAAGCGATTGATCTGATTGACGAAGCAGCAGCGCAGATCCGGCTGGAAATTGACTCTATGCCGGAATCCATGGATAAGCTGGACCGACGTCTGATCCAGCTGAAGATTGAGCGCGAAGCGCTGCGTAAGGAATCAGATCAGGCTTCGCAACAACGACTGGCCGATCTGGAGACCCAGATTCAGCAGCTGGAGCGTGAATTTTCAGATCTGCAGGAGGTCTGGCAGGCAGAAAAGGCAGCGCTGCAGGGTGCCAGTCAGGCGAAGGAAGAACTGGAACAGGCGCGTCTGGACTTTGAGCAGGCGCGTCGTGCGAATGATCTGCAAAGGATGTCTGAATTGCAGTATGGCCGCATTCCGGCCCTGGAAAAACAATTGGCAGAATTGTCGCAATCAGACACTCAGCCCACGATGCAATTGTTGCGCAACCGGGTCACAGATGAAGAAGTCGCTGGTATCGTGTCGAAGTGGACCGGTATTCCGGTGGCGAAGATGCTACAAGGCGAAAAGGATAAGTTGTTGCAGATGGAAACTCTGCTGGCCAAGCGGGTGATCGGGCAGTACGCAGCAGTTTCTGCTGTGGCGCATGCGATCCGGCGTTCCCGCGCCGGACTGGCTGATCCGCAACGCCCGAATGGCAGCTTTTTATTCCTCGGCCCGACCGGTGTCGGTAAGACTGAGTTGTGCAAGGCACTGGCCGCGTTTCTGTTTGATACGGATCAGGCGATGGTCCGGATTGATATGTCTGAGTTCATGGAAAAACATGCGGTCGCCCGCCTGATCGGCGCACCGCCGGGCTATGTCGGGTATGAGGCTGGTGGTTACCTGACCGAGCTGATCCGGCGGCAACCTTACAGCGTGATCCTGCTGGATGAGATTGAGAAGGCACACCCTGATGTGTTCAACATCTTGCTGCAGGTGCTGGACGAAGGCCGCCTGACGGACGGACATGGGCGTACGGTGGATTTTCGCAATTGTGTGATTGTGATGACCTCCAATCTGGGCTCGGATCTGATTCAGACGATGGCAGCGGAAGCGGATTATGCGACCATGCAGCAGGCTGTCATGGAGGTGGTCGCGCACCATTTCCGGCCGGAATTCATCAACCGGGTGGATGAGTCCGTTGTGTTTCATCCATTAGCACTTGCTCAGATTCGGGCGATTGCAGAGATTCAGATCGGTCTGTTGCGCCAGCGGCTGACGGAATATCAACTGGCACTGGATGTGAGTGCAGCGGCCCTGGATCATCTCGCGACAGCAGGCTTTGATCTGGTGTATGGAGCCAGACCGTTGCAGCGGGTGATCCGCCATCAACTGGAAAACCCGCTGGCGCAACAATTGTTACAGGGGCAGTTTCAGCCGGGTGATCAGGTGCGGGTTGATTACCGGGAGCAGAAAATAGTCTTTGATTCGTGTTCAGGGTAATAGCGAGATGATCTGTAGCGGGGCAAAAAACAGTTTTTGATTTGCGTTGAATCCGCTATCATGCGCCAATCGCTATCTGAAATGCTGTTGTTTCCCCCGGATTCCCCGGGTAACGCTGGCGCTCAGATTGACACCATTGCCCTGAATAATGGATGAGCCTGTCTGTATGAGTGAAAATCCGCAACAAGACGAAAAAACAACTCTGTACTGTTCCTTCTGTGGAAAAAGTCAGCACGAAGTGCGCAAGCTGATTGCGGGCCCTACCGTGATGATCTGCGATGAATGCGTGGATCAGTGCAATGATATCATTCTGGAAGAACTGGAAGATGAGTCGGTAGAAGCGACGGAGGGCCTGCCGAAGCCGCGCGAAATCAAGACCAGTCTGGATGAATATGTGATCGGTCAGGAACAGGCAAAAAAAGTCCTTTCGGTAGCGGTATACAACCACTACAAACGCCTGTCGATGACCGGTCAGCCGGAAGAAGTTGAGATCTCAAAAAGTAACATCCTGCTGATTGGTCCGACCGGGTCGGGTAAGACGCTGCTGGCAGAAACCTTGGCGCGGATGCTGGATGTGCCGTTTGTGATTGCCGATGCGACCACCCTGACCGAGGCAGGTTATGTCGGCGATGATGTCGAGCATGTGATCCAGCAATTATTGCAGAAATGTGATTATGATGCGGATAAGGCGCAGACCGGTATCATCTATATTGATGAGATCGATAAGATTTCGCGTCGCTCAGAAAATACCTCAATCACCCGTGACGTGTCTGGTGAAGGGGTGCAACAGGCGCTATTGAAGCTGATAGAAGGCACCATTGCATCCATCCCACCGCAAGGTGGGCGTAAACACCCGCAGTCGGATTTTCTGCATATCGACACCTCAAACATCCTGTTCATTGTTGGTGGCGCGTTTGACGGACTGGAAAAAGTGATCCGGCAACGCTCCGAACAAGGCGGGATTGGATTCAATGCGGAAGTGCACAGCAAGGACGATAAACACAATCTGGGTGAGATCTTACGTCAGGTAGAATCCGAAGACCTGGTGAAATATGGCCTGATACCGGAACTGATCGGACGGCTGCCGGTGATTGCGACGCTGGAAGAGCTGGATGAAGCGGCACTGATCACCATTCTGACTGAGCCGAAAAACGCTTTGGTCAAACAATATCAGCACTTGTTTGGCATGGAAGGTGCCGGGCTGGAGTTTCGTACAGATGCACTGCAGGCCATTGCCCGGAAGGCCCTGAAGCGTAAAACTGGTGCACGTGGCCTGCGTACCATACTGGAACATGTGTTACTGGATGTAATGTATGATCTGCCCTCACTGGAAGCAGTGAGCAGAGTGGTGGTGGACAAATCCGCGATACAGGGCCACAGTGCACCACTGGTCGTGTACGATGGTGACAAACAGGTTGCTACCGGTGAATAAGACAGGGACAGAACATGCAAATCATTCTGAATGATGATGAGGTCGCGTTACCGTTGTTGCCACTACGGGATGCCGTGGTGTATCCGCAGATGGCATTGCCGTTGTTTGTCGGGCGTGAAAAATCCATGCAGGCACTGCATGCAGCGATTCGTGCAGACAAGCGCATTCTGATTACTGCGCAGAAGGCGATCGGAGACAAAGAACCGGATACTGACGAACTGCATGAGATTGGTGTTGTGGCCCGACTGGTACAGTTGATGCGGCTGCCGGACGGTACGCATAAGGCCTTAGTGGAAGGAGAGCAGCGGGTGCGGCTGCATGATATCGTGGCGACGGATACCTGTCTCACTGCACATTATCACCTGCTGGCAGAGCAGCCGATGTCGGATGAGCGCGAACAGGCGGTGATGATCCGCTCAGTCAACAACCAGTTCGCACAGTATGCGAAGCTGAATCAGAGCATACCGCCGGATCTGACGACAGTCCTGGCCGGGCTGAACGAATTGTCACACCTGGTTGACAGCGTGGCGGCGCAGGTCAGTCTGAAGCTGGCGGATAAACAAGCCCTGCTTGAAATACTGGATGTCGGACAGCGAGCGGAACACCTGTTGGCGCTGATGCAGGACGAAAATGAGCTACTGGATCTGGAAAAAAATTTGCACAAACGAGTGCGGGATCAGATAGAAAAAAATCAGCGCGAATATCTGCTGCACGAAAAGATGAAGGCACTGCAGAAAGAAATGCGTTCCGTTGGCAGTGAATCGAGTGAGCTGGCAGCAGCTAGTGAAACCGAGCAGCTGGAGAAAAAAATCAACAGCCTGCAGATGGGTAAAGAAGCCAAAGACAAGGCAAAGGCTGAGCTCAACAAGCTCAAAATGCTGGCGCCCATGTCATCAGAGGCTGGCGTGGTGCGCAGCTATCTGGATGTGTTGCTGAAGGTGCCATGGCGTAAGCGCAGCCGGGTTGGTACAGATATCCGGCAGGCACAGAAGATACTGGACGAAGATCATTATGGCCTGGAAAAGGTCAAGGAACGGATACTGGAATATCTTGCGGTACAACAACGGGTCCGCAAATTAAAGGGCCCGATCCTGTGCCTGGTAGGACCGCCCGGTGTGGGCAAGACATCGCTGGGCGAGTCAATAGCCCGGGCGACGCGACGCAGATATGTCCGCATGGCGCTTGGCGGGGTGCGGGATGAAGCTGAAATCCGCGGGCATCGACGCACCTATGTCAGTGCCCTGCCGGGTAAAATCATCCAGGGGTTATCTCGGGTTGGCGTGAAGAACCCACTGTTTCTGTTAGATGAAATTGACAAGATGGCGATGGATGCACGTGGCGATCCGGCATCGGCATTGCTGGAAGTGCTGGACCCGGAACAGAACCATACCTTCCAGGATCATTATCTGGAACTGGACTTTGATCTGTCTGATGTGATGTTCGTTGCGACTGCGAACAGCCTGCATATACCAGCACCCCTGTTAGATCGGATGGAAGTGATCCGGTTATCCGGTTACACCGAAGATGAAAAGATCAATATTGCTGAAAACTATTTACTTCCGAAGCAGATAAAAAACAATGGTCTGAAGACAGACGAACTACAGGTTGCACCTGAGTCAATCCGGGAGATGGTACGCTACTATACCCGAGAGGCAGGTGTACGCGGCCTGGAGCGTGAAGTCGCGAAAATCTGTCGTAAGGTTGTCAAGGGTTTAGTGACCCGGACAGAAACGGCAAAGCATGTTAAGCTGACAACGCAGGGACTGGAAAAATATCTGGGCGTACAGCGCTTTCGTTATGGTCGGGCGGAAGAAACAGATCAGATCGGGCAGGTGGCGGGTCTGGCCTGGACAGAAGTCGGGGGTGAACTGCTGCGGATAGAGGCAGAGCTGACCCCGGGAAAAGGACGATTGGTGCACACCGGCAAGCTGGGCGATGTGATGAAAGAGTCCATCCAGGCTGCCCTGACTGTGGTGCGTGCTCGTGCGGCCAGTCTCGGGCTGGAAGACGATTTTCATCGTACCTTAGATGTGCATATCCATGTGCCGGAAGGTGCAACACCGAAAGATGGGCCGAGTGCCGGTATCAGTATGAGCACCGTACTGGTTTCTGCTCTGACGAAGATCCCCGTGCGTGCTGACGTAGCGATGACCGGAGAAATCACATTGCGTGGTGAAGTCCTGCCGATCGGTGGCCTGAAGGAAAAGCTGCTGGCGGCGCATCGTGGTGGTATTCGCATTGTGATTATTCCGTCCGAAAATGAGCGGGATCTGACTGAAATCCCGGATAATATCAAGGAAAATCTGGAAATACGACCAGTGCGTTGGATAGACCAGGTATGGGATATGGCTTTATTGCGGGTGCCGGTGCCGCGTCGGTCGGATGACGATGCCCCGCTGGTGTTGGACGATATCGTCAGCGGTGATATTGCGACAACACCTGAACTGACGCAGTGCCATTGATCAGTAACAATGGCTTATATACAGAGCAACAGGAGATTAAGCAGGTATGAACAAAAGTGAATTAATCTTTAACATAGCCGATCGGGCGGACGTCCCCAGAGCAACCGCTGCCGGAGTATTAGAAGCGATGGTAGAGACCATCCGCGAGGCATTGGTAGCAGGTGATACAGTCGCGATCCCTGGTTTCGGTACCTTCAGTGTACGGGAACGAGCCGCCCGTACCGGGCGTAACCCCAGAACCGGAGAATCAATACAGATTCAGGCATCTAAGGCACCTGCGTTTAAATCTGGCAAGACATTGAAGGATGCGTTAAACTAACCACCGGCTTTGGGTGCTTAGCTCAGCTGGGAGAGCATCGCCCTTACAAGGCGAGGGTCGCAGGTTCGAGCCCTGCAGCACCCACCACAGGATAAGGAGTGGTAGTTCAGTTGGTTAGAATACCGGCCTGTCACGTCGGTGGTCGCGGGTTCGAGTCCCGTCCACTCCGCCAGTCAATGGCTGACCACGAAAGGGTATCTTACGATGCCCTTTTTTTTATGCCCACAGGTTTAAGAAAATACCATGTTGCAAACTATCAGACGGCGTGCCCGGGGTTGGATCGCCTGGGTGATCGTTCTCCTGATCAGCATCCCGTTTGCGTTGTTCGGTATCCAGGAATATTTTGGTGTCAGTGCAGATCCGGTGGTGGCCGTCGTGGAGGGCACAGACATCAAGCAAAGTGAACTTGAGCGCCGGCTGCGTGATTTCCGGGCAACTATGCGGCGTGTTCTGGGGGATAATTATCGTGCCGATCTGTTTGATGAGGCGCGCCTCAGTCAGCAGGTGCTGGACACGATGGTTGACGAAAAGGTCTTACAGCAGGCGGTGGCTGACTGGAATATGCAGCCAACCGATGCACAGGTACGTGAACTGATACAGAGTATACCGGCCTTTCAGCGTGAGGGAACATTCGATGCTGCGCTGTATCGTACGGCGTTACGTAATCAGGGTGTGACCAGTGCCTTTTTTGAGCAACAGGTACGCCTAGACATCGTCCTGCGCCAGTTTGAGAATGGCTGGCAGAACAGTCATTTTGTGACTGAACGGAAACTGAAAGACTTTATCCGGTTAGAAGCACAGAAACGGGCGATACGTTACGTCCGGATACCGGTGCCATCTCCGGATCCGGCAGCTGTCACAGAAGCACAGATAGCAGCGTACTATCAGCAACATGCTGATAGATATACCAGGCCGGAACAGGTGAAACTGGCCTATCTGCATCTGTCAGGAGATACCCTGGGACAGCAGATTGAACCGGATGAGACAGCCTTGCAGGCTTATTTTGCAGAACATCGGGATGAATTCACGACACCGGAAGAGCGCAAATTACGTCATATCCTGATTGCGCAGCGGGCGGGTGATGAGGCGGCGCAACGGGCACAGGCACAGGCCTTGCTGGCACAACTTCGAGCCGGAGCAGACTTTGCTGAACTGGCACAGGCACACTCAGAAGACTCCGGATCGGCTGACAGAGGTGGAGATCTCGGCTGGATGGAGCGGGATGCCTTTGTACAGCCATTTGCCGAAGCTGCATTCAGCCTGACAGAGGGCGGTCTGAGTGAGCCGGTGCAGACTGAATTTGGATACCACCTGATCCGGCTGGAAGCCATACGCGGTGGGCAGCCGGACTTTGTGGCCCGGCGTGCTGCAGTGGCAGCGGCCTATCGGGCACAACAGGTGGAGACCTTGTATTACGATGAATTTGAACGCCTGGCAGCTATGGTGTACGAAGACCCGGATAATCTTCAGTCTGCTGCAGAATTGCTGAACCTGCCGATTCAGGAGACCGACTGGCTGACACGTGCTGAGACCTTTCCTGAGCCTCTGAATGCAGAAAAAATCAGCAAGGCGGCGTTTTCTGCCGAAGTGATACAAGGCAATAACAGTGAATTGATAGAGCTTGGTCCGGTGAATGCGATCGTATTGCGGGCAGCAGGACATCAAGCAGCAACACGCAAGCCATTAGCTGAGGTCAGGGAGCAGATTGAGATGCGTATTGCTGTGGATCAGGCATCAGCGCAGACCCGGCAGCAGGGAGAACAAATATTGCAGGCCTTGCAGACCGGTGGCGTGTTTACAGAGTTGGTACAGGATTGGGTGCCGGCACAGACAGCACTGCTTGAACGAAATACAGAAAAGGTGCCGCAGGCCGTGGCGCGGGCTGTCTTTGCAGTACCCGGGCCAGCACCGGAACAACCGCGTTATGTGGGTGTGATGACAAAAGATGGCTACTATATCGTGTCTGTTGATCAGGTCAGAGAGGCATCACCTGAGCGACTGGATGCGGAGCTGGTCGATAAATACCGGAAGCAGCAGGAAGCACAGCAACGGCATATGGAATATCGTGAGTTACATCAAACCATACGGGATGATATGGACATCAGCATCGACGGGATATGATGTGTGCTCAGGAAAATAATCTCCGGAGGGATTAAACGATGAAAAAATCAGCTTGTTTTTCTGCTGTAAACTATCTCGCATTGACGCTCCTGCTTCTGTCAGGTTGTACGATACCTGAACCTGAATCCGTATCAGAAGCCAGTAGTGTAGTACCAGCAGCCGGTACGGCACTAAAATCAGGGTCTTTCAGTGTCTCCGGACACATCTCAGAAAAACTGCCTGCTACAGAAGCAAAGATTGAGCTGCGGACTTTTTCCGGCAAAGTACTGGCTTCTGGTCCGATTGCCGCTGATGGTAGTTTCGAGCTGACAAGCTCGGTCATACCAGAGCCTGGTTATACATTGAAAGCAGATATCGGGTACGAAAATATATCACTCCAGGCTATTTATTCTGTCAATAAACGTGATCAGGCTAACCTGACCCCACTCACCTTATTGGTTGATAAATTATCTGAACAATATCCAGATGATTCACTGACAAAGCTACAGCGCCGGGATAAGGCACTTAACGTCCTGCATGATATGGGTGTGGTATCGACCGGGGAATGGTATAAGCTGGCACCGCAGGATGTTGAGTGGACAGAAGTCCGGGAGCGTATTGAGGCACTGGGCTTAGATAACTGGATACAGACCTTTGTGAAGATGCTGAATGAAGGTGAAATCAGTGCGGCTATGATGTCAGGTCTTCCTGCAACGCACGGTGGTTTATTGTCAGTCAGCCTAGGTGATGTACGCAATGTGCTTGAGGTTACGGCAGGCAGTGAATATAAGATCCCTGTCATTACAAAACGTTATCGTGGTGATGAGAATTATACAGTTGAATTGATTAATCCGATTGAGAATGCCAGAGTAGAAGGCTATGGCAGGCAGAAATATATCTATTATCAGGCACCAACCAGTTTGACGACTGAAGATGAGCTGTCGTTTCAGATAAAGGTGGAAAATGAAGATACCGGAAAAAAAGGTCGGGTGTTTTCGGTGCCGGTTAAGCCAATAAAAAAAGATGAGGAAAAAACGATTGTAACAAAAAAGATTAGTGCTGTAGCGGGTCAGGTTACGGACAGTTATTCCGGGTTAATAGCCGCTATTATGGCACTGACGTCCGATCCCTTCGATTTAAGTATCGCAAGGACAGTAAAAGAAAATGATCGGATTTTTTACCGTGGAGTACTGAATGCCGAAGAAAAACGTGAGACCGTGGACCGGTTGGGAGAGATGTTGCTTCCGCCTTACAGAACAATGTTGCCACATGCTGCTAACGGACGTCTGCCATATAGCCTGACAGATACAATAGATCATGATCGCCCGATAAAAAAAATATGGTATAGCTATTATGCCAGCATGCAGAATGATGAGTATGGTGGTACGTTTGTGAACCGTCTGGCGACGGGTAAAGGCTGTCCGATAGTCCGGGCTGCTGCAACAGAGTGCTTCTGGCAACCTGCTGCTGTTCTGGAGACGCATTGTGCATTGGGTAAAAATTGCGCTGGACTGACGCCGGTATTACTGGTCAATGGGTATGAGCGGAATCAGTTGGGCGCAGCATCACCACTGGGTGGAGGACAAAAGGTCTGGGGGACATTGCCGGACTTGTTGGAAGAGAAACAGTATGCCGTCTATGAATTTCGCTGGCGGACGAATACGTCATTACCTGAAATAGCCCGTGAGCTGGCAGAAGCTATTGATATTATCAGTAAGCAGACAGGTAAAAAAACGCATATTGTTGCCCATAACATCGGTGGGATAGTGGCCAGACTTTATTTGCAGAACCTGGCAGGGCACATCAAGGACGATTTTATGCACTCACGTCTTGATGGCACACAAACACACATTGCAGAGGCGCACACAGGCTATGCAGCGCCACCTGCCTATCGTTATGCTGATAATGTGCAGTCTCTGGTGACTCTGGGTACGGATTATACTAATCTGTTATATGAGGATCTGCGCCATTGTAAACAGGTATTCTGTGCACAAATGGGCTATTTATATGCTGACAATATCCTCTCGCCTTATCAGGAAGATACAGAAAAATCCATGATACAGAAACTGTTGCGGTATATCAGCACCGAAGATGTTCGTTATATCAATGATTTCTTTGATTTATTCCGCTATTATGAAGGGTATAAAGACATACTGAGTCTTGATGAGATAAATAACCGCAATGAAGAGATGCCGGTAGATGTCTTAGCCCTGATGTATCTGGATGATGTGGCAATAAACAGCCCTTATTTTAAAACCTTTACTACGGGCAGTAACAATTTCTACTACGGACAGCGTTTTTATTTCTCGGATGAATTTTCTTCCGATATCAATGAAGACCCTTGTTTCACCCGGGAGGAGCGCAAGGTTTGCGAGAAGATATTATCAGCAGACAATCGTATCTCAACGCCTTTCGGGGAGAAGTTACTCAGTTATCTGAACGACTGGTTGACTGAGTCAGATGATTCACCGGCTGCTGAGAAAAAAATTGATATTGAGATGCAGGTCAAGGATATTGTGACTGGCTTGCCGGTCGCCGATGCTGATATCGTCGCAGATGTTAGTTATCGGGTACTGGGTTCATCTGCAACAGATAGTAAAGGCCATGCGACCTTATCTGCCAGTTTCTATCCGCACACAGTGTATCATGTGACCGTTAAGGCACCTGGATATATACCATATCGGTTTGACAACCGATATACGAGCGGGAGAACAGTAGAAACATCAGATAGACGATTCGGAGAAATACGGTTGACACCACAGGGTACACCGGCAACGGGCGTTATTGATATGTCATCTGTTACGGATAAGGATGATCTGGATTACAAATTTTTAGCGAAGGATAATGTGCTGTTATATCGTGTCAGTGCAAGCACGTCTTCAGTTAAAGACCTGGTTCCTGGTCAGTATCAGATAATCCAGTTTTCTCAGCTGTCTGACAGGTCTGGTGCGTATCTGAACTTAATTGATTCTGATGATACGATATCATCTTATGGTCGTATTGCACTGCAATCTGTCGATGTTCTGTCTGGTAACAACGCAGGTTCCAGATAACGGTATTTCACAGAACCTGTTTAACGAATTGCTGTACCTGCGCTTCGCTTGCGTATGGTGCAACAAAGCAATACTTTTTGGCTCTTATTAGATTCCAGGTTGGTCAGTCAGGGGTGAAAAATCCTATCCGTTATCTCAGGTTTAGTTGAGTGGATCAACTATTCGGTTAAATCGGGCATTTATGGCACTCTCTTTAAACCGGGTATATGATTGTATCTCTGTCGTATACACA
>JAHDBG010000025.1:18077-22273 GCA_020630515.1 Gammaproteobacteria bacterium
ATTTATGGCACTCTCTTTAAACCGGGTATATGATTGTATCTCTGTCGTATACACATGATCAATTGTGTTACTGATCATATTATGACCGGTATCATCTAGGCGAACCTGGTGATCTGAGATAAACGTCACACTCCCTTTCAGGATAACCTTGTGTTGCAGCACAGTGCAATGCACCATGCCGCCCGGATGATGAACTACAATGGGGTGTTCGCGCTGGCAGTGCTGCTGTTGCACACTACAGACGCTGGCCGCTGACATGGCTGTGCCGCAGGCATCTGTCATTCCGGCACCACGTTCATACGTGATGACGAATAATGTATTCTCGCGCAGCAGGCTGACAAAGCTGACATTCACGCCATTCGGGAACAGCGGCAACGTATTTGCCTGTTCTCCGATCAGTTGCAATTGCGCAGTGTCTGGTTGTGTGACAAACGCGATAAGATGCGGATTAGGGATACTGAGCGCAGTAAAACGCAGCTGGTCGGATAATTCCGGAATCAACTGATTACTGAAGGTCTTGTGTGTGGTCTGCATGGGCAGACTGGCCGTTTCTGACGAAACCGGCCCGATGTCAGCTGCATAGGTGGCGATTCCCGACATGAGTGGTTCGGCTTGCCTGACAGATAAAACAGCCTGCGGTGTCTCGACAGAAACCGTCGTTTTATGCAGATGTTCAGCGGCATAGCGGCCAGCACAACGCAGACCGTTACCGCACATTTCAGCTTCACTGCCATCCGGATTGAACATACGCATGGCGCAATCTGCGACCTGGCTGTGCTGACAGAACAACATGCCATCCGCGCCCGGACCAGACTCGTGATCACACAGTGTGCGGCTGATGGCGGCGCGTTGTTGTTCAGTAACGGGTGGATTCTGTCCGTTGTATTCGTCTGCCAGTAAGAAGATATTACCGGATCCGTGGCATCTTAATATGTTGAGTTTCATCGCACAGACAGTCTGACTTTTGCATCTTTAATACCATATCTGGTCAGTTGGGCTGCGACCTGTTCTGCTATACTGACTCGAGGCAAGGGCCCGGTCTGTACTTTGTGTAGCTGGCTGTCTGCGTTATTCACGATGCGAATCGGCCAGTCCAGCTGGTTCTGCAGAGTTTGTTGTAAACGTTGCGCATTCCGATGATCACGGAAGGCACCGATCTGCACATACACCACGACACGGTGTTCTCCCGGCGCAGGTGGCAAAGACTGAGGTACCGGCGTGACCGGTGTGTCCGGCGTAATGGCGCGAATTTCGACATTTCCGGTTCCGGATTGCAGAATACCCAGCTTGTAGGCCGCTGCATAAGACAAATCAATGATTCTGTTGCCATGAAACGGACCGCGATCATTCACACGCACGATAATCCGGCGATCATTATCCAGGTTTCTGACCGACACATAACTTGGTAGTGGCAGGCGTTTATGTGCCGCAGTCATGGCATACATATCGTAGGTTTCACCACTGGCAGTTGGTCGGCCGTGAAACTTACGTCCATACCAGGAAGCTTCGCCTTGTTGTACAAAGTCGTCATTGCTGGCAAGTGGATAATAGGTTCTGCCGTGCAGGGTATAAGGCTTCTGATTCACGGCTCGAGGAGGGCTGAAGCTTGGTGTGGGGTTCTGTATCGTGTCCAGACGTGCGGTGTCCGGCGTTTGTTCCGGGGGGCCGTCACGTTCAATCTGACTGCTACAGCTGGCCAGTAACAGGATGCTGCCGATGCTTAATAAAGGGATATTAATCAGATGTGTAACGTTCACGGATAGCCTCACTCAATTGGTAGACCGCCATCGCATACAGCGGACTGTGGTTATAACGGGTGATCACATAAAAATTGGGTAACCCCAGCCAGTATTCGGCCTGCTCATCTGTGTTCAGCGTCAGCAGGCTGGCGATTTGCTGTGCATCCAGGGTGTCGGGCAGCTGAATACCGGCAGCGCGCAGGGTGGCAACCGGGAATCGTGGTTTATAACCAGCCTGCAGCATGGTTGCATGTTGTTGATGGTCAATACCCTGCACCGGCACGGTGACGGCCTGATCCGGCTGCCAGCCATGCTCGGCGAAATAATGTGCCACACTGCCGATCACATCGGCCGGTGAATGCCAGATGTCGCGTTTGCCATCCTGGTTAAAATCAATGGCAAAATGATGATAACTCGAAGGAATAAACTGGGGTTGCCCCATGGCGCCGGCATAAGATCCGAGTGGTTTGCGCGGATCCAGCTGTTCAGTACGGGCCAGACGCAGAAAGTGACTTAATTCGTTACGAAAAAATTTACCCCGGCGTGGATGATGAAAGCCGAGGGTGGCTAGTGCCTGCAATACCGGATGCCTGCCCACATGGCGTCCGTAACGGGTTTCGACACCAAGGATAGCGACGATGATCTGCGGCGGTACACCATAGGTTGTTGCAGCACGCTGCAGCAGGGCCTGATGCGTCCGCCAGTAAGCGACGCCCTGGCGGATACGTGTTTCGGTTAAGAAGATGCGCCGGTAACGTCCCCAATCCAGGCGTTTTTCGGCTGCCTGATTCATTTTGTTCAGTACGGGCGGTTGTATATCAATCTCTGCCAGTAACTGACGCAGCTCATCCGCCTGAAAGGCGTGTTGCTGTACCATATCCTGGATAAAGGCTTCCTGCAGCCGGGCGGCATCCTGTGCCTGTAGTGTCAGGCTGCATATCAGCAGCAGTGTACCGAGTATCAAGGACATCTGAATTATCCGGGCAGAAGCTTACGGTGTGTGTGTACTGACATGAGGATGCCGAACGCGGCCATCAGGGTGATCAGAGAAGTGCCACCGTAGCTGACTAATGGCAGCGGCACGCCGACCACCGGTAACAGGCCACTGACCATGCCGGTATTCACGCATAAATAGACAAAAAACACGAGTGTGAGGGTGCCGCTTAGCAGGCGGCTGAAATTATCCTGTGCCTGCTGCGCAATATACAGGCCGCGCAGAATGATCGCCAGATACAGACACAACATCATCAGGACGCCAACCAGGCCGGTCTCTTCGGCTAATACGGCAAAGATAAAATCAGTATGTCGTTCAGGCAGAAAATGTAGTTGTGATTGTGTGCCCTGAAACAGGCCTTTACCGTACACGCCGCCGGAGCCGATCGCGATCTTGGATTGAATGATGTGATAACCCGCACCCAGCGGGTCCTGTTCCGGGCTCAGAAAGGTGAGTACCCGCTGCCGTTGATAATCATGCAGGTTCAGCCACAGCAGTGGTGCTGCGACGGCGGCCAGACCGCACAGGCTGAAGATAAAGCGCCAGCTGATGCCGGCCAGAAATAAGACAAACAGGCCGGCACTGGCAACCAGTAGTGCGGTGCCCAGATCCGGCTGCTGCGCAATCAGTAGCACCGGCAGCGCGATCAGGCCACCAGCAATCAGCAGGTGCTTGCCGGATGGGGGCAGCGGATGGCGCGCCAGCAGGGCAGTGATCATCAGCGGTACCGCCAGCTTGGCTGATTCGGCGGGTTGAAACCGAAAGCTGCCAATGCTGAGCCAGCGTTGCGCTCCTTTGCCGGTTTCTCCCAGAAATAACACTGCAATCAGCATCGCCAAGCTCAGGACATAGATGCCAACGCTCCAGCGTTGCCAGGTGGCGGGTGCAATTTGTGCGAACCATACCAGGACACCACAGGCTAGACCAAAGTGTAGCATCTGACGTTCTAACCGGTCTGTGTGCCCTCCGTCGGCTGAATATAATAAGGCGAAACCCAGCATGGTAAGCAACAGAATGGCGCACAGCAGGGGCAGGTCTAGGTGCCAGCGGTTTAACGGATCCACCCGGCGGTGATAGGACGGCGTGGTATCAAGCTGGAACAGGTGCTGTGGAATCTTCGGCATACTGTCTGCTTAATGCGATAGCCGGACAGGCAGGTGTAATTCTGGTTGTGCGGTGTTCAGATGCTGCTGCCACCTGATGGTAACCGTCTGTGTACGGTCATGTGCTGTGTTGTCAGTGCAGGCAACGGTCATGTCAGCAGCAGATAAACCTGCTGTGACTGTGTTCCGGCAGAAGGCCGGTGCCGCCGCAGCTGTCGTGCGTAATTGCTCGCTCAGGGCCAGCGTGATCAGGGTAGCCTGTGTGGATTGGCTGGCCAGATGGCCTTGTTGTACCAGATAAAGCTGCAGACTGACGGCGCCGGTCACGCCGGATACAACCAGCAACAGAGTGATCAGCAG
>JAHDBG010000026.1:0-3157 GCA_020630515.1 Gammaproteobacteria bacterium
AGACCACTACACACAAATCCATCCGTGGGTGCCGACTGCCACCATCCGGACCGCAACTGCAGTTATCCACAAATTCTGTGGATAACTCTGTGTAAAACCGGACGAATAAGTAGGCTATCACACCGTTTTATCAGGCTTTTCCGGTATTGGTCAACATCTGAACAAAAAAAATTTATGCCTGAATAAACAAGTGTTTAATTTCAGGATACCTTCGCCTGCACAAAAAGTACCGGGAAGTCGTTGACTTTTACAAAGTCAACAATGCAAGCTGTGCATAATTGCTATGTAATAGCGACATCACGTGACTTTTTCCACTTCCGGCGCAATACTGCGTGCTATGCCACTTCCGGAACCACCCCCCTTTCGACAGACTCATTATGAGCGATAAAAAATTATGGTCTGGTCGGTTCAGCGAACCAACCGATCAGTTTGTTGAGGCATTCACTGCGTCCGTCACATTCGATCAACGTCTGGCTCCGTACGATATTCAGGGTTCCATCGCCCATGCCCGGATGCTGGCACGTCAGAAGATCCTGACGCAGACAGAATGCGATGACATTGTCACCGGACTGGAGACCATCGCCACTCAGATTGAGCAAGGAGAATTTGTCTGGTCAGTCGCACATGAAGATGTGCACATGAATATTGAAGCCGCACTAACCGAAGCAATCGGTGAAACCGGTAAAAAGCTGCATACTGGCCGTTCGCGTAATGATCAGGTGGCAACCGACATCCGGCTGTGGCTGCGTGATGAGATGCAGGCGATCTGCGCTGCACTGCGCCAGGTGCAGGGTGCGCTTCTGGATATTGCCGAGCGCGAAGCCGGGACGATCCTGCCCGGATTCACTCATCTGCAGACAGCTCAGCCAGTCACCTTCGGGCATCATATGCTGGCCTGGTTTGAGATGCTGCAACGCGATGCCAGTCGCCTGACCGACTGTGCTGCCCGCATGAACCAGATGCCACTGGGTGCTGCCGCTCTGGCCGGTACCACCTACCCGATTGACCGTCAGCTGACCGCCAGTCTGCTGCATTTTACCGCGCCTTGCCGCAACTCACTGGATGCGGTCAGCGACCGCGATTTTGCCATTGAATTCAGTGCTGCTGCCAGTTTGATCATGGTGCATCTGTCACGCATGAGCGAAGAACTGATTCTGTGGTCATCTGCACAATTCAGCTTTATCACTCTGTCCGATAGCTTCTGCACCGGCTCTTCCATCATGCCACAGAAAAAAAATCCGGATGTGCCCGAGCTGATCCGAGGCAAAAGCGGTCGGATAGTCGGCCATCTGATCGCCTTGCTCACTTTGATGAAAGCACAACCCCTCGCGTACAACAAAGATAACCAGGAAGACAAAGAACCATTGTTTGATACCGTTGACACGCTGCGCGGTACACTGAAGATCTTCGCCGCAATGCTGCCAACTCTCGTCTGTAACCGGACAGCGATGCGTCGCGCGGCACAACAAGGCCTTGCAACTGCCACCGATCTGGCCGATTATCTGGTACGTAAAGGCATCGCATTCCGCGATGCACACGATATTGTCGGTCGGGTTGTAGCGCAGTGTGTGCAGGAAGATTGCGATTTAGCAGACCTGTCTCTGGAAACTCTGCAAGGCTACAGTACTGTGATTAAATCTGATGTGTATGATTACCTGACCCTGGAAGGCTCCGTTGCCGCGCGCTGCCATATCGGCGGTACCGCACCAGATCAGGTGCGTCAGGCAATTGCAGATGCACGGCCGTCTCTGGCAGCCCGCACTCCCGATACCTAACCGTAAGGAATAATTAATATGAAACTGGAAACGCTCGCGCTACACCACGGCTATCAGGCAGACCGCACACATGCTGCAGCAGTGCCCATTTATCAGACAACATCGTATACCTTCGACAATACACAACATGGCGCAGACCTGTTTGATCTGAAGGTCGCCGGTAATATTTACACTCGGATCATGAATCCGACCACTGATGTGCTGGAACAGCGCATCGCCGCGATGGAAGGCGGTGTTGCTGCACTCGCTGTCGCCTCCGGCATGGCCGCGATTACCTACGCACTGCAAACGATCTGCACCACTGGCGACAATGTTGTCAGTACCAGTCAGTTGTATGGTGGTACCTATAATTTATTTGCACATACCCTGCCGAATCAGGGCATTGATGTGCGTTTTGTATCTTATGACGATACCACCGGTCTGGAACAGGCGATTGATCCGCACACGAAGGCGATCTTCTGCGAATCTATCGGCAACCCGGCAGGTAATGTGGTCGATATCGCACAATTAGCTGAGATCGCACACCGCCATGGCATCCCGCTGATTGTCGATAATACGGTAGCCACACCTTATTTGTGTTGCCCGATTGAACATGGTGCCGACATTGTGATTCATTCTCTGACCAAATATATCGGCGGGCATGGTACCTCTGTCGGCGGCATCATTGTGGATAGTGGCAAGTTCGACTGGCTGGCACAGAAAACACGCTACCCGATGCTGAGCGAACCGGACCCGTCCTATCATGGCGTGGTCTGTACCGACGTGTTCGGTCCGGCAGCCTATATCGGTCGCTGTCGTGTCGGACCTTTACGTAACATGGGCGCTGCCTTGTCTCCGATGAATGCATTCCAGATTCTGCAGGGTCTGGAAACCCTTGGTCTGCGGATTCAGCGCCATTGTGACAATGCACTGGAGCTGGCTCGCTATCTGCACCGACACCCCAAGGTAGCCTGGGTGAACTATGCCGGCCTGAGTGACAGTCCACACCAGCTCTTATGTCAGAAGATCACCGGTGGTCAGGCCTCTGGCATTCTGAGTTTTGGTGTTCAAGGCGATGCGACTGCAGGCAGCCGCTTTATTGAAGCATTGCAGATGATTCTGCATCTGGTCAATATCGGGGATGCGAAGACACTGGCCTGTCATCCGGCATCCACCACACACCGCCAACTGAACGCACAGGAGCTGGAGGCGGCTGGTGTCAGCCCGGATTTAGTGCGTATTTCAGTTGGCATTGAAGCGATTGATGACATCATCGCTGATGTTGAACAGGCACTGGCACAAATCTGAAGCATGATGATAGATCACACCAGACGGCGCTTCCGACTACTACTCGGCCTGTGCCTGTTACAGCTCACCCTGATCAGCTGTTCACCGCTGAAACG
>JAHDBG010000026.1:3257-21759 GCA_020630515.1 Gammaproteobacteria bacterium
TGTTGCTGCAGACATTACAGGTTGAACTGGCGGTGCTGGACGGACAGCCAGTACCGATTCACTGGGATTTACAGTCGCCTTTACCTGACCAGAGTTCTGACCCTGAGTTGAGCCAGCGGTTTTTCCGGGCACTACTCAATTTACGCACAGGTTACCGATTACGGGCTGAGGCCCTGGCAGGCTCAGAACGATGGCTGACTGACCCGGCAGAACGCCTCTCGGCACAACAGGAGCTCTTACATACCCTGAATCAGCTGGGCACAGCCGCATTGCAGTCGTATCAGCAACAGGATGAACTGTCCGGCTGGGCCGGATTGGCCCTGCTAAGTCAGCAGTT
The DNA here is from genome assembly GCA_020630515.1 of Gammaproteobacteria bacterium. Classification (GTDB taxonomy): domain Bacteria; phylum Pseudomonadota; class Gammaproteobacteria; order Chromatiales; family Chromatiaceae; genus JAHDBG01. Next base: position 3,595 of record JAHDBG010000026.1, read on the forward strand.
TGCGGATGATCTGCCCGGATTCCGTGCAGCATTGCCTGGCTGGCAGACACAGTTTGCAGATCACCCGGCCTTACTGGAGCCGCTGCTGGAACAATGGCAGGCCTGGTTTCCTACACCTCTGACAATTCCACAACGCATCGCGGTCTTATTGCCACAGGATGAGCGATATAAAACCGTGAGTAACGCGATACGTGCCGGTATTCTGTATCGCGCAGCCAGCTGGCCGAACGAGCAACAACCAGACATACAATTTTATGACAGCAACCAAGCGATTGCGGAGATTTATCAACAAGCGGTCGCTGATGGTGCAGACTGGGTAATCGGACCATTGCGTAAGGAAGCCGTGACTGCCTTATTACCCCTGACTGATTTATCTGTACCCGTGCTGGCACTTAATCAAGTCCCCCTGCCCGACGTGCCGCCATCACGTTTATTTCTGATCGGACTGAATCCGGAAGACGAGGCTCGCCAGGTGGCAGAACGTCTCTGGTCAGACCAATACCGCCATCCGGCAGTACTGGCACCGGATAACGCCTGGGGACAACGGTTATTCACGGCCTTTCAGACACACTGGTCTGCATTCAGCGATACCCGCCTAGCCGTCGCCCACTATGATCCGACAATCTATGATCATGGCATGACCATCCGTCAACTATTGCTGTCAGATCAGAGCGATGCGCGACATCAACAATTACAGACCTGGTTAGATCGCAACCTGGAATTCAGCCCGCGACGACGGGCCGATATTGATGCAATCTTTTTAATTGCCCGGGATACCCAGGCACAAGGGTTTGCACCGCAATTAAGATTTCATTTTGCCGGCGATCTTCCTGTCTATGCCACATCCCATGTCTGGCCGGGCCAGCTCAGTAAGCGTCAGTTAGCTGATATGCGCGGCATACGAATCCCTGATATGCCATTCTTTATCTCACCAGAAGTGTTACAACCGATACTGGCTGCCACGCCTGACCAGCAACTCGCTCATGTTCGCTTATTTGCGCTCGGCATGGATGCACTCGGCATCCTGCCACACATACCGCGTTTACAAAGCGACATGGATGCACTCTGGACTGGTGCGACCGGTGTTTTGTCTTTAAACAAGACACATCATATTGATCGGCAGCTCACCTGGTTACAGCTGGCTGACCCGATCAGGCACATACCACTGACCACAGCACAACGGGTAACGACGGGTGGGCCTTAAACAGCAACAGGCCGGTGTTATCGCAGAGCGACAGGCCTCAGGTTTTTTGCAACAACAAGGCCTGCGCGAGCTTGAAAAAAATTATCGTTGCCGGTCAGGGGAAATAGACCTGGTGATGCAGGATCAGGAAACACTCGTTTTTGTCGAGGTCCGCCAGCGTCGAGATACCCGCTTCGGTGACGCCCTGGAAAGTATTGATACGCGCAAACAGCACCGGATACGTAAGGCCGCAGAACATTACCTTCTACATCATAGCTGGACCGGCCCCTGTCGGTTTGATGCAGTCGGGATCAACGGAGCAGGCCGACTACACTGGGTACAGTCAGCGTTCGAGTAAATCCAGTTTATTCGGTTTATTCTGCCAGTCGTCAGCATCTTCCGGCGGTGCAATCTGTTCGGTAATGACCGGCCATGTCGCGGCTAATTCGGCATTTAATGTCAGGAAGTGCTGTTCTGATTCCGGCAGATCATCTTCTGACAGAATCGCTTCTATCGGGCACTCAGGCTCACATAGAGCACAATCAATACACTCATCCGGATCAATTACCAGAAAATTCGGCCCTTCGTGAAAACAATCGACCGGGCAAACTTCCACACAATCGGTGTATTTGCATTTAATACAATTTTCTGTCACAACAAAGGTCATCTCATTTCTCCACCCGGAGTCAGATCAGAACAAAAAACAGGTAAGTGTTACGCTTACCTGCATCACAGTCTATCCTGCCAGTTGATACACAGCACGCGCCGGAGACACCACCCGTTCCTGGCGTTTCAGATAAGATAATGTCTGACTCAGATTAGCTGTATCAAGACCTGCCTGGGTCAGTACTTCATGCAACTCGGTCGTACTCATCTGGCCACCGGCAGCCTGCAGTGTCTCCAGCACAGTCTGACTGATGCTACCGCCATTATTACTGCGACCACGACGTCTTTCTATCGGCATATCAGGCGACATTTTTTCTCTTATCGCATCAATTTGCTTTTCTATCGCACTGATAGATCTTTTGTACTCTTTTTCCAGATCACGTCGCTCCTGACGCAGGCTGTTCAGCTCATCCCGAAATTCTTTGCGAGCAATCTGAGCTTCTTCGCTTTTGCGCGATTTAGCTAACTCAAATAATTCCTGTGATGTCATTTCGTGAATCGGTTTATCCATGAATAGGCTCCTGAATGTGAATATATCGAACGCTCCACGTCCATTACGTGTTACAGTGCGATATAATTTAATCTATATTGTATAGTTTGTAAATTACTATTTCAGGACACCAGTTCAGCAACACATCACGACTCAGGCGGACATGCTATAACAGATGTACAGATGCATAATAGTCTGCAGATGACCGGAACCTGATAAGCGACCTCAGCGCTTTTTTAATAACCGGGCCTGATCCCGCTGCCAGTCTCTGGCCTTAATATCTGCACGCTTGTCATACAGCTTTTTGCCCTTACCCAGTCCGAACTGTAATTTTGCTCGACCCCGCTTCCAGTACAGACGCAATGGCACCAGGGTATATCCTTTACGTTCCACAGAACCAATCAGCCTGTTCAATTCCTGCCGATGCAATAGCAGTTTACGTGTCCGCACCGGTTCCGGCCTGACATGGGTTGATGCCGTGACTAATGGTGTAATATGAGCACCCACCAGGCAGGCCTCACCGCGTTGTATCAACACATAAGTGTCATTCAGATTGACTCGCCCGGCACGCAGACTCTTTACCTCCCAGCCCAGCAAAACCAGACCAGCCTCCAGCGTTTCGGTTATCTCATAATCATGCCGGGCCTTTTTATTTCGTGCAATCTCTGTCTCTCTACGCTGGTCTTTTTGCCCCATATGACACATCCCGCATTAAGTTATGAGCCATGATACCATCTGTGCCATTGCCACACCGCCCGGGCGAGGTGGTATCGGTATTGTGCGGCTGTCCGGCCCGCAAGCAGAATCTATCGGTTTATCTGTGTGCCGGATCACACAACTCACACCACGCCAGGCTAAGCTGGTGAATTTCTACGGGACAGACCGTGAACTGATAGACAACGGCCTGATCCTGCTGTTTACCGCACCACACAGCTTTACTGGCGAAGATGTGATCGAATTTCAGGGCCACGGCAGTCCGATCGTCCTGGATCAGCTGGTGCAGCACTGTATCCGCTCCGGCGCACGACTGGCCCGGCCCGGAGAATTCAGTGAACGCGCCTTTCTGAATGATAAACTGGACCTGGCACAGGCAGAAGCGATTGCTGATCTGATTAACAGCCAGACACAATCTGCTGCGCGCTTGGCACTACGTTCATTACAGGGTGAATTCTCACAACGTATCCAGGCGCTGGTTGCTGATCTGATCCGACTACGCAGTTATGTCGAAGCCGCAATAGATTTTGCTGAGGAAGAAATTGATTTTCTGGCTGACCGACAGATTCAGGATAATCTGTACACACTGACCCGACAAATCGCCATATTACAGGCTGCCGCCCACAGAGGGCGGATCTTTCGTGATGGGATGACACTGGTACTAGCGGGGCGGCCAAACGCCGGCAAGTCCAGTCTGCTGAATGTACTGACTGGCACCGACAGTGCGATCGTCACTGAAATACCGGGCACCACCCGGGATATTCTGCGCGAAGTGATCCAGCTGGACGGCATACCCCTCACCCTGCTGGACACCGCTGGCCTGCGCCTGAATCCGGATCCGATTGAACAACAAGGCATTCAGAAGGCCGAACGTGCCATTACCAACGCAGATCGTATATTATGGATCTATGATGGCACGACAGGTCATCCCCGACCGGACCCGGATCAGCTGCCACCGGATGTTCCGGTCACCTGGATACATAATAAGGCCGATTTAAGTGGTGCTGCGACAGGCTGCTTTGAACAAGACGGACAGACGACGATTGTGCTCAGTGCACGGGAACAGCACGGCATAGATCATTTACGTCACCATCTGGCCGCTTGCTGCGGACAGGATCAGACCAGCGAAGGTGAATTTATGGCCCGCCGGCGTCACCTGGAAGCGATCACACAGGCAGCTGAGCATCTGCAGCAGGCACAGCAACATCAGCAGGCAGGCGAGCTGCTCGCCGAGGATCTGCACCAGTGCCAGCTGGCCCTCGCCAGCATCACCGGCACATTCACCTCCGATGATTTATTAGGTGAGATCTTCAGTCAGTTCTGCATCGGGAAGTAACTGCCGTATCATCACACCATGAAAACTTCTGATTAAGGAGCATCTGTTATGTTACCGGATACCTCATCAAAGCTGGGCACACCCACCATAGCCCTGCACTGGATTGTTGCTATGATGATGCTGATGATGCTGGCAACAGGCATCTATATGGAACAAACGGCAGCTTATGCACTGTACCCCTGGCATAAGTCTTTTGGTGTATTGATCGCGCTGTTTGTGGTGTTACGAGTACTCTGGCGCTGGCAGAATGGCTGGCCAACGCCAGTCCGGAATTACCTGCCTTGGGAACGGATATTATCCGGGATCATCCATTATCTTCTGATCATCGGCACCGTGATCATGCCGGTTTCCGGTTTTATGATGTCTGCGCTGGGCGGACATGGTGTCGCCTTATTTGGTCTGGAGTTAGTCGCCCGCAACCCGGATCCGGTGAATCCACAGGAAGTATTACCGTTACATGCACCGCTTGCCGGTATCGCGCATACCGTGCACGGCCTGGCCGGGTATGGCCTGGTTGCCTGTGTCTTGCTGCATATCGCCGGTGCACTCAAACATCATATCCTGGATAAGGATGGTACGCTGCGACGGATGCTGGGCGCATCCGTGTAGCGGTCAGTTCGGCGTTGGCAGGTCAGTGTTTATGGATTTATGATGTTATTCGAACTCGCACTTACGAGTAGTGGATTGCTCGCTGGTATTGCCGTATACCGCATAAAAAACAATCAGACTGTTTTCCGGATACGCATCTGGCATACTCTGAAACATCATATAGTGACTTTATTTTCGAGCAGTGACCGTACGCAACAATTACTCGCCCTGTCTTCCGAAAAAGAACAGTCCGCCCGGCGCCAATTCGAAAAAACGCTGAATCAGAAAGTTTATATCGCTTTTTTTTCAACCGGCATGGCAGCTGCAGGCACACTTATATCTGCACCCCTCAGTCTGCTCAGTCTACCTGGTATTGTGTATATCAATAAGGATATTTTCAACAGTGCCTATCAGTCGGTTATCAAACGGCGTAAAGCAAATGTTGATCTGCTCACATTTATCTGCAATTTGTTGCTATTGGCTGGTGGACACTTATTCTGGTGCAGCTTCGCCGGCATCGTTTTTTCGGTCAATCGTAAAATTTTAAATACCGTCCGGGCCAATACCAGAAGCAATCTGGTTGATGTCTTCCGACAACAGTCGCAGACTGCCTGGATACAGCAGAATGGTATCGAAACAGAAGTCCTGGTGAGTGAACTCACGACAGACTGCATCGTGATAGTCGCTGCAGGTGAAGTCATACCGGTCGACGGCCATATTCTGCACGGCAACGCCATGATTGACCAACGTATCCTGACCGGCGAATCGCAACCAGCGGAGAAGGTTGCCGGTGATGATGTGTTCGCAGCAACGCTAGTACTATCCGGCAAAATTCATATCCGGCCAGTCCGGGTTGCTGAACAAACCACCGTCGCACAAATCGGTGCACTGTTGAATGATGCACCAGATCACAAGACACAACAACAAATGCAGGTTGAGACCTTCTCCGATCAGACCATCATACCGACACTGACTGCCGGCCTTGCGACCTTACCTGTTCTTGGCCCGACTGCGGCCTTAGTGGTGATTCAGTCCCACTTCGAGCATCGTATGACCATTGTCTCTTCTATCGGATTACTCAATTATCTGAATCTGGCTTCGCAGCAGGGTATTCTGGTAAAAGATGGGGGAATTTTTGAACAATTACAAAAAACAGATACGATCGTATTCGATAAAACCGGCACTCTGACCAGAGAAATACCTGAAGTCTGCCATATTCACTTATGCGCCGATTATACAGAAGAGACCGTCCTGGCCTACGCCGCTGCGGCTGAAGGAAAACAAAACCATCCGATAGCGCAGGCGATCCGGCAGGCTGCCGCACAACGACAGCTTGAACCGCTACACGCAGACCAGGCTGAATATCAGATAGGCCTGGGCTTGTCAGTAACGATCAGAGAACAACGTGTTGAATTAGGCAGCTTACGCTTTATTCAGGATGCAACGCTATCATTACCAGCCTCATTACAGGCAGCCTATGCTGCCAGCAGCGAGATTGGCAACAGCATGGTATTTCTTGTCATTGCAGGTGAACTGGTTGCCAGCATTGAATTACAACCTGAAATACGCCCGGAGGCCCGGACAGTGATCGCCAATCTGCGCCAGCAAGGTATTCAGCAGACTTATATTATGTCCGGAGATCAGGCAGCACCTACTGAAAAACTGGCACAGACATTAGGTATTGATCATCATTTTTCTGAAGTGCTGCCAGAGCAGAAGGCCGAACTGATTGCGCAGTTACAACAGGAAGGCCACACAGTCTGTTTTGTTGGTGATGGCATCAATGACTGCATTGCCATGAAGCAGGCAGACACTTCGATCTCTCTGAGAGACGCTTCCAGTGCTGCCACAGATACAGCACAAGTGATTTTATTGCATAATAGTTTATCTCAGCTGTGTGATTTATTTTCTATCTCAGCCGACTATGTATCAAACACCAGACTTTCTTATGTTTTGGTCGCACTACCCAGCCTGATCAGTGCAGGCGGTGCCTTTTTATGGAGTTTTGGTCTGCTCCAGGCAATGCTTATTCCACAAATGGGCCTGATACTGGGCGGTCTGTATACCCTGTATCCACTCATCAGGGACATGCCCGTCGAGCCACGACCCTCGGAGAACCATACCGGGTCGGGTTAAAACCAGAACTTCATACCAGCCACCCATTGTGTCTCCGACACCGCTTCACCAGCCACGACCTCAGCACGTCCGGCAAATCGACGCTGCCAGATCAGACCCACATACGGCGCAAACTCACGCCGTATTTCATATGCCAGACGCATACCCAGAGACAGATCAGATCCCGAACCCTGCCCTGGCGCAACACGGCGCTGCCATTGTGCAGCCAATTCCGGTATCAATACCCAGCGTTGTGTCAGCATCACTTCATGTTCCAGCTTGAGCTGAGCACTCAGCTGACCCTGTTTACCAAACAACAGGGCCGCATCCGTTTCCAGCCAGTAAGGCGCGAGTCCTCGCACCCCTAACACCAGCGCATGCCGTTCCGGTCGCGGGCGGTTCTGGTATTGCCAGCCAATCTGCCAGTCCCAGTAGGGATCTGCTGCACGGCTGTATAACACCTGTACCACCGCTTCTTCCAGTTCCTCTTCCACCCATTCCAGATCTGCCTTCCAGCGCAGTTTGTGCAGGTCATATCCGGTCCAGCCCTGCGCTTCTAACACCAAAGGACGATGGTGAGCCGCATCGCGGATTTCCAGCTGGTCAATCACCACCTTGCTGAGCAACGGATCTGCCTCACCCATCGCCAACACACCAGCCCCCATCCAGAACAGAACCAGACCCGACAACATCGCTATCTTTGTCATAACTCTCTCCTCAGCGCACAATGACGTGACGAAACATACCCAGCATGTGGTACAGCAGATGGCAATGATAGGCCCAGCCACCGGGTGCATCTGCCGTTACCAGATAACTGATTCTGGCACCCGGCTGCACAATCACGGTGTGCTTACGCGGTATCCGTTGCGGATCGCCCGTCTCCAGATCACTCCACATGCCATGCAGATGAATCGGATGGTTCATCATCGTATCGTTCAGCAGGTTGATACGCACCCGCTCACCCAATTGCAGGATTAAAGGTTCTGCATCCGCAAATGAGATACCGTTCATGGACCACATATAGCGGCTCATATTACCGGTCAGATGCAGGTTGATCTCACGTTCCGGCTCACGCGGATCGGGGGTCGGATAAAGATTGAACAGATCTGCATAGGTCAGTACCCGCCGTCCGTTATTGCGCAGCCCGACCCCCGGATCATCCAGTTGATAGGCCGCAGCATCCGCTCGCATATCCACCTGCGGGCCATATTCCGCAGGCACATGCACCACCTGCGCCTGGCTGCCGAAACCTGCCGGACCACTGCCCATCGGCAACGCATGGCGGGCGAACTGCCCGCCATGATGAGCCGCTGTCGCAACAGGCTGCCGATGTCGTGCATGCTGCCCATGCCCGGCATGGTGGTGTCCGCCGTGACCGGCATGATCCATCGCCATACCCATATCACGATGACCCAGTACCGGCGCCGGATCCAGTGGCGGCACCGCAGCAGTCAGTGCCAGATCCGGTGTCAGCGTCCCGCGCGCATAGCCTGAACGATCTATCGCCTGCGCAAAGATCGTATAGGCCTGTTCCGCACTCGGTGTCACCAGTACGTCATAGGTTTCCGCGACACCAAACCGGATTTCATCCACACTGACCGGCTCAATATACTGTCCATCCGCAGCCACAACCGTCATCTGCAGTCCTGGAATACACAGGTCAAACAGGGTCATCGCGGCAGCATTGATAATACGCAGTAATACAGTCTCGCCGCGCTGAAATAACCCGAGCCAACCCTCGGCCGGTGGCACCCCGTTCAACAGAAAGGTATAGGTAGCACCAGTCACATCCGAGATATCCCGGTCTGACATACGCATCTGGTTCCACATAGCACGGTCTGCAAAAAATCCGTCCACTCCATCAGTCTGCAGTTGCTGCCAGGTATCACTCCATGTCCGTTCACGCTGATTGTAATAATGCGGCATCTTTTTCAACGTTGCATAGACCGTCTCCGGCGACTCATCGCTCCAGTCAGACAGCACCAGAGTATACTCACGATCAAACGCAAACGGATAACCTGCCGCCGGCTCAATCACTATCGCACCATACGCGCCGGTCTGTTCCTGAAAGCCGGAATGACTGTGATACCAATAGGTGCCATGCTGCACAACCGGAAATTGATACCGGAACTGTTCGCCTGGCCGGATACCGGTGAATCCTTCACTGATATGCGGTACCCCATCCTGCGAACTCGGCAGGATCAAGCCATGCCAATGGATGGAGGTATCTTCCGCCAGGCGATTGATCACATCTAAAGTCACCGTCTCGCCTTCGCGTAAGCGCAGGGTTGGTGCCGGAACTGAGCCATTGATCGCGGTTGCCCAGCGCGTTGTGCCGGTAAAGTTCACTGATGTCGGGGTATAGGTCAAAGTAAAGGCCCGACCCTGAAGCGTGTCCGGGCCACGTCGGCGATATGCTGGTGCAGCACTACCGACACCCAGGCTGAGTGCGGCACCCGCAGCGGCAACACCCTGTACAAAACGGCGGCGGGAACGGTTCACCGACGCAGACCATACTGGAGAATGCATGCACGACTCCCATAAATAACAAAGGCTATGCTGATGATTCAGCAAGATAATCAATCCGGTAACCTTCCGGGTCATCGGTATGTTCGGCAATATCTGCCATCCGGTGCGGAAAATCTCCGATGATGCGATCCGCAAAATAACGGCGCAACGCCGCTGCGACAGTCGGAAAGGCCAGTTGTTCCCAAGGGATCTGTGCTTCTGTAAACAATGCAGTTTCCAGACTCTCTATCCCCGGGGCAAAATCTGCATCTGATAAATACGCACGGAATAACAGGTAGACCTGATTGATGTGTGGCAGGTTTACGGTCAGATAGGGTGCGATCAGTTCAACCCGGGCCGTCGCTTCTTCCCAGGTTTCGCGTACCGCACCCTGATATGTCGTCTCGCCGTTTTCCATAAACCCGGCCGGCACGGTCCAGTAACCATGGCGCGGCTGTATACCACGCCTGCATAACAATACCTGATCCTGATATTGCACGATACAGCCGACCACAACCTTCGGATTCTGGTAGTGTACTAACCCGCACTGTTCACACACCAGCCGGGGACGTGTATCCCCGCTCGGCACCTGTTCAGAAACCTGCGCGCCACAACGAGCACAATAGTTCACCTGCATAACACACCCCGCACATGTAATAATTCAAGAATTGCCGCCACAATCCGCGCATTTGTATCCACTTGCATCTGCTGGTGCACCGCTTGATAACGCTGCCGGATCAGTGCCACCTGGGTCGGTGTCTGCAACAAATGTAAGACTGCCGGGGCCAGCCGGTCCACTGCGCATTGCTGTTGCAGAAACAGCGGTGCCAGCGGCTCTTCAGCCAGCAGATTCGCCAATACCACCCGTTCCGTATTCACCAGGTTCAGTGTGCGTAACACCGCATAGGTCAGTGGGTGTAATCGATAGCCGACCACCATCGGACAACCGCTTAACAATCCCTCCAGGGTCGCTGTGCCAGAGGCAATCAGGGCCGTATCTGCGGCAGTTAATGCTGCCTGACTATCCAGAGTTGTTATTATCGGCAGATCGGGCGCATATCGTGCGCAATGCGTCTGCCAGAGTGCTGCCATCGCTGTATTTGCCATCGGTGCAACCAGCTGCAACTTCGGTATCCGTTGCCGACACACACGGGCCGTTGCCAGAAACGGGGGTGCCAGACGATTCACTTCACCCGACCGGCTGCCCGGCAGAATCGCCAGCACCGGCGTTGCCGGCGCTAACGCCAATGACTGACGCGCCGCTGTCTGATCCGGTGGTAATGGTAGTTGTTGTGCCAGGGTGTGTCCCACATAACAGGACGCGACCCCATGCGATTGTAAAAGCGCGGGCTCAAATGGGAACAGGCTGAGCAACAGATCCACCGCTGACCGGATCTTGCGCACCCGCCCTGGCCGCCAGGCCCAGATTGATGGACACACATAATGGACGGTCGGGACACCTGCCTGACGCAATCGCCGGGCCAGCGGCAGATTGAAATCCGGCGCATCTATCCCGATGAACAGATCAGGTGGTGTCGCCAGCCAGCGCTGTATCAGATCACGGCGCAGCCGCAATAGCGCCGGGAGATGGCGCACCACCTCGAACAGGCCCATGACCGATAATGTTGCCATCGGTGCCAGGCCATGCAGGCCATGTGCCAGCATACCCGCACCACCAACTCCCTCAAACTGCCAGTGTGGATGCTGCACCTGCAGCGCTGCCATCAGTCGCCCACCCAGCAGATCACCTGAAGGTTCAGCCGCGACCAGGGCCACACGCAGGGCACGCATCGGTCAGCCTGTCACTGGTTTACGCAGTATGCTGCAACCACGCCGCTCACTCTGCAGGAAGGCCACCATCGGCTGTAATACCGGGTGTTGTGCAGCCATCATGACCAGTTCATCCAGCACATTGGTCAGCAACTGCCCCGAGGTCAGCAGGCGATACGCCTGTTTCACCGCACTGGTCTGCGCAGCGGAGAATCCGCGTCGCCTCAGACCTTCATGATTGATGCCTCGCAGAGCCGCCGGCACCCCATCCACCAACATATAGGGCACCACATCCTTGCGCACGGAGGCACCTGACGTGACAAAGCCATGCATGCCGATCTGGCAGAACTGGAGCACTGCCGAAAAACCGCCCAGCACCACCCAGTCATTGAGTCGGACATGCCCGGCCAATGTAGCACCATTCGCCATCACGACCTGATTACCGATCTGACAGTCATGTGCAACATGCGTATAGGCCATGAACAGGTTGTCGTTACCGATGCGGGTGATACCATCATCCTGTGCAGTACCGCGATGAATCGTGCAACATTCACGAATCTGATTCCGGTCCCCGATAATCAACCGGCTGTGTTCACCCTGATATTTACGATCCTGTGGATCTTCACCCACGGATGCAAACTGATAAATGATATTGTCACACCCGATCCGGGTATCACTTCTGATCACGACATGCGGACCTATCTGCGTCCCGGCTGCAATCTGCACCCTCGGACCAATGATACTGTAAGGCCCTACGGTTACGCCGGTCGCTAACTCAGCAGTCGGATCAATCACGGCACTCGCATGCCGCATTACAGGTCATTCCTGGCCGTACACATAATCTGAGTGGATGCACACAACTCATCATCAACCCAGGCCTGACCCTGAAAGACACCGATCCGCCGTTTATATTTCACCAGATCAACACTTAAACGTAACTGATCACCCGGTTCAACCGGGCGCCTGAAACGGGCTTTATCCAGTCCGACTAAATAAAAAACAGCATCTTCCGGAACATCCTCATGGCCCAGGCTGAGCAGTCCGGTCGCCTGCGCCAGTGCCTCGATCACCAGTACACCCGGCATTACCGGCTTGCCCGGAAAATGGCCCTGAAAAAAAGGCTCATTTATGGTGACATTCTTTATCGCCACTAAATGATCAGGCGGGCTATTCTCCACAATCCGGTCTACCAGCAGAAACGGGTAACGGTGCGGTAATAAGTTTAGAATCGTATTGATTGACATAGAATGACTAATTTAACTGGCTCATCACCTGAGCTAACTGTTTTTCTAACCGGCGCAATTTGTGCGCCATACGATCCAGCTGTCTGATACGGGCAAAATTTTTGCGCCAGCCGGCATGCGGCATTGCCGGCAACAGGCTGGTATAACGACCGGGTTGCGATAAATTATGGGTCACCGGCGTCATGCTGGAGACATGCACCTGATCAGCCAGCTCAATATGGCCCACCAGACCACTCGCCCCGGCGATAGTACAGTATTTACCGATCCGGGCCGATCCGGCAATGCCGACACATGCCGCAATCGCCGTATGCTCGCCAATCTGCACATTGTGTGCGACATGCACCTGATTATCTAATTTGACCCCATCCGCCAGCACGGTATCGTTCAGGGCACCGCAATCAATCGTGGTATTCGCACCTACCTCGACCCGATCACCCAGCCGCAGACGTCCCAGCTGCGGAATCTTAACCCAGCGGCCCTGATCATTTGCAAAACCAAACCCGTCACTCCCGAGCACGGCACCTGCATGAATGATGCATTCAACCCCTAATTCAACCCGGGGATACAGCGTGACGCCAGGGTGCAGGCAGGATGCCTGGCCCAGTACACAATCATCCCCGATCGTGCAGTTCGGGCCAATCACCACCTGCCCGGCCAGCACAACACGCGCACCAATCACTGCATTAGCACCGATGATAACATCTGGCGCAAGCTGCGCTGAAGGATCAATCACAGCAGTCGGGTGCCTGCATGCGGCAGGCCGCTCAGTGGCTGATAATGCCGTTGCGGCCTGCGCATACGCCAGCAGAGGATTCTGCGTCACCAGCGCATTACCCGGATACTCAGGCAGATCTTCCGGTGCCAGAATCACCACACTTGCCTGCGTATCTGCCAGGTCACAACGAAACTCTGAACGGTGCAGAAAGGCCAGCTGACCCGCTGTGGCCTGATCCAGCGGGGCGATACCCCGGATCAGGCAGTCCGCATCACCCCGCAACTCAGTACCGGTAATCTGAGCCAACTGGCCTGCTGTTAAATCCGGCATGTGGACCTAAAATGTGGTGCCGATAGAAAACTGAAAGGCTTCTTCTTTTTGTTTATCCAGGCTGGTCGGATTGATTGGTTTGGCTACACTCAGGGTCAGTGCTCCGATCGGCGACAACCAGGACATACCGACACCTGCCGAATAGCGCAGATGGTCTAACCGGATATCGGTTGCCTTTGTATCGTACACATGCCCGGCATCAACAAATGCCAGCAGCCGCATCGTTGGCGAAAAGACCGGCGGCAGGTAGAGTTCGGCATTCCCGACAAGTCGCATATTGCCACCAATCGGATCACCTTGCGAGTCACGCGGACCTAGTGCAAAAGACTGAAAACCGCGTACAGATCTTGGCCCACCTGCATAAAAATTTTCAAAAATCGGCAGTTGGCTGGTATCGCCGTACGCATCACCATAGCCTATCTCACCGTTCACTGAAAACACCCAGTCCCGGGGCAGTGACCAATAATGCCGGTATTTATAAAATAATTTGTAATATTTCAGCCGGCTACCCGGAATCGACAGCTCCAGGCCTAACCGCTGCAACGCGCCCTGTGTCGGAAACCAGGCACTGTCGCGTGAATCATGCTGCCAGTTCAGATCTACCTCAGCATTGAGATAACGTCGGCCTTCCGCAGTCACCCAGTTCTTGACTTCAGCAGACGGACTGGCACCCACCTTAAGACCGATATGATGCGCCCTGAGTCCGACATTCACCCGGTTAAACTCACTCAGCGGCACACCAAAACTGATCCCGGCAATCCCGTTACTGGTTTTATAATCGGCCGTATCCAGCTTATCAAAGTCTGTGGCACGATAACTGAGCTGAAAGCCCCGGCTGACTCCATCCACCGTGTAATAAGGGTTATTATACGAGACCTCGTAATGCTGATTCGCCTTACTGGTCTTCAGCGCAACGGCCACTTTTTTACCGGTACCAAAAAAATTATCCTGCGCAACACTCGCATTCAGTACGATGCCTTCCGACTGAGAAAAACCCACCCCGGCCAGTAACGCACCGGAAGGTTTTTCAGTCACCCGGACATTCACATCAACCTGATCAGACACACCCGGCACCATTGGTGTCGTGATATCAATACTTTCAAAATAACCGGTGCGCTGCGCCCGTTCCCGCGACAGACGTAATTTTTCACCCGAAAACCAGGTTGATTCCATCTGCCGGAATTCGCGCCGGATCACTTCGTCCCGGGTACGCGAATTTCCCTCAATATTCACACGACGCACCGACACCCGCTGCCCTGGCTCCAGATCAAACGTCAGGGCCACCAGGTGTTGTTCCTCGTCCACTTCAGGCACTGCATTCACCTGCGCCAAGGCATATCCCTGATCAGACAGCAAGCGCGATAGCCGCTCGGTACTTTCCACGACCAGATGACGGTTAAACGTCTCGCCACGACGCAGCTTAATCGCCTCAAAATAGGGTGCTATTTCACCAATGTAGGTGCCTGACAGCTGAATATCATGCAGCGTATATACCGCACCCTCATCAATATTAATGGTGATGAAAATACCGGTTTTATCCGGCGTGATATTCACCTGCGTTGACCGGATCTCAAACCGGAGGTAGCCCTGGTCCATATAGAAGGAACGCAGGGACTCCAGATCGGCGTCCAGCTTTGGCCTGGAGTATTGATCCTCTTTAGTGAACACCGCAAACCAGCCACCTGTCGCAAGCTGCATTTGATCCAGCAGTGCCTGTTCCGGGAACGCCTTGTTACCGACGATATTAATACCCTGAATACGGGTCATATCCCCTTCAGTAATATCAAACGAAATCGTAACCTGATTACGCTCTGCCTCAGTCACCTGAGTACGAATCTGAACAGCATACTTACCCTGATTAAAAAACTGTTCCTCCAGATCACGTTCAACATATGCCAGCAATGGGCGCTGAAAAGGCTTACCCTCAGCCAGCCCGGATGCTGTCAGGGCTGCCCGTAACGTCTTATCATCCAGCGAATCATTACCCTGTAGCCGCACTTCAGCAATGGTCGGCCGCTCAACCACAATAACCTGCAGAATATCACCGACACGTTCAAAGCGGATATCGCTGAAGAAACCGGTTTTATACAAAGCACGCAACAGTTCGGGCGTCTTCGCATCAGACAGCATATCACCCGGTTGCAGCGGCAGATAAGCTGAGACTGTGTCCTGCGCAATACGTTGTGTGCCCTTTATCTGAATCGCCTGGACGCGGAAAGTCTCCGCCAGAAGGCCTGGCATATAGAAAAAAATGCCAAGAAAAAACAGAATCTTAAATCTGGCAAGCACGCAAACAGAAATACGGGAATGCATAAGCAAACCTCATGGAAATACAAGATTCAGCGGACCGTCCGGGGAGACTTTGCCGGCTCAGGCCGTCCGGAATGATGCTAAGTTGACGCCACTGGCGGATAGCCTGCAGAAACGCATACACCCCGGACAAACAGCTTAGATTATAGCCGAAAATACATCTCCTCCAGAGAAAAAGTACTCAGCGAGGTACGATGCAAACTGATGCGGGGTCACATGTGCACCGGCATACTACTCCACATCAATTTACATCTTACCCGAACCGGAATCGCCGCACGCACATAGCCAGCCAGCCGCTATAATGCCAGACAGACACAAAGTGTCCACTATCCTGCCGCGACGGACATATTCCCTCACATGCCCCGCCGTCACCGGCAACCTGATGCGCATTCCTCTGGCCCTGCTATGACTGATCTGAGCCATATCCGCAACTTTTCGATCATTGCGCACATTGACCATGGCAAATCCACGCTGGCCGACCGATTTATCCAATGGTGCGGCGGACTGAGCCAGCGTGAGATGTCCACCCAGGTGCTGGACTCAATGGACCTGGAGCGTGAACGCGGTATCACCATCAAGGCGCAGGCAGTCACACTGAACTATCCGGCACAGAATGGCATCACCTACCAGCTGAACTTTATCGACACCCCCGGTCACGTCGATTTTTCATACGAAGTCTCACGCTCACTGGCCGCCTGCGAAGGCGCCTTGCTGGTCGTGGACGCGGCCCAGGGCGTCGAGGCGCAAAGCGTTGCCAATTGCTATACCGCCATTGCGCAGGGCCTGGAGGTGCTACCCGTACTGAATAAGATTGACCTGCCCTCAGCTGAGCCAGAACGGGTCATCCACGAAATTGAAGAAATCATCGGTATTGAGGCAGATGGAGCGCTGCCGGTCAGCGCGAAAACCGGGGCTGGCATCCCAGAGCTGCTGGAACACCTAGTCGCCATGATTCCGCCACCAGCTGGTGCACAGGACGCACCACTGCAGGCATTGATCATTGATTCATGGTTTGATCCATATGTCGGGGTCATCTCGCTGATCCGCGTGATGCATGGCAGCCTCCGACCGAAACAAAAGATGCACATCATGTCGACCGGGCGCACCTATCAAGTTGAAAAGGTGGGCATATTCACACCCAAACAAACCTTTACCCGGCAACTAAGCTGTGGTGAAGTCGGCTTTATCATCGCCGGCATCAAAGACATTGATGCCACGCCGGTCGGCGATACCATCACCGCAGCAGATCAGCCAGCTCCTGAACCCCTGCCCGGCTTCAGCGCCATCCATCCACGAGTGTTTGCCGGGCTGTATCCGGTCTCTTCGGATGACTATGAAAACTTCCGCGATGCCCTGCAGAAACTGCGGCTGAACGATGCCGCCTTGCACTATGAACCGGAAACCTCGCAGGCTCTGGGCTTTGGCTTTCGCTGCGGCTTTCTCGGTATGCTGCACATGGAGATTATCCAGGAACGCCTGGAGCGCGAATACCAGCTCAATCTGATCACCACAGCACCCACAGTCGTGTACGAAGTACTGGGCAAAGACGGCAGTGTGACCCGGATTGATAATCCGGCCGATCTGCCGGATCCGGGCCGCGTTGAAGCGATTCGCGAACCGATTATCGAAGCCCACATCCTGGTGCCACAAGACTATCTGGGCAACGTGATGACCCTGTGTATTGAGAAACGCGGCGTGCAGAAAGACCTGCGTTATCTCGGTGGCCAGGTACAAATGGTCTGCGAACTACCCCTGAATGAAGTCGTACTGGACTTTTTTGACCGGCTGAAATCAGTCAGTCGCGGCTATGCCTCATTCGAATACGAACTGAAGCGCTTTCAGCCGGACCGGCTGATCAAACTGGACATCCTGATCAACGGCGAAACGGTGGACGCGCTCTCTTTGATCGTACACCGCGATCATGCTGACAGCCGCGGACGGGCATTGACTGAAAAAATGCGCGAACTGATTCCGCGCCAGATGTTTGAAATCGCCATCCAGGCTGCCATCGGCAGCAAAATCATCGCACGTTCCACCGTCCGGGCGCTGCGCAAAAACGTCACCGCAAAATGTTACGGCGGCGACGTCACCCGTAAACGCAAACTACTGGAAAAACAAAAGGCCGGCAAAAAGCGCATGAAACAGGTAGGGCGGGTGGATATCCCGCAGGATGCATTCCTGGCCGTATTGCAGGTC
>JAHDBG010000027.1:0-17697 GCA_020630515.1 Gammaproteobacteria bacterium
GAATTGCTATAGATCTGATAAAACTGACTCGCTTTACATGGCCTGAATATTTGATATTACTGGCATAATTTAGGTGACCTACTCAGCTTTGTCTGAGATCAGGGTGCTCTGCCCAGAATCCATGGGCGGGGTTTTCCACTTGCCTCCTGCTGACCAACCCGGAATCCGATAAGAGCCTTTGCGTAAATCAATCAGTAATCACAAATAAAAGCACTGGTTTTTCAGGATGCTATATGAAATTCTCAGCTTGACATTTACATGAACAACACATTTGGCCCACTACTGAGACGGCCTATCTGCTTCGATCCCCGACTAATGCGCATCATCTGCTGGAGTCAATTGCAGAGCTTGAAGCAGGTAAAGGCGCAGAGCGCAGACTCGTTGAATGAAGCTTATGTGCTCAGGTGGATTCTGCGACTGCGCTTCGCTGCGCGCAGAATGACAGCGTGGAAGAGGGCACAGCCCCAGGTCATGCTGACACAGGTTGATACCATCCGATTACATAACCGCAGCCTATTGAGTCGCGCCCTGACTCAGGTGTTGTAGTCGTTCCACTCACCTGCACCCTGGGTCAGTCGTTGACCCAGATAGTCGGCCTTCCAGTAATATTGTTTGTGGTCTGCGTCGCTGCGGTCGTCATTCGTGTAGACATTCGGGCCGATTGTGGCATTGTTGCCGTACCATTGGCCGGTGCAGAGCAGGTCTTTGCAGTAGTAGGCACCACCTCCACCGTTTTTGGCCTGGCAATGGCGGGCCAGCAATTGCAGCAGGTCGGCATAACTGGCGGCACCACCATCACTGCTGGCGCTGCAATGGTAGGCCTCGACCTGGCTGGTGGCACAATAGGCGACTGCGCCACCCTGGTAGGCAGTGCAGTGGTGGGCGTGGATGACTGACTCGCTCAGGCCGTGCGCGGCGCCTCCGCTGCGGTGTGCACTGCAATGGTGGATATGTCTGGCCTCTATCTGGCTGGCCGTATAGTGGCTGCCTTCCTGTTCTGCATACAGCGCGCCACCGTTCAAGGCTGTGACGTGGTTTTTGATATGGCAGTTCAGGTTGCAGTGTTCGGCATGCTGCAGATAAAAGGCGCCGCCGTTCTGGTTGCTGATCTGGTTGCATCCGTCATAGGTAAAGCCGTCCAGGGTCACGTGCTGTACGGGATTATCTGATCGCCCGACCAGCTCAAGGCGGGCCTCAGGCGTCTGTTTCTGCATCAGCGTGGTCTGCGCATTAAAGCCGATGATGCTGACGCCGCTTTCCAGGCGGACACTCCGCTTCAGCTGGTAGGCGCCAATCCTGTCGTTCTGGTGAGCCAGAGGCAGCAGGATAATGGTGGTGTCTGCAGGGATAGTGGCGTCAGCCGGGTTATTGAACTGTTCGTCAAACTGGTGTTGCGAACAAACCGTGATAGTGCGCCGACTGTTGCCGAACGGCGAGGCGACTTCGTGGATATAGGCCTTAATGGCTGCCTGGGTGGCCAGCAGATCATCGCGACCCCGGTCTGCGCCCAGATTCGGATCGGCATCTATGCCGACCACGGTTTGACTGGTGCCGATCTGCAGTTGTCTGGTTCGGGTGTTGTCTGCCTGTATGCTGCTGGTGTTGAGCTGGGTTGTGTGCAGGTTGCCACACACATCCAGTGCTGCCTGTGGGGTGGCTGTGCCGATGCCGATGTAGCCGTTTGCATTTACCTGTAACAGCGGTTGTCCCGGATCGCGGCCCTTTTTGTCCAGGATGAACGGGGGGGTGTCATCCCCCGGGCCTTGCAGGTGATAGTGTGCCCGGCTGGCGTCGGTCTGGATACCGGCCTGGATTCGACCAGTGATGTTCAGGTCTTGTGCCAGGCTGGCTGTGCCGCTGAGAGTGAGATCTCCCTTCAGCCTGGTGTCCTGCTGGACCTGCAGGTTGCTGGCGAGTTCTGTCTTGCCCTCGACGTACAGCTCTTGTGCCAGTCCGGTCTTGCCGGTAACGCGCAGACTTTTGTTTAGAGTCGTGTCTTTGTCTACGGTCAGATCGCTTTTCAGGTGGGTTTCGCGTCCGACAGTCAGGGTTTCTTCAATCTCAGTATTACCTTTGCCCCGCAGGTTCTGATGGATGGTGACGTTTTCACGGAAACTGGCATTATTGTCAACCTTCAGCTTACCGGTCATCTCTGCATTGCCACCGACTTCCAGGTGTCCGGTGATATGGCTGTTACCAACCACATCCAGGGCCTCGCCGGGCTGCTCTCTGCCGATGCCTAATTTGTCATCGCGATAGATGAGTCCTGTCCCACTGCTGCCGGTGATGTGCAGGGCCTCTTTGTAGCGGCTGTTGTCGATGTATAGTTGAGCACTCGGGTTGACGCTGGCCGCATCTTCTGCGTCAGTCGGGCTGACGCCAAGGATCACTTGTTCGGTCACGCGCAGTTTTTCGCTGATATGCACGTCTGAGTGGACGGTCAGATCACCGTCCAGATGGGTGCCATGTGCAACCTCCAGAGTGCTGTGCAGCCTGGTGTGCCCGGCAACCATCAGGTCCTGATCGGTGCTGATGTCTTGTGTGACCTGCAGGTTCTGCTGTACCCGGGTATCACCGGCAACATCCAGTGTTGCCTGCGGATCGGTTGTACCCAGGCCAACCCGGGCCTGTCTGACCAGCAGGGTTGGTGCAGCGGCGGTTTCATCGATGCGCAGGCTGGTCGGTTGCTGGCCCTGGATGTTGTCGATATGTATCCGGGCATCCGGGGTATGCGTGGTCAGCCCCAGGTTATCGGCTATCGTTACATTGTCTTCAGCTATAACCTGGTCTTTTATTTCTAGGGTGTTGTCCAGCCGGGTTGCACCGTTGACAGTCAGGCTGTCGTCCAGTGCTGTGGCACCACCGACGTACAATTGGTCGTCCAGTCGGGTACTGCCCATGACATGCAGTGGCTGTTCCGGCTGGTCGGTATTGATGCCGATCCGGTCGCCACGCACGACTAGGCTGGGTTGGTTGCGTCGGGGTTGTGTAATACGCAGTGCGATGCTGTCGGTGCCACTCTGGCGCAGATGCAGATCGACCGGTTGTTCGGCGATACCCGGCTGGTTGATATGGATGCCTGCATGCACGTCCAGGTGATCCTGAATGGTGACCGTCTGTTCATGGGTGGTGGGCTGGTGGGCAGTGATCTGTCCTGCCTCGGCTGTCAGGGTGTCAGTGACCTCAAGGCGTCCGGTCAGTTGTGTGTCGCCGGTGACTTCCAGTGCCTGGGTCGGTTGGGTGACATTGATGCCGATGCTGCCGGCAGCCAGTTGCGTGGTCTGTTGCGCTTGGCTGGCGTGGTTCAGGTGCAGGATCGGTTCAGCACTGTGCGTCTGCAGGGTCATATGTTCCGGCTGAATCTCAACCCAGTTGTTGATCTGCATGTCGCCGGTGACCGTTGCACGACCCTGAATATGGGATTCGCCACGGATCGTGCTGTTACCGCTGAGATGCTGGTCGCCACCGATCGTCTGGTCGCCGCTGAGCTGCACAGCGCCGTTGATATGTGTGTCGCCCTGTACGTCCAGAGCCGGCATGGTTGGGCTGTCTGCAGCAGGCATGGCAGCCGGTGGAGTGGTGACGGTCTTGCCGATTGCAACCTGACCAGCCTGTACCTGCAGGCCAGGGGGAGTCTGGTCATCTGTCTGTACGGTCAGATTACCCTGGATGGTGGCATTCTGGTCTATCCGGGTCTCGCAGCCAACATGCAGGCCGACTTCAGGAGCGTCGTGCTGTATGCCGACCTTATCGGCGGTGGCCAAGATCAGGTTGTGTGGGGTCTGATCATGTCTGATTTCCAGTGCCTGGTTGGTTGCTCCGCTGGCCTCAATCCTGAGCGCAGTGTGTCCGGTCTGCTGCGCATCCTGCTGAACAGTGAGTCCGGTCTGTGCTGTGACCTGGTCGGCGAGGGTGCTGGTGCCGTCAACCTGCAGGCTGCCTTCTGTGTGTGCCTGGCCCTTGATGTGGGCGTCGCCGGTCTGTGTCAGGTTTACAGCATGGTCGGTTGCACCGATTCTCAGGTCTGTGCCGGTCAGGCTCAGGCTGTCCTTGCCATTCGTATGTTCTACCCGCAGTGCACTGCGGGTTGTGGTTTCTTTGATATGTAGTGAGGCATTCGCCGGCTGGCTGTCCGTTGTACCGATGCCAACAGTTTGTGTATAGCAAGCATCTCCTTGTACGGTCAGTTTTGCATCTAGTTGTGTGGCTCCGGTGACTGCCAAGGTGTTTTCCAGTTGGGTATCACCCTTGATGGTGGCATTTTGCACCAGCGTGGTGTCGCCCTTGACCTTGAGCGTATCCTGCAGGATGGTAGATTCTGCGACGGTGAGGTGTTTTTCCAGCGTCGTGTCTTTTTGTACGGTCAGCTGACCTGCCAGACTGGTGGTACCGGCAACGCTGAGCGTTTTTTCCAGCGTGGTATCCTGGCCGACATCCAGTGTCCCTTGCAGGGTTGTCTTGCCACTGAATCCGAGCGCGGCTTGTGTATTGTCCAGGCCGGTTTCTAGGCTGAGCAGGGCAACTTCGTTCTGTCGTACAGTCAGGGCCAGCTCATTCACATCGCTGCGGACGTCCAGGCGACTTTGTGGTGCTGGGGTACCGACTCCCAGGCGTTCCTGTACACCTAGGCTGTATAGTGGTTCGACCTTCTGCGCATCGGCACCGATATACTGGCTGCCCTGCACGTCCAGTCGGTTGACCGGTTCGGCCTGTCCGAGTCCGAGGTTGCCGGCAGCATCCACCACCAGAGGGGTCGTGTCATCCGCATAGGAGGTAATCTTCAGCACATCCTGATCAATATCGCTGTTATGCGCCAGGTGCATCAGGGCATCATGTCCTCCGATCGACTTATCCAGAACAGGCTGTCCGACACTGACCGGGCCATTCAGATGCGTTGCCTGTTCTGCGGTCAGATTGCCTTGTGTGTGTATTCCGCCCGTGTTGGTGTGTGTCCCATCCTGAGTAGTGTCGCCGGTGACATGTAGTGTGCTGCTCAGTTCGGTATGGTCGGCGACACTGAGCGTGTTCTGTAGGGTGGTTGTCTGGCTGACGGTCAGTGTGTTTTGTAGTCCGGTGGCCCCGGTGACGGTTAGTTCACCCCGCACTTCGGTATCGCCGGTGACCGTCAGTGTGTCGTTCAGTTGTGTCTGGCCGGTGACGGTGAGTGCTGGTTGTCTGGTGGCATTAATGTTGAGCGGCTTGTCCAGAGTCGCCCCGGCATGTGTGATCGTGAAACCATCGTCACCCTGAATAACGCTCTGATCAATCCATTCGGCAAACTGGGATCCGGTCGGACGTGCATTGTCGGCAAAATTCGTTTTGAGGGTATCACGCTGAGTTGTTGGCAGGCTGCGATCATCATCACGTCTTGTTGTCATGTGCTGAGTTCCTGGTGTTATGGTATCTGATGGGGTGTCTGAATGCCGATACTGAAGGTGGGTTGATCTGGTGTCTGTGGATGGATAATCGCTGTGTTGATCGGATAGCCCGGGTGATACCGATCCAGCGGTGCATAGCCGATCACAAAATTCTGGCTGATGTACGCCTCTCCGATTGCAGCCGGATTCGCCATGGCGGCAATCTGTTCATGGCTCACCGCAAATAACAGATCCTGCATGGTCAGGCCGTTGAGTTCTGCCTGGTTTGTGGTGAGTAACAGGTCCAGGTCTGTTTTCAGTTGTCTCAGTTGTTTGTCAGGTATGGGCTGAACCTTATCATTTTCATACCCGCTCAGTTGAACCGTGCCAGGCAGTTGCGTATTGATCTCAGTCTGTAATGCCAGTTCGGTCTGGCTTTGTAAGATCTGGTCCGTCAGTCTGGCTGGTGCCCGGATAAAGTTGCGCAGGTGTGCAGCGAGTTGTCTGAGCTGGACTTCTGTCCCGGCAGGTTCCGGCAAGGGTTGCTGATCACGTTCTATGTGCAGTGGGCGCTGATTCAGTGCATTCAGCCAGGCGTAGTACAGGCGTTCAAACAGACTGAGCTCGCGCCGTGCCAGCCGGATCAGTGAGGTTTGCTGGTGCACCGGGCTGTGTTGTCGAATTTGTGCCTTCAGCAGAGTCTGAAACTGGGCATTAGCAAACCGGGTTGGCCAGTTCGGAATCACAAAATACAGATGTTCAGTATCCCAGTCTTCCTGACCCGGCAGTGGGCGTAACAGACCGGCCTCCAGCAGATAGATACCTTCACGGTTGTTGGTTGCCAGTGGCATCCGGCGTTGTGGTGTGCTGCCCAGAAAGGCGAGGATGCGCTGAGTCAGTCCGGTACGGCCTGCCGTCGCACTGGGTGGCAGCAGATAGTTATAACCACCGCACCGGTAACGGCTGAGATCCGGATAGTTGTTCAGGATACGTGCCAGATCACTGATTTCTTTTAAGGTGACCAGTTTATCGGCGAATTCTGTTTCATCCTCATACAGCGTTTCTGACAGGTTATGGATCTGACTGTGTGCTGTCTTAAACTTTTCGTATGCAGGCTGCAGGATATCAACATAATTGTGGATGACCGGTTTGTATTGCAGCAGATTACTGTCAGGTGTCTGTTCTGCGAACCGGGCCAGCAGGTGACTCAGGCTGCGGCGCAGCCGGTCCAGCTGGCCAGCATGAAACGGTGGTTCCGCAATCGACTGAAAGGCGTCCTGCTGATAGTGAATATCATGCGTACCTAACAGATGTTGCAGTCCGGCAATATCGGTGATTGGCTGACTGCGGCGGGTGACTGGTAACTGATTGACGGTGTGCCAGAATTCTGCACTGTCGGTCGGGCTGAATGGCTCGCTGGCCAGCATCCGGTCATAATAAGTGCCGATTTTAGCGATCGCCGGGTTCTGTGGCAGGGCAAATGCGGTCTTCAGATTATCCAGCTGGGCATACTGATCCGCCAGGATCTGATCAAACAGGGTGAGGTAGCCCTTCAGTTGCATGATCGCAGCATCTTCTTCCGCTATCTCACGGTTCAGGCGTGATTCTGCAACCTGATAGATGGTCGGAAACAAATGCTGAATGGAGCCATAATGGTGTAATCGTTGCGATTTAGTTTGCAGATAATCAGTCAGTACGCTGGTTTCATCTGTCTCAGAAGATGTAGTGCCCTGTGTTGCGAGTCGTTTTCTGATCTTTATTTTATCTTCATCTGTTAGTGGATGAATCTGGCCCTCTATCTTCAGGGTTAAGTTGTTCAGTGTGTCATTGATATTCAGCCTGGATCTGTGGCCTTCTTTTACCTTTAAGCGCCAGGGATCACCTACCGGGTTATCCTGGTCAGACAGTGTTATCGCTGCGACCTGAGTCAGCTCCGGAATGTCAGACAGAATATTCAGCAGTTGTGAACTATATATCCAGTCTGGTTTGCCAACCCGGGCTAACGCATCTTCAGTGATCAGGCCTTGTTCCAGCCAGGGACCATCCAGTATCTGGTCGCCACTGATACCCTGACGCACCAGTTCATCGATTGACTGTCTTCTGACTTCCGGGGCTAACGCTAACTGGAGTCGCTGTAGAATGCCCGTCAGGGTGGCCGGCAGGTCATTTACCTTGCTTAAGATCAGTTCCAGGGTGATACTGATATCATGCTTGGCAATGACAATAACCTTGTCCAGATCCTGATTGACGTTACGTTCGCGGACAAAGCGCTTTCGTACCTCAGTACACAATTGTCTGATATCAGATTCCGCATCAGGTTGATTTTCATCCAGATCAATATACAGATGCGTTTCGGTATGTTTCTTCTTGTTGATTGTGCTGATCTTCTGGTGTAACCAGGCCTGTTGAATGCCCGGAATATCCAGCATATGCCGCCGGTGGTCTGCCTGAGTGACCGGATTACCCGGTAAGATATCCTTACCGAGATAATAAGGTGTGATCGCACTCTCAGTGTCACTTGCCGGATCAGTGGCCAGCAGATCCGGCACAGGCAGGGACAGACGCCGACTGAGTTCAGCGATGTTCCAGGCCAGCGCTTCCAGTATCGTGATACCAGGATCGCTGGAATGATGATCATTCCAGTGCTCCTGTGTATAGTCTGCGATACTCGCCAGTGCATCCTGCACCAGATAGATACTATTCTGTCCCTGTGCCTCAAGATCAGTCCGGGTAAGCTGGGCGAGCTGTGTCATATGTGTGCTATCCGTAACATGGCTCTGCAGATGAAGATTCAGGTGACAACAAAGTTATATTCCAGCTCCCAGACCTCAATCCCTTCAATATAATCAGTTTCTGCATCCATCAGTACGACTTCATGCTGTTTAGCGGGCACAAAGATCTGTCTGGTATTCAGCGTGTCGTTTCCGGTTTCGGGAGATTGATTGTGTGTTGCGACCTTGGCAACGCCCAGAATCGGGTCAAGTCGTTCAATTGCTTCAGCGATTTCAGCCAAGTTAATCTGGTCGCTTAACAGGCGGGACTGATCAGCCCCGCGATTCCAGGGTGTCATGTGTTCATTGATCTTTTCACTGACCTGGACCCGGACCTTGTCACCATCGTAATTTTCATCCACCTTGACGATAGTCTTCAGCTGTATCTCAATATATTCCGGATCAATGACCTGAATATCATGGCCGGTCGGGCTGATCGTCTTCACATAGTCAGTGATTTTCTGTTTGAGATATAAAGGTACCTTCGGTTGCAGGATGGCCGGATCGTGATTGACGGGAACTACCAGCAGCGTGGTCGTGGCCTGATCCTCACTCCGGAAACAGCGGGTGAGATACAGTTCAGGAAATGCAGCAAGTACCAGATGTTCATAATCCCATGCTGTCAGCGCACGATTTTTATGCCGCAGGCGTTCACTGGCCCGGATCGGTAATGCAGTGCCATCCTCAGCTGGTTTCCCGGCAAAGGAAGGATAAGGCTGTGTAATGCTGACAATCCCGGGTTCAGCCTCAACCAGTTCCGTGATACTCTCAGCCGGGAGCGGCTGATCGTAATGACTGGCAGCGATCTCCGTCCCGACTAATTCGACACAAACCCCCTGTGCAGCGATAAAACGCATCCTGGAATAATTGGCCGGTTCGCCTGCTTGTTGTGCTGATTCTGTGACCGAATCTTCACTGATGGTGAAGCGTAACCACAGTCGGTTATCCCCGATATAATGTTGTGTTTCAATCTCCGGCAGGTCAAATGTGATGAGTCCACTGTCCTGCAGGCGGAGCGTTGAATCTTCAATAATCCTCGCCTGGCTGCCGGTCTTGTCAAACGGTTCCCATGTGTCGCCCTGCAGGTATGACCAGCGTACCTTGGGGTTATCGTTGATGTTGTGTCCATCAACTGAGTCCAGCTGGAAATACAGGGTACATCGGCCCGGGGTACTGAAGTTTGATAACCCGAGATACAGATAGCCTAGTTGGCTGAATTCAGGTAACAAGGTCATTCTCAGCGCATCAGACTGATTTACCTGGGGGCGCCCGAGAGGCTGAATATGGAATAGCTGGTGTTGTTGTGTGGCGGTCTGTGATTTTGTGTTAAAAGACACTTGACTGGTATAGTTTAAAGTGATTTTATCTGCAGTCGGCGTATAGGGCGGTTGCACAATGACTTTTTTCAGTTCTATCGCGGCACCACCCTTTGTTACCTGGGTACTATCTGTCAGTGCAGCGCGTCGTGCGGTGGCCTGAGCGACCACCATCTCATCAGCAGCAGCACCCTGTCCATCCATACTGGCCTGTTGATTTTTACTGGTTTCGGCAGCCATTTTAGTCTGAGCAGCCATCCATTCATTGGCTCGCTTTTGGGCCTGTTGTGCATTTCCGGCCTGAATCTCTGCCCAGACAGCCAGCTTTATATTGGCAATCGTGCTGGCCTTATTTAAGGCGATTTCTGTTGCACTGGCACCTGGCTGCTTTTCCTTGCTATCTTCTTCAGTTGTGACCTTTTCGGCGTTTGTATTGTTATCTGCAGGGGACGCTGTTTTGTCATTCCCGGAAGTACCGGATGTGTCAGGTATGGCCGCTTCCTGCAATGCAGACTCTATTGCCGGATCATTCTGTGCAATCTCCTGATCAAGTTGAGTTGATTGGGTATTCAGTAATTGTAAAGATTCAGTATAGTGTTGTTCTGACCGACCCAGATTTGCCCGGTCAGCCGTATTTTGTTGCGCTGTTACCTGAGCAAGCGCCTCGGCTGTAACGGCATCCTGCGCCTGTTCCAGATAGGCCTGGTACTGGACGACTTGGGCATAATCGGCATGACCGAAATCATTATTACTCAGGCGCAGTGTGAACCAGACTGGCCATTCGCGTGCAATGGCCTCATCGGGTTTCAGCTCAGTATAAGGCACAGTAGTGGTGCGCTCTGCCGTAATGAATTCAAGCTGATGAGGTGGCAGTTGTTCTGCACCTTGATTTCGTGGTTCAGGATTCTCAGAAAATAATTTTTTTTGTCCGGCTTCTTTTTCTTTTTTATCTGAATGATAGACTTCAACCTGATTCGAATCCCAGATATAGTCAGATGGCGGATTCTCATCATTCCGGTGCCGGTAGCGCAGATAGGGTTCATAATAGGTATCCCAGGCAGCCTGATTAACGGGTTGATCTAACCAGAATACATTCAGCTGCGCCGCCTGAATCGGTTTGACTAAGAGTTCCGGGTGGGTAAATTCATAAGCGGTGGTGATACGAGGCTCATATGTGAAGGGTGCTGAAGGCTTTTCCGTATCCAGTGCACCATTCTCATTACTGGCAATCAGACCGGTGGCATCCTCTACGCTGATATCCAGAGTGATCTGACTCAGCTTGGCGGTATTGAATGCTTGTACTAACTGAACCCTGTGTCTGGTCCTGCCATCAATCTTAAAATCCAGATAAGGTACCGTGGCATCTTCCGGATCAGCCGGGCCAATCCCGGGAAACAGAGCGTCCAGAATGATCTCTAGTCTGATTTGTCTGTTTGCAGGTGGGTACCATGTTTGTTCCTCGTTTAAGTCCAGCTCACCTTCTGTCGTAAGAATAATGATTCTTAACTGTTCAAGCATCTCTCCGGATACACTATCCAGGTCTTCAGCAAACTGAAACAGTAGAGTGAGGGTGCGTGTTCCGCCGGAGAGGTAGAGAGCAGGTGTCGCCAGGCGAAAACCAATCGCCGGATAGTGTTGCAGGTCATCATCCGGCGTGACTGATCCGGGTTCACCAAAGGTTCTGCGGCCTTCATCCGGAATAGTGATGCTTGCTTCAGTATCAATACAATGTGTCAGGAATAATAATTCTTTGTCCGGATAGCGTGTCAGAGTGTATGCCTGGTCAAGCTGCGCCTGATTCAGCAAACGTTCGTCAGTGGTCTGATAGATCAACGGGTTCCCGTCACTATCCTCACCACCCAGAAACTGGGTGTTTCCCGGCAGGGTCAGACTGGTTTCAGTCTCATCCAGAGTCAGAATCAGGTGGCCTTTATCCGGCTGCGGTGGGTCAGGTCTGAATAATAAGATGTCCTGATAATAATATTGTTGGTGCCGCTCAGTAAAACGCCAGTATTGCTCCAGCGGGTACTGCATCATCTGCAGAAAGGCCAGAATTGCACTGAAATCGGGACGCTCAACCAATGCCCGGAGTTCACCCGATAAAGGTGTTCCGGTCGCCAGCGCCTGCTCCAGAGCCGTGACCTGCTCAGGAGTGGGTATGGCACCCTGCCAGTTGCCGGCAGTAACGCCTGTGCGGTTAAAAAACTGAATATAAGGTGCAAACTGATACAGGTAATGTAACCAGTCCGGTCGTTCACGTTCTTCCACACCGGTATAGCGTGTATTGAGCGCTGGTAGCTGGCGTCCCTGCTGCGTTTGTCCGGCGACCGAAAATTCAATCAGCTCCGGCTGATTTGTGTTGATCTCAGGCATGATGAATGTCACATTCTGGCATCAGGTTACACTGGCGTCAGGGCCAGAGGATAGGTCATGGTACGCAGTTCGGAACTGTCTTCAACCTGATAACGGATGTCGATGTTCAGCTGATGCTGATAGATATCACTGGTGTCAAACTGAATCTGTTCCAGCGTGACTCGGGGTTCATGCGTTTCAATCGCGCGCGCAATATCTTCCCGGATATCGGCTAATATCATGTCATCCATGTGTTCAAACAGATATTCACTCAGGTGGCTGCCATAGGATTCATCCAGCAGGCGTTCACCAAGGCTGGTATTGAGAATGACATAAATAGACTGGTCAATACTGGACTCACCTGACAGCATCTCCGGGCTGACACCTGGTTTCTTAAAGGTCGGTGGAAAATACCAGCTGGTATAAGTCGTTGTCATTATTTGATCTCCATCAGGGTTGTTTTTACCGTGACGTTGCCATCGACTTTGATATCGATATTTTTAGCCAGAGTCTGTTGTTGTTTTTTATCTGCAATCAGATTGATCTCTTTTTCTGCAACGACGATACTGCTTAATGCCGAACCCTTGTCAAAAGAGTCTTTACTGTCTTTGGTAAAATGCAGATCAGGCCCGGCCTTATCATCCAGATTTAAACCGGCCTGTTTGCCACCCTGCAGCCGCATGATCTTTTGTTTACTATCAAAATGGAGTGCGGCCAGAGGGCCTTTATTGCCTTCCTTATCTCCCGGATCCTTAAAGATGAGACCTTTTTTCGCATTCTCCTTGTCATAGGCCAGCGGGGGTTTGTGTTTCGGATTATGTACAGCCCCCAGGATCACCGGGTGCCGACTGTCACCACCGATAAAGCCGACAATCACTTCGTCGTCTTTATTGGGTGGCAGATGTAGCCCTTCTCCGGCACTCGCAAACGGACTTAACAGGCGTGCCCAGACCACCTTTTTATTATCATCCGTGATCGTGGGCAGCCAGACCGGGATACGTTCCAGCTTTTCCGGGTCTTCCTTAAAGTCAGCCACCTTGCCGGTCAGGTTAGGGACCGGAGGTGGCCGGAACCAGTCAGAAAACAGCGTATGATTCAGCGGTACGCCCAGTGTGAGCCTGATCTGCCAGCCGCTGGCTGCCCGGCTGTGCCGGATACCGGTCACCAGATATTTACCGGAGCAGGTGTTACCGAAGTCCTGCAGATCAACGACGTCTGCCAGTTTAATCTGGTCTGTGATCTTGTTACTGAAGGTTTCAGCATCAAACTGTAACGTACCTTGAAAACGATCCAGAGTACGATAGACCTGTTGGGCATTCGCCTTTGCGGTCACTTCTTCAGGGCTTAAGGGGGCAGCATCCTGATGCAGATAATCGCTGAGCTTCAGATCTTCTTTGCCGGAACCGGTCAGCTTGCTGAGAGAGGCACTGCCATTGACTGGTTTTTGTCTTGCCTGTTTTTTTATATCCCAGGCAGTTACCTGAGTCTTTTTGATGATGGAACGAGCATCCTGTCTTAATTCAAATGTTTGCAGACCACTTTCTAATAATGAAATCTTATGTGTCTTCGGGCTGTGTTTTACCGGGTCAATGATCTCATTCCCATCCGGTGATGCCGAAAATAAAAAGCCATTCGCTAAGACCCGTGCCATCAGGGTACGCCAGGGCGTTTGCTGATAACAGAAATATTGCCCGTGTTTGATCTTACTGTCAGCAACCTTAGCATTCAGCCCGGCATTACTGAAGATCTTGCCCATTATGTCTGTATCAGACTTTTTTGGTTCAAACAACAGGTTTACCGGGCCTTCAGTCAGTTTGATCGCATCGCCATACGCAACGACATCCAGATATACCATGTGATCCAGGCCTAGATGCTGCTCCGTGATGATGCCTGCAAAGATCGGTTTTTCTTTATCAGCAATGCCGGCATGTATCTGAATTTCTGTGCCGATGGCGAATTTACTATTATCAACCTGCTTAAATTCTGTTGTTTGTGCTGGTCCTTCTGTGATTCTGATTCTGAGCTCGGGTATATGATTGATCCGGCTGTGGCATTCTATCCATTGCAGATCAACATCTTTTGTAACATCTGTACCCTTAACCTTTATAATGATCTGGTACACAGTTTAACCCTTGTTATTTCGGTACAGCTGAATGTTTAAAGGTGCAGATAATCTTTGCCTTGACACGGCTGCCAGTCAAATCAACCAGTTCCGTCTTGATCTGTGCTGAGCCTAACACACCATCAAATATGTTACTGGCATTATCAAATAACGGAATGGATAATGATTTGATTGAAAGATAAAAAGGCTCTTTGGTTTTCGGATCAATCGTATGGCATAATTTCTGAAATTGTTTTATCTTTTCATCGACACTGTCCGGAAAGGATGTGCGTGGCATAGGGTACGCCAGCAGATTAGAAAAGGTTGTATCATCCAGCAGGAATGTGATGTTTAAGTCCGTTGGACAGGCCTTGATAAAACGAATACGGCCACTCTCTTCCCGGATAGTATCCGGTGTATAGACTGCGTTTTTCAGGGTGATGTCCAGAGAAGCGTCATCATAAGGTAAGACAATACTGCCTTTTTTAGTGACCCGTTTTGGTTCTTTGTATGCTGTGATCTTCATCATCGGAATGGATGATGAATTACGTGTCGGATCAATATAAGAGGTGCCGGAAGACATGCATCAATATCTCTTTCTGAGTTCATAAGACTCAAGACAATCGCAGTTGCCTCCCGCGCCTCCTGCGGCAGGTGCCTGGGTTGCTGCGGTATCAGTACCGGTATCCGTGTTCTGTCCGCCATAAACCGAGGCGTTTATACTCATATTGCCGATATTCACTTCAGGCTGATCAGGCATATTGATTCACTTGTAAGATATCAGGGAACATTCTTTGTCAGCTTCAATGGTGTATATTTAATGCCACTGTATTTGAAGCTCATGGATTCTATCAGCAATTCATTACTATCGGCATTCAGGCCATCCCATTCCCAGGATTCCAGATACGCATTGGTTACGACCCAGGCATTCATTGGTACCTTATCGCTGTCTAATGCACTGACCAGGATATCTTTGCGTAACAATCTGTTACGCCACATAAGTGATTCAGCAACATTACCCAGTGTGAGTGGACTGGATGAAGTGAATACACCACGTTTCAGAATCAGATTCTGACGCGGAATCACCGGTTCTACACTGGTCATATTGCCAAATGTTGTGACAGATCGTGTCATCTTCAGGCCACTGACTTCGCGAAATTCTATGTCAACCGGATTAGGGATACCTGCCGATATAATAGATACCACAAAATGATAACCAACGACAGGAAAACCACGGTCTATGAGCATATGTTAAGTCCCTGTGTCTGTACACTCAGCATCCGGCAAGTGCTTCAGCACCTGTTTACGATCTGGCGAACAGGTGTCATTCTGCGCGCAGCGAAGCGTAGTCGCAGAATCTATCCAGTCTGACTCTGAGCCATGGGTTTCGTGGCTTTGCCCGGAATGACGTGGTGTCATCCTGAAAGTAGCCACGGAGATGGTTGTGCCACCTCACTCAAAGGCGTTTCCGGGTATGGCTTCCGTGGGGGGGGCGCCATGGATGGATTGATGGCGTCCCCCGGAAGCATACCGGGTGACGCTGACATCATGGTACTACCGGGATGCATGCGCTCATTAAGCAAAGGTGATCTTGACCTTATCTGCGCGCAGTTCCAGTGTTTCAATACTGACCTCGTTGGAGCTGCCATCAAAGCTCGGGCCGGACAGCTTGGTCGGAAACGCATTGTTCACGGTCCAGGTCACCAGGATTTCAGACGCAGTCTCATCCGTAAGTGAAATCGTGATATCCCGTTTATTGATCAGGTTCAGGCTGGTTTCACTGATCCAGTCGTATAATTGGCTTTTCTTCCGAACCAGGCCGCGTTTCAGGGTAATATCCACATCGGTGGGTTGACCCGGCATATGGATTTTACCCAGACCGTCTTTATAAGTAATGGTTTCGTAACCGATATCCAGTCCGGACGCTTCTGAAAAGGCCATACTCTCATCGCCAACATTTACGGTGAACCGATAAACCGGTATCGGGTAGCTGGCCTTAATATCATCAACGGTAGTTGCCATCTGTTATTCTCCAGTGAGCATATCTGAAATGTGTTCAGACAAGAAAATATAAAATATATCAGGATCAGGATTCTAATGCCTTGTGCATGAAGGTGAGTATGATAAATTCAGCTGGACGCACGGCAGCCAGACCGATATCAATCTTCATCAGGCCATTATTGATATCATCTTCTGTCATAGTCTGGCCGAGTCCGACATTGACAAAGAATGCCTGTTCCGGTGTGGTGCCAAACAGGGCGCCCTGTTGCCACAGACTTTCCAGATAGCTTTCAATCATCGTCTTGATCTTCAGCCAGGTGAAGGGTGTGTTCGGCTCGAATACGGCAAAAGCTGTCGATTGCTGGATAGACTCTTCGACCATGTTAAACAGACGTCTGACCGGCACATAACGCCATTCATTATCATTCCCTGCCAGGGTTCTCGCACCCCAGACTAAGGTGCCTTTGCCAACAAATTCCCGGATCGCATTGATTGATTTACCGGCAATCACATCAACATTCAGATCTTCCTGTTCTGAGTTATCTATAGCCACGACAGGTTCTGCAACCTTGGTCACGGGGACATTCGCCGGAGCCTTCCAGACACCACGCTCCGCATCAGTCTTCGCCATGATGCCCGCGATTGCAGGGGTCGGTGGCAGAATCAGATAATTCTGGCTGAGGACGGTTTTGACCTCGTTATAGATAGCCGTTGACACCTCAGGATCCGTCGGATCATTTAATTGATTCATCATGACCGTCGTAGACATCCCCGCACCTTCTTTGTAATAACTGACTTCTACGTTTTTTTCTGCATAAGATCGCGCAATCAATGTACTGAGATAAGGGTAATAACAGGCAGCATATTTCAGTTCATCAGTCGTTCCTGCAACATTATCACGAAATGCTGTCGCATCACTTCTGATATCACGTGGTGTATCTAAATCCATGGAGACATCCAGCAAGGCAAACCGATCCTGGCATGCCTTTGCATGTTGCAGACTATAGGTTTGCACAACGTAATGCGTCGCTTCTGCCAGCAACACAGATTCCGGACAGGAGATCAGAGTGACTTCATCAATCTTTTTCAGGGTGTCTATTCCTGCAGTGAATGCAGCCTCTTCTTTCGTTGTTGTGTCAACACTCTTGCCGATACTGACAATATAGCAGGCTCCACCCCCATTGGCAAAGAAGTGACTGAGTGCCTGATACAGGAAAAAGTTAGCCAGCTTTGGGGTCTCTTTATCTAATACAAGTTCATCACTGTTTCTGGGTTGCTGTACTATAAATGATTCCAGATAAGGACCCCCGAATATTTTTTCGTATTCGACCATGTTGGTGACGCGCTTCGGGATATTGCAGATAGATTCTCCCTTACTATCTTCAATTTTTTCAGTATATCCGATGAATGCTGGTATAGCAGTGGCAACTTCTGCCACAGAAGGTGGCATCAGAGACTTTTCGACAACGTAAACATCAGGTGTTTTGTATTGAGCCATAGTAGTTTCCTTCAGGTCTTTTGATAAAAGTTGTTAAGATGTGAAGTTACAGTGTTGGTGACAATCTCCTTTGTGAAGTGATATCTGTATATAATTCAGGCTAAGCTGATTTGAGTTTGCCATGTGTCGGATTCAGATTGATGCTCGCTTGGTAGGATGGTGCGTTATCCGGTGTTGAGACAGGAGGCGGTATCATGGCACCAACCAGTTTTTTAAACTCACATTTTACCTCACCCATTTTAACGACGGGTTTGCCGCCGACTTTGAGTTTTTTGCATAATTGTATCTTACTGATTTTGTC
>JAHDBG010000027.1:17797-19852 GCA_020630515.1 Gammaproteobacteria bacterium
CGGGTTTGCCGCCGACTTTGAGTTTTTTGCATAATTGTATCTTACTGATTTTGTCATATTTGAGTGTGCCGGGTATGGTAAAAGAGGCATTGATATACGGCCATGCCGGATAAAATTTTTTCAGTGTGTCATCAATATCCTTCTGTACACTGACGCATTGCCCCTGTACCTTCATTTTTTTTGTTTTTGATTGTTGCGGATTACTGACCGGGGTCGGCGGCGCTGTCTTAATCATGCCGACTGAGAGTGTACCCTGATTCACGACCATGTTTTTTCCTCAGTATCAGTGCTACGTGCAGTGACGTGACCACCTGTGCGGCCTTTTTCAAGTAAGCACCACTGGTTTCTCAAAGTGTGCCACGATGGAAAGTCCTCAGAATCTGTTATACGATCTGGCGAAATATATGTCATTCTGCGCGCAGCGAAGCGTAGTCGCAGAATCTACCTGATCTGCCACCAACCTATTCCATTTGACCTCGGGCTATGGATTCCGCGACTTCGCGCGGAATGACGCAGTGTCACCCTGAAAGTAGCCACAAGGGTGGTTTTGGCCATTCGCTGAAAGATGTTCTCCGGATAACGCGCTACTGAAGCTGGACATCATGGGTTTGACAGGCATTGGCATATCAACCCACAGTCAGTTTAAATCGTACCTGATTTTCTCTGAATCCAGCTTGCTTAGAACCGCTTATGTGTACTTCAGCTCAGGTAATCGGGAATGGTTCGCCCCAGCAGATCAGTACAGCACCATTTTGCGCAGCGACAACGTTGCCCGGTTCATCAGCACCGCCACTGCCACCACCGTAACATCTGTTTGAATATCTGGTATCCGGGCTACCCGGACCGCCCGGTTTCCCGGTCTGACCATCTGCACCTTTTCCGAAAGGACCGACGCCACCACCCATGCCGCCACTACTGCTTTCACCAGCTGAGCTCCCGCCGCCGCCGCCGCCCTGTTGTCCGTTCTGCCCGGTTTGTGTGCCACCGCCATTCCCCCCCCCGCCACCGTATCCTGCTGCACCGCCACCACCGCCGGCGTCCTTATCCGCTTCTTCCTGAGCGATACCACCATCTCCTCCCTGACCAGTCTGACTGATGATGCCTGTGTAGTGACTGATGATAATCTGCCCTTCGCCGCCAACTCCGGCGGTCCCTCCTTGTTTCCCGCCACCACCGCCGGTTGCATTGATATAGCCTGCGATGTTGCTATGACCACCGTTTATGCCATCACGATTTTTCGTTGAGTCCGCTCCGCCTGCGCCGACTGTAATATTCAGTGTTTGTTGCGGGACAACAGGTTGTTCGATGATGGCAGCCAGACCACCGCCTCCGCCACCGGATCCTATGCCACCACCGCGTCCACCACTGCCACCGGCACCAATAGCAACCATATGGATGGCATGGATGTCTTCGGGTATCGTAAACGTATAATCCTCTCCGGGTTGATCAAATAATATGCCACGACCTTCGAGGACAATGGTGCCTCCCTGATAAGAATCGCCTTCAGGTCCCAGAATGAACCAGTTTTCGGTGATATTAATTTTTCTGAGTTTTTTGTCTTTAACAACATACAGTCTGTGCAGCTGTCTGAGTTGCTTACTTTTATCGGATGTAACATAAAAACAGCGGCTGATTTTTTTTACTTTATTACTTTCTTTTATATATAACATACTTGTCTCACTAGACTACCTAAGTTACATCAGTATAAAGTGCCAGTATTTTCCCTTCTGTTATATTTCCTACTGTAATTTCCTGACCTACATCTTCTGCAAATTCAAACACTGCTGGTAGTAGATTAGTTAAAGCTGAGCCATCGCCTGTAACGCTTTCGACATCTATATTCTCTGGCAGATACTGATTGGCGATTTTGCCAGCTGTTATCTGATCTGCATCCAAGTCGGTGATCTGTGAGCCATTGCCTGCGAGGTTTGTGACGGATACGGTCTCTTCCAGCAAGGCATTATCAATAGTGCCGCTCGTCAGATTTGAGGCATTCAGGGCGGTGATCTGTGAGCCATTGCCTGCGAGGTTTGTGACGGATACGGTCTCTTCCAG
>JAHDBG010000027.1:19952-21726 GCA_020630515.1 Gammaproteobacteria bacterium
CGGTGATCTGTGAGCCATTGCCTGCGAGGTTTGTGACGGATACGGTCTCTTCCAGCAAGGCATTATCAATAGTGCCGCTCGTCAGATTTGAGGCATTCAGGGCGGTGATCTGTGAGCCATTGCCTGCGAGGTTTGTGACCGATATTGTCTCTGGCAGACGCTCGTTGTTGATAGTACCAGTTGTTAGTTCTGTTGCATTGGATGCATAGTCAATCAGTTCGGCAAAGTGTACTTCTGTCGGCGTATCGCCTTTCTTAAAGTAATCTTTAATTTCGTCTTTTTTGCTCATTGAGATGTCCCTTGTAAAGTGAGTTATTTTGTGCTCACCGCATTTTCGATGGCTTGGATTGCCGGCAGAATCTCTATCGGGTAGATGGTGACAGGAACAGATAGGGATAACATCAGGCTGGGCTTAGGCGTTGAACCCATCGCCTGCCAGACCTGTCCGCTGACTTTTTCGCTGTTTTCACTGCCGAACAGGGTAAATGGTATGCCATAAAGGCCTGGGTCTATATCGTTTTGTTCAGCATACTGGTCTGGCAAAAAATCATATTTTCCCAGACCGGATATCAGATAGCCGATTAGTAAGTGCTCAATCTCAGCGCTGCCTTTCCTATCTTTGCACCATACTGTAATCATATAACTTATGTCAACAAATTTCGGTTCTTTCTGCAGTATGAGCTTCGTTTTATCTTTATTCAGCTTTGTATTATAAGATTCACTTTTTTTTCGGTCTTTATCTTCATTAACGCCAATCAGATAACAATTAATGACAGGGTCGGTACCAAGTTCTGCAACAAAATCACTGTCTGGCGCGATAAAGCTCAGTTGTATGCCACTATTTTTTCCGGGCTTGTGATTCAATGCCTCCTGCAGAATCATCTGTTCCAGGGCCTTGCGGACTTTCTGTAATATGTGTGGGTCCATCAGATTTCAGTTTCCATCGGTGTTTTTAGCTTGTCTGAATGTTGCTGAAATAATCAGTAACCTTCTGTTCTGCAAGAAAGCCTGCCCCTTCCTTTTCCAGTTCGCGCACAATTGCTGATCTGAGTTTCTGTTTGGTAACTCGGTTAGTGTGGTCTTTTATGGCGAAAAGAACACTACGTTCAGCAATATTGACGATTTGTGAAGGTGTGAACTCGAATTTTTCGGCCAGCAGGTTGAGTTCAGGTGTTGTGGGTATCTGCTCTTTTGTCCATTGTGCAGGCCACACTTTGTGCCAGAGGATGGTACGCAATGTCGCATCTGGCATACTGAACTCAATAGCAGCATGAAAACGACGCAGAAAGGCATCATCCAGATTGCTTTTAAAATTGGTACTTAATAATAATAAGCCTGTGTAACCTTCCATGCGTTGCAATAAGAAACTCACGCCCATATTGGCATTTTTGTCGTGGCTGGATTCGACCTCGCTACGTTTGGCAAAGATGGCATCAGCTTCGTCAAATAATAAGATAGCATTGCTTTCCTGGGCAGTATCAAATAATTCAGCTAGGTGCTTTTCTGTTTCGCCGATCCATTTGCTTGCAATATTCGCCAGGTTGACCTGGTATAAAGGTAGTTGTAATTCGTTCGCAATGGCGCGCGCCGCCATGGTTTTTCCGGTGCCGGGTTTGCCCCAGAATAAGGCCTGAGCTCCGGTTCTGGTGTGTGGCATCAGGTTGACCAGTTCTGCGCCATGTTTTACACGGTCGATGATCTCCTGCAACTGTTCTGTAGTTTCTTCTGCCAGTACCATGTCCTGAAATGTTTCCCGGGTCTGACAGAAGCTGGC
>JAHDBG010000093.1 GCA_020630515.1 Gammaproteobacteria bacterium
GTATCACGTGTTACCAGCCATAAATCAGGTTGTGTCACACTATGCTGCAAAAGTGCCTGAATCAGATGCAGGGTCGTTGTGCAACTATTCCGAAGCTCGTTTTCCAGAGTCTGTATATCAAATTCAACCGGACTATCCAGTGCCCACAGTTGTACTACACCATGAATCTCTGGCAGGACTGCCAATAACTTTGCATAATCCGCTGGTTGATCTGGTCGGATCTGACAGGTGCGTATCGCCTGCCTCGAATCTTCTTCGGATATCCAGGCATCACCCGGATATACCAGAACTGACCGTTCTCCACGCTGAGAGAGTTGTGCTGCCAAGGCAGTACCCAGACCCTGTTGATCGGCAAATAACAACCAGGTACGTCCGGTATCCAACTGCGGTCGCTCAGTTACACTGACCTGCGCCAGCAACACATTCTGGGCAGATGCCTTATCCAGCACATGAGTGGCCATAGCGAACCCTGCTTGTAATAACAATGGCTGCCAGGCATCCACACTCAACAAAGGATAGGTTGTGCGGTGCTGATCCGCAAAACGCCACCAGCCCTCAGTCAGGCCAAATGTCAGATCAAGCCAACTTTGGGCACGTGTCACTTCCAGCAATAGCAATATGCCATCAGGCTGTAACATCTGTTGCACATGCGTCAGAGTGGCGGATAGATCCCGGGTTGCATGTAAGACATTCGCCGCAATCACGATATCATACGCAGATAAGGTAAAACCCTGTTCGACCGGTGACTGTTCAATATCCAGTGCCTGATATTGTACGAATGGATAATCCGCGAATTTTTTGCGCGCAGCTGTGAAAAAACTGGAACCAAGATCAGTAAACACATATTCAGTCTGATCCGGTGGCAATAATGGCAGAATACCCGACGTTGTACCGCCAGTACCGCCCCCGATTTCCAGAATACGGATGCCCTGTCCGACTGGTCGCTGAGCCAGCACCTGCTTAACCGCCTCATGCACCACACGATTCATCACATCGGCTGTCGGGGAACCTTGATAGATCCGACTGACCAATGCAGAATCACCATTCGGAAACAACAGTTCTAACGGATCCTGTGTCCCGCGCATAACCGAACCTAACTGTTCCGCACAGGGCACCAGTAAATTCAGTTCTGCTTCAATCAGGCTGCCATACGCTGTGTGTAAACGCTCCCGTTCCACTTCGGGTGAGCGACGCTCCGGAGTCACCAGAACCTGCCAGACATCATCTTTCAACTGCAGAATGCCAGCTTCGCCCAACAATCCTAACAGCCGTTCTAGGAGCTGCCGATACATCGGAATCACCCCCATCTGACGAACCAGTTGTGTGCTGCGCCAGCTTTCACCCGCAACAAGGTCCATACCCATGTCAGCAAACGCCTGCAGAATATACTCAAGACACAGGCCCTCCAGCTGGCATATCGCCGTAACCTGTTGTTGTACCGCTGTTGTGCTTAACCATTCCGCACCAGAGGCCGCCAAAGTCTGACTCAGTACCGAGACTGCAGGCAGATAGGCCGGGGTATGGCCAAAACGGGGCTGTTGCTGCCAATCAATTTCATATAACCAGTCGCGCCAGACATCGGTACCTAACACCGCATGTCGCGGTGCAGACCGCAGCATAAGACCGTTTATCCGGATCAGCAGGTTGCCTGCTGTGTCCAGTAGCCGGATGTTCCAACGCTGATCTTCTGTACGTTGTGCATAACACCACCATTCGTGACCCGTGATGGTGCCATACACGGTGAGCCCATCCAGTGCAAAAGGTAACAGGGTTTCCGTAGATTCTGTTTCTTCTGTGATGCGCAAGGCACCACTCAGCTGCAGACAGGCATCTAACAACGCCGGATGTAATCGGTACGTCTGAAACTGCTCTATCGTCTCCGGTAACACTACCCGACCCAGCACGGCATCAGCATCACACCAGACCGCTGCGAGCCAGCGAAAACGAGGGCCGAACTGAAGCTGTTGCGTCCGTGCAACGGCATCCAGGCGAGCTGAATCAATTTTTGTTGTACACTTTGCCTGCAATGCCGCAATATCTTCCACAGAGTCCTGCTCCATCGCAGGTATCAGTGTCCCGCTGGCATGCGTCTGTACATCAGTCTCTGCCTGTTCTGGCACAAAGCTGATCAGTTCGAACGGGATGGACTGATCCTCAGCGGCAGACCCATCAATGTTCAGGGCCACTTGTACTGTACGCCCTGCCCCATCAGGCAACACCAAGGCCTGCGGCAATACGATATCCACGCATTGATAAGCCCGTTGAGGATAAATCTGTTGTACAACTTCCAGTACCATAGCCAGCTGACCAGCACCTGGCGATACCACCTGACCAAAGACCTGATGGTCGGCCAGAAATGGCAATCGGTCTACACTGAACCGGGTTTCACCGACGATCTGTTTCTGACGAGGTAGCTGAAGTAACGTATCAACCAGCGGACTCAGCTGTTGCCGGGCCGTGCTCTGCCCGGTTACCCAGTAGCGCTCTCTCTGGAACGGATAGGTCGGCAACACGATCTTCCGACGGGCATGGTCCTGATCAAATCCCGCCCAGTCCACTACAACACCCTGCACGTACAATTGGCCCAGACTGGATAACAATTGCGGCCATGCTTTATCCGAACGCAGACTGGGCAGCCAGAGCCCCGTGTCCTCCGGCACACAACGCTGTCCCATGCCAAGTAAGACTGGCTTTGGCCCGATCTCCAGAAAGATATCAACACCCTGTGCCTGTAAACAGGTCATCCCGTCTGCAAAACGGACTGCTTCTCGCACATGGCGCACCCAGTAATCAGGGGTGGCGATCGCCTCATCCGCCAACTGCCCGGTCAGATTTGAGACCAGCGACAGCGTCGGTCTGGCATAGGTGATGCTGTTAGCAACGGCACGGAACTCTGCCAGCATCGGTTCCATCAGCGGCGAATGAAATGCATGCGACACGGTCAGTGGACGGGTCCTGATCTGGTCTTTCTCAAGCTGTTCGACAATCGCCTGCACTGTGGTCGTATCGCCGGATATGACCACATTGGTCGGCCCGTTGATCGCTGCTATAGAGACTTCATCAGAATGCTCAGCTACCGCTGTCTGCACCCGGGCCACATCGGTCAGACAAACCACCATAGCACCGGTCTGCGGCAACGCCTGCATCAGGCGGGCTCGCGCTGCTATCAGCTTCAGACCATCTTCCAGACTGAATACCCCGGCGACACAGGCAGCAGCAAGCTCACCGACACTATGTCCGATCAGGATGTCGGGCCGGACGCCCCAGGCAAGCCACAATTTCGCCAGTGCGACTTCCAATACAAACAAAGCAGGCTGGGTATACATCGTCTGATGAA
The DNA here is from genome assembly GCA_020630515.1 of Gammaproteobacteria bacterium. GTDB lineage: Bacteria > Pseudomonadota > Gammaproteobacteria > Chromatiales > Chromatiaceae > JAHDBG01. Next base: position 3,338 of record JAHDBG010000093.1, read on the forward strand.
GACGATCAGTCTGCTGATCGTTCATGATCTCCAGAATGGAGGCACCATCCAATAACGGTTGCAGGATCGCATC
>JAHDBG010000094.1 GCA_020630515.1 Gammaproteobacteria bacterium
ATCATTCAAACTATTCTGAAATATGAACAAATGCAGACACTATGCCGCATGTATTATCTGTTCATCCGGATAATCCACAGCCGCGACTGATCCGGCAGGCGGTTTCGGTGATACAACAGGGTGGTATTATGGTGTATCCGACAGATTCATGTTATGCATTAGGCTGTCATGTAGGCGATAAGGCAGCTCTGATGCGCATTCGCGCGATTCGCCGGTTAGACCAGAAACACAATTTCACTCTGGTCGGTCGCAGCCTGGCCGAACTGTCAGCCTATACCAAACTCAGTAATCCGGCCCATCGCTGGGTGCGTAATCTGACACCCGGACCCTATACCTTTGTTCTGCCAGCAACGAAGCAGGTGCCAAAGCGGTTGTGGCATCCGAAACGTAAGACCATCGGTATCCGTATTCCGGATAATGCGGTTGCGCTGGCATTGTGCGAACAACTGGGTGAGCCGCTGGTCAGTACGACATTACATCTCCCGGACGACGACTATCCCCTGACGGATCCGTACGATATGCAGCAATGTCTGGCACATCAGGTTGATCTGATCGTTGATGGCGGCTATTGCGGCGATGAACCAACCAGTGTTGTTCGGCTGGATGGCGATACACCCGAGGTATTACGCCGGGGGAAAGGTGACATTACCCTGTTCCACTAATCCGTAGGCACCCCATATGATGCAGTCACTCAGTCTGATCCAGCAACTGGCGATCATGGCATTGCCGTTGGTGTTAGCTGTGACAGTACACGAAGCTGCCCATGCCTGGGTTGCGGACAAGCTTGGCGATGATACTGCGCGTTCGCTCGGGCGTGTCACCTTTAACCCGATCCCGCATATTGATCTGATTGGCACGATCGTCCTGCCCCTCGGGCTGTATGCCCTGTCGGTATTGACTGGTAGTGCCGGCTTTCTGTTTGGCTATGCGAAACCGGTGCCGGTGTTGGCACATCGGTTGCGTCGCCCGCAACGAGATATGGCCTGGGTGGCACTGGCAGGCCCCGGGGCCAATTTTGCGATGGCGCTGGGTTGGGCGATGTTGTTCGCGGTCGTGTCGAGCTGGATGGATCTGTTGGCTGGTAGCGCTGAATTTTTCGCCTATATGGCGATCTTCGGTGTCATGATTAACGTATTTCTGATGGTTCTGAATCTGCTGCCCTTATTACCGCTGGACGGCGGACGTATTCTGGCTGCCCTGCTACCGCCTGCCTGGGCGCAACAGTATGCCAGATCTGAACCCTGGGGTTTATTCATCTTACTGGGGCTGTTATTCAGCGGTCTCCTGATGCCAGTTATTCTGCCCATTGTACAGGGGCTGCAACGCTGGCTGTTAGCATGATGCTTCTCGTGCCGGCAATGTATCCCTGGCAGCACAATTGCATCATTACTGAGTAACCGTCTGCCCGGTGTGCAGGCATCGGTTATCACGGACGGTTGCAGGGGTACTGGTGCATCGGGCTGACGGTCGGCATCGGCTGCTGGCGTGGTAAGAATGGCGGTCTGATCGCCGCGTCTGATGGTGCTGACGATAATAACGTATACAAGGGTAGCGAAGACAACATATCATCCACAGCAGTTGGATGCGCATCGTAACCTGCCATGATCAGGTGGCTGATATTGCCCCGGCGCAGGTGACATGGCAAAGGCAACCGTTGCATCATATCGTCCTGTGGGTTGTTATAGACGGTAAATTGAAATTGCACGATAGCCCCTTCCTTGGGTTTGTTTATTTGCCCGGACAGATCGGGGTCGGGCGTTGGCGGTGGTAGTTCCGGTTCCGGAGATCCTATTTGCAAATCAATAGTACCCGGCGTGGACAGCGTTGATTCAGCCTCAATCACACTGTCGGACTGGATCAGATAGCGTCCGATCACAGTGATATTACCGCCGGGGCCACCATATGCGTTCGCCTGAATCCGGCTGTTTCCCAGGACGACAAACACCGGATCAATGAAGATGTTGCCGCCCTGACCATTACCACCAGTAACACTGGTGCTGATACGGCTGTCCAGCAAAGATAACTGGTCACGTGTTTTTATCCGGATGTCGCCGCTATCGGCATTTTCAGAGGCGGTGGTGAGGGCACTGCCGCCGCTCAACTCAACTGTCTTGCCGGTCAGGATAGTCAGGTTTCCCGCCTTACCGGCGGTTATGCCTTCCTCTATTTCTTCGCCTGCCCCCCGTAAATTGCTGTTGGAGGCTATTGTCGCTCCGTTAGCCAGGCGTAGATGGGTCGGACGCACAGTCTGGCCAATCAGTATGTTACCGGCATTTCCCGGGCCTTCAGTCGAGGTTTGGATAGTCGTGCCGTTGCCGCTGAGATGGATCAGGTTGTCCGCATTCAGAGATACAGTGCCGCCTTGTCCGGGGCCTGAGGTGCTTGCCTTAATCCGGGCACCTTCGGTCAATTGAATGTCGTGGGCCTCCAGCCATATGTTGCCGGCAGTTGCATTTTCGGTATTGTTGACAGTCACTATGCTGTTAGTGAGGGTGATATCTGCCCGGGTTGTGATGGTATTGTGAATACCTTCTGATACTGGCTGTACCTCTCCGGCTGCGGCGACCCCGATCAGGTTGATGTGGCCACCACCGGGTGCCGCAAGTATTGCTGTTGACGTCAGTGTGATCTCACCACCTACCAGACTGATGGTTCCGCCCCATGATGATGTTAGCTCACTGCCGGTGAGCTGAATCTGGCCGACACTGTTATCCAGAAAACCGAATGCCTTGGGATCTGCGACTGTCAGGGTCACGCCGTCCCGGCTCAAGTCGGTATATATCCGCTGGCCGTTTTCCAGTGTGACATAGTCGGCAGTGCTGGCATGAAATGCGCCCAGCACATCCAGGCTGGCGTTTCTGCCCATTATGATGCCATTCGGATTGATCAGGTATAGATTCGTTCCTTCGGTAGTGCTGCGGATTTTGCCATCAATCCAGCTATCGTTTGGTCCAGTCACGCGGCTGATGATGTTCCTGGTGTCGGATGCTGGCTGGAAGTCGGCGATTTCATCGGTCTCAAGATTGAACTCCTGAAAGCTGTGCAGCACGTTGGTACCCTGAACTGTGCCACCGGTGATCTCGAATATTGCGCCTGTTTCTGCCACTAAGGTGCCGGCAGTGCCATCAGCGATCAGGCCGCCGTCCGTGGCTGCGATCAAGCTATGACTCAGCAGCAGGCTGCTGAGCAGAGTAGCCAGCAGGAGGTGATCTGACATCAGACTATCCTCATACAGAATTCTGGTTGCGTTATGTTTTGATTTAGAGGTATTCTGGTATTACCCTTCCCGCTTTGCGCGATCAGAAAGTCGCTACCCTCATCTGCCGTTACGGCACGCCTGTCTGAATTTTACCCGAATTATCTATCGTCA
>JAHDBG010000095.1 GCA_020630515.1 Gammaproteobacteria bacterium
CAGGCAGCGTGTCCGGCATTTTGTCACGCAGTGGCTTCCGGAAATGCTAAACTGTGATTTTATCTGGTTACTTAGTTAGAGATTATATTCTGAATAAGCAATACGATGTTGTTGTGATTGGTTCAGGGCCCGCAGGCGAGGGTGTCAGCATGAACCTGGCGAAGCGTGGCCGGCAGGTCGCAGTGGTGGAACAGCAGGCTCAGGTGGGCGGTAATTGTACCCACAAGGGCACGATCCCGAGCAAAGCGCTGCGTCATTCGATTCAGTTGCTGGCAGATTATCGCCGCCATCCGTTGTTTGCGGCAACCCTGAGTGCGATGGAAGTCACCTGGCCGATGTTGTTGCAGGCAGCGCAACAGGTGATCCAGCAGCAGGTCAGCGTGCGCCAGAGGTTTTATCCGCGTAATGGCGTCGCGGTCTGGCATGGTCAGGCGGCATTTATGGATGCACAGACGATTTCCGTGACCGACCAGCAGGGGCAGGTACAACAACTCAGGGCGGAGCATATCGTGCTGGCGACCGGATCGCGCCCCTATCGACCTGCACAGATTGATTTTAACCATCCGCAGGTGGTTGACAGTGATACCGTCCTGACACTGAATCAGACACCGAAGCGAGTGACTATTTATGGTGCCGGCGTGATCGGATGTGAATATGCCTCGATTTTCGCGAACCTGGATATTAAGGTCAATCTGATCAATACCCGTGACCGACTGTTATCGTTTCTGGATAAGGATATCACCGATGCACTGAGTTACCGCCTGCGTGAGCAGGGTGTGGTGGTGATGCATAATGAACAGATTGCGCAATGGGAGACCGATGATGGTTGTCAGGTATTGCGCTGCCAGTCCGGCAAAAAGATTCGATCGGATGTGCTGTTCTGGGCGAACGGACGCACCGGTAATACGGATAACCTGAATCTGAATCAGGTCGGCATCGCGGTGAATGCACGCGGGCAAGTGGACATCAATGCGTCATTTCAGACCAGCCTGCCGCATGTGTACGCAGTCGGTGATGTGGCAGGTCCACCGGCACTGGCGAGTACCAGCTATGATCAGGGGCGGTTTGTCGGGCATCTGATTGCCGAGGGTGAGGCGGACTGGCAGTTGCTGAATGAAGCACCGACCGGTATCTATACCAGCCCCGAAATCAGCTCGGTCGGTAAGACTGAACAGGAACTGACAGAACAGAATATCCCGTACGAAGTGGGCCATGCAGAATTTAAGAATCTGGCCCGGGCGCAGATTGCCGGGCGCCATGAAGGTATGCTGAAGATCTTATTTCACCGCGAAAACCTGCAATTGCTGGGGATTCATTGTTTCGGTGATCAGGCCTCAGAAATCGTGCATATCGGCCAGGCGATTATGGCGCAGTCGGGGGCAGCGAATTCAATCAACTATTTTGCGAACACGACCTTCAATTACCCGACTATGGCAGAGGCCTACCGGGTTGCTGCACTGTGCGGTTTAAACCGGATTTAATGACAGGATAAGTTACGATGTTAGATGATAATCGCAAGCGTGCCTTAGCCGCTGCGCTCAGCCAGATTGAAAAACAGTTCGGTAAGGGCTCAGTGATGCGGATGGGTGACCATGTTGCGCATATCGCCGCTGTTTCAACCGGATCCCTGACACTGGATATCGCGCTCGGGATTGGTGGTCTGCCGAAGGGACGGGTGATCGAAATCTATGGCCCGGAATCGTCCGGCAAGACCACCCTGACTTTGCATTGTATCGCGGAGGTGCAGAAAATCGGTGGTACCTGTGCGTTTGTCGATGCCGAACACGCTCTGGATCCGGCCTATGCAGCCAAACTTGGTGTGAATATTGACGAGCTGCTGGTGTCGCAGCCGGATACCGGAGAACAGGCGCTTGAAATTGCCGATATGCTGGTGCGCTCAAATGCGATTGATATGGTTGTGGTGGATTCTGTCGCGGCCTTAACGCCGAAGGCCGAGATAGACGGCGATATGGGCGATTCGCATGTTGGTCTGCAGGCACGCCTGATGTCGCAGGCGTTGCGCAAATTGACCGCGAACATCAAAAAATCAAACTGTATCGTGATCTTCATCAACCAGATCCGGATGAAGATTGGCGTGATGTTCGGAAACCCTGAGACCACCACCGGCGGCAATGCACTCAAATTTTATTCCTCAGTGCGACTGGATATCCGCCGGATCGGAGCCCTGAAAAAGGGTGATGAGGTGATCGGGAATGATACCCGGGTCAAGGTCGTGAAAAACAAGGTGGCACCACCATTCAGGCAGGCGAACTTTGAAATCTTTTACGGCCATGGCATCTCACGCGAGAGCGAGCTGATCGAACTGGGTGTAGCTGCCGGACTGATGGAAAAGGCGGGTGCCTGGTACAGCTATGCCGGGAAGCGGATCGGGCAGGGGCGCGAGAATGTGCGTAACTTTCTGCGTGAAAACCCGGAGATTGCGGCACAGATAGAACAGCAGGTGCGTGCAAAATACCTGCCTGACAGCACGCAGTCGGGTGAAGCGGCTGCTGAAGACAGGACACACAAAAAATAACAGGATTGATCACAGATGGCATTACAGCGCACCGCCCCGGGGATACACCAGTTGCAGCCATATCTCCCCGGCAAGCCGCTGAGCGAGCTGGAACGTGAGCTGGGCGTTCGGGATGCGATCAAACTGGCGTCTAACGAAAACCCGCTGGGCCCGGGCCCGCAGGTCCGGCAGGCATTAACCGCTGCTGCTGCCGGGCTGGCGCGTTATCCTGATGGTAGCGGCCATGATTTACGCACAGCCTTAGCGCAATATCACCAGATAGCGGTTGATCAGATCACCCTGGGTAACGGATCAAATGACGTGCTGGATATGATCGCGCGGGTATTTCTGTATCCGGGGCGCGACAGTGTGTTTTCAGCACACGCGTTTGCGGTCTATCCACTCAGCAGCCAGGCAGTGGGTGCCAGTCTGAGGGTTGCGGCGGCGACCGATTATGGACATGACCTGAACAACCTGTATCAGCAGATCACACCACAGACCGGCGTGGTCTGGATCGCGAATCCGAATAATCCGACTGGTACCTGGCTGGCGCGGGAGCCTCTGTACGATTTTATTCAGTCAGTGCCGACGCATGTCATAATCGTGCTGGACGAGGCGTATACCGACTATATCAACCAGCCAGACTATCCGGATGGCACACAATGGCTGGCAGATCATCCGAACCTGATTGTGACCCGCACCTTTTCCAAGGCGTATGGACTAGCTGCCCTGCGGGTTGGCTACGCCCTGGCGCATCCGGATGTGACTGATCTGCTGAATCGGGTACGTCAGCCGTTCAACGTGAATAGCCTGGCGCAGGCAGC
>JAHDBG010000096.1 GCA_020630515.1 Gammaproteobacteria bacterium
AGCAGGCCGCAGGTCCGGCGTGGTCGTTTCCGACGGTGATGGCATCGGACCAGACGGCATATTCGTTGCCGTCCGGATCAGCAAAGTGGAAGCGTTGTCCGCCCGGGAAGCTGAAGGTTTCCCGAACGATCGAGCCGCCAGCCTGTTCGATTCTGACCTGAGTCGCAGCCAGGTCCTGACTGTAAAAAACGACTAAAGCACTGCTCTGTTTGTTGCGGTAGCGGGTCCGGGTGCGTGTAAAGTCACCGTCTATCCCGGCATCGGTTGCACTAAATGCGGTGTATTCTGGTCCGTAGTCTGTAAAAATCCAGCCGAAGACTGTGCTGAAAAAGGTCTTCGTGCGTTCTATATTGTGGCTAGATAGTTCAATATAATTGATTTTTTCGTGTGGATGCATATTGCCACCATGTGCATACGGTATTTGCGATAAGAAGATGATTTTGCAGCTTGATATTGTCGAAAGCGGCCTTATATCCAGCACTCAAGTGGGTCTGGCGCGCTGACTTCCAGCTACCGATGGGCGTCGGGGTGTGCCATCACGAGTGCTGGTTTGTCAGCATTGCAAATATATTATCCCGAAGTGTTCTGTATCAGCGACCGCATTCAGGCGGGTGTTGATGCTGATTGTTTTTGCATTTTTCCATCAGGAGTTTGACGTAATGAAAATCCGTCCATTACATGATCGTGTGGTGATTCGCCGCGAAGCAGAAGAAACCACCAGCCCGGGTGGTATCGTACTGCCCGATGCGGCGACTGAAAAGCCGGTCAGGGGCGAAGTACTGGCTGTGGGTAACGGCAAGATTCTTGATAGCGGTGAAACCCGTGCCCTGGATGTTAAGGTCGGGGATACCGTGCTGTTCGGTAAATATTCAGGCACTGAAGTCAGGATTGACAGCGAAGAACTGCTGGTCATGCGGGAAGAAGACATCATGGGTGTAGTTGAAGCCTGAGATCAATCCGCATCAGGCCATCGTGTATGACCTGACCTTTTTCGACGATGCTGTCTGTTATCAGCGTGGCAGGCGGCTCATGTGACCTACACTTAGGAAGATAGTAACTATGGCTGCAAAAGACGTATTATTTGCTGATGATGCCCGTTCGCGTATGCTGAACGGTGTGAATATTCTGGCGAATGCGGTAAAAACCACCTTGGGTCCGAAAGGTCGCAATGTGGTACTGGAGAAATCATTTGGTGCACCAACCATTACTAAGGATGGTGTGTCAGTTGCGAAAGAAATCGAATTGCAGGATAAATTCGAAAATATGGGCGCACAGATGGTCAAGGAAGTTGCTTCCAAGACATCTGATGTGGCTGGCGATGGTACCACGACTGCGACTGTCCTGGCGCAGTGTATGGTGCAGGAAGGTCTGAAGTCAGTGGCTGCCGGCATGAACCCGATGGATCTGAAGCGTGGTATTGACAAGGCGGTACAGGCCACGACGGCTGAACTGAAGTCCATGTCGGTTCCTTGCACCGATAACAAATCTATCGCACAGGTTGGTACCATCTCTGCTAACTCAGATGTGAATGTGGGTGACATTATTGCCCAGGCGATGGAAAAAGTGGGTAAGGAAGGTGTGATCACAGTAGAAGAAGGTTCCGGCTTAGATAACGAGCTGGATGTGGTTGAAGGTATGCAGTTTGACCGAGGCTATCTCTCACCTTACTTTATTAACAACCAGGCAAGCCAAATGGTAGACCTGGAGCAGCCCTTCATTCTGCTGCATGATAAAAAGATCTCCAACATCCGTGATCTGCTGCCTACTCTGGAAGCCGTTGCCAAGGCAGGTAAGCCGCTGTTGATTGTGGCGGAAGACATCGAAGGTGAGGCGCTGGCAACTCTGGTTGTGAATAATATTCGCGGTATTGTAAAGGTCGCAGCAGTCAAAGCCCCTGGCTTTGGTGATCGCCGTAAGGCTATGTTGCAGGATATTGCAATTCTGACTGGTGCCACTGTGGTAGCGGAAGAAATTGGTCTGACCCTGGAAAAGGTTACGCTGAATGAGTTGGGTACCGCGAAACGTGTGCAGGTCACCAAAGACGAAACCACGATTATTGATGGTGCTGGCACCGAAAGCGATATCAAGGGTCGTTGTGAGCAGATTCGTGCTGAAATCGAATCCAGCACATCAGACTACGATAAAGAAAAACTGCAGGAGCGCTTGGCTAAGCTATCTGGCGGCGTTGCTGTGATTAAGGTCGGTGCAGCAACTGAAGTTGAAATGAAAGAGAAAAAAGCCCGGGTGGAAGATGCGTTGCATTCAACCCGTGCTGCGGTTGAGGAAGGTGTGGTAGCTGGTGGTGGTGTGGCTTTGGTGCGCGCACTGAAGGCACTGGATAGCCTGAAAGGTGATAATGCGGATCAGGATGTCGGCATTAAGATTGCAGCACGTGCGATGAGTGAACCACTGCGTCAGATTGTGGCTAACTGTGGTGAAGAAGCTGCGGTTGTGCTCAACAAGGTCGCGGAAGGCGCCGGTAACTTCGGTTACAACGCTGGTAATGGCGAGTATGGTGATATGGTTTCCATGGGTATTCTGGATCCCACTAAAGTGACTCGTTCAGCGTTACAGAATGCGGCGTCTATTGCCGGGTTGATGATTACCACCGAGTGTATGGTGGCCGATCAGCCTGAAGATAAGGCCGCAGCATCTGCCGCACCAGATATGGGTGGTATGGGTGGTATGGGTGGTATGATGTAACGTGCTGGCGTTACTCAGAAAGTCTTCTGATGGAGTTAGTCTGAGCACGAGCGTTACGCCGGTATACCTCTGAAGGATGCTGTCAATCCGTCAGCGGAAGGTATGTTGGGTAATGCTCAGTTGGTGCTATTGACTCAAGCCTGGTGACTTGAAAAACCCCGGGGGTTTGCTCCCGGGGTTTTTTTATGGGTGCGACTCAAGCTGATGTGGCCAGTGCGCCGTTGCCTGTAAAGCGCAATGGTGCCAGTTTCTTTTTCGTTTGAAAAAAGTTGACAAAAGCAGAATTTGAGGTAAAATGCTCCTCTCTGGTCGGGTGCTGAAGTTTTTAAATTCTTCCTTTGACAAGCGTTTAAAACACTGTATAATTTGCCCAGGTAAATTTCGCCAAACACAGCGATCTGCTCTTTAAAAATATATCAAGTAACTTGTGTGGGTGTCCTGTTGATAGGCTTCGGCCAATAAATATCAATAGAGGCATCTTAAAAACACCTTTTAAGATTCTGATATTGAGCCAAAATTGTTGCTCAGGCAACAACGATTTTAAACTGAAGAGTTTGATCCTGGCTCAGATTGAACGCTGGCGGCATGCCTAACACA
>JAHDBG010000028.1 GCA_020630515.1 Gammaproteobacteria bacterium
GTGGTGCAGTAAACTGTAGTCGATTACCAAAGGTGCAATTCAGTATCGCGCTAGCTCCGGCAACTCCCACAGAGGGTAGCATAGCGGCAGACAAAAACAATAAGGGCGCGGCGATACGATCTGACCATATTTCGCCTTGGCTCAGCATCTCTAGTTTATGATCTGTTGTGCAAGCAAGTATCTCAGTCATTTCACCTACTGTTGTATCTGCTCCGGTTTTTTCAACTCTGATCGTTGCGGTACCGTGTAAAACCTGGCTAGATGAAAAAACCGAATCGCCTGCAATCTTATCAACCGGCTGAGATTCACCAGTTAACTGGTGCTGATCAACAGTGATAGTGCCAATTAATAACTGTCCGTCAACCGGAATAACTTCTCCGGTGCGCACAACGATCCGATCGTCCACATTAATTTTGTCCAACCTGACCTGTAATTCAGCACCGTCCTGCAGCAACCAAGCATGATTATCAGACTTTCGCTGCAACAATTCAGTTTGCAGTAATTTGGTCTGATTTTGTGTCTTAAGCAGTAACTTACGGCCTGAGTAATAAAACACCAGTGCAACACTTAGGGCAGCCAATTGAGCAGACAACACACTGACTATAGCTAAAACACCCACTAAAAAGTCATGTCCAATCTTTTTTTTATGCCTGAGTTTCTTCCAGGCTGAACTGATGACAGGAACACATAAATAAATCAGTAAGGCCAGGCTGAACGGCCTTAATATCGGAACAATAATACTTAGCCCGGTGATGCCAAAGGCTGTGATACTCCAGCGGATATTGTTATCTTCTGTCTTTTTTATATCCTGTGTCCTTTCCCGGGACAATGTCTCCGACTTTTTCTGCAGACGTTGTTTTAGTGCAACACCGGTGTTAATCAGTTTTTTCCTGATTGCAGAATTGGTAAAAATACTGCCAATTAACGCAAGCTCAAGCAGCATAATATTATTCAGATTCGGTATGTACTTTTTGTTCTGTTAGTGCATCAGATTCATCTGTATGCACCAGTTGACCATTCACTTCAGCGCCTGGTGCCATGGTCAGTATACGATAATAGACTGTGCCGGTTACCCGCGCCGCAGCCGCTAATTCAACCTGTTCAGTACCATGCACATCACCGATCACAGTACCATTCAAGATTAAACTATCCACCCGGATATCGCCTTCAATGTGGCCCTGATCACTGACTGTGACAGATGATTGTGAACCTGGTTCTCCCTGTACATTGCCCAGCACCCTGCCATCCAGGTGCAGCCCGCCACGAAACATGATATCACCCTGAATCTCAGTTCCCTGTCCGATGACAGTAGCAACCTTCGGTACCTTATACCGACGCGAGAATCTCATATCTGCTCCTTATGGCTCAATCACCAGCCGCCACACGATATCTTTCTGATACTGCCGGAACTGTTTACTTTTTGGTTGGACCGCTATGGTAATGAGTTCCGGCACAAATCTATCCGGTAACACAAACTCACCACTGAATGTCTGAAACTGGGTAAAATTCATCGACAGCTGTTTCGGATTAATGCCCAGCTCTGCCATTGTTAAAGCCACAAGTTCACCATCCTGCTGACCGGATACACTGATCTCTAGGCCGCCCCGCACCTTAGTACGGCTCTTTGCCCGCTTAGACACCGTGAGGCTGTACCCATACGCTGGCTTATCTGCCGCTGCAGACCAGACCTTCAGATCCAGCAACTGTAATACCGTAACATCGCCCGAGACCAGCGTTTTCAGAAATTCCAGTTCGCGTCGCAATACCGCACGTTCATTCTGCAGCGCCAGTAATTCCTGCTGCACTGCAGCAAGTGCCTGCTGGTCAACCTGATGGGTTCGCTGTGCCGTGATTAATTGCAACCGAAAATCATCCCGCGCAGATTGCAGCACCTGTAACTGGTTCTGCGTAGTCTGCCATCGTGTCAGTGCCACAATAGCCGACGATGGCGCGGCGTCCGGCCACAACAAATGCCGCTGCGTCCACCAGACCCAGGCAGCCACTACGCACAAGGCTAGTAAAATTAACCATTTGATTGTCTGATGATCCCGCCCTGGTTGAACAATCCGGGGAGTTGGCACAGCACCTTGTTTCATTGCCCTCATTCCTCAGGGTAATAAGGCAATCTGTTGCAGGCCCATCTCTTCCGGCAGACCCAGCATCAGATTCATATTCTGCACTGCCTGTCCTGCGGCACCTTTTACCAGATTGTCAATCACCGACAGAACGATAATCGGGCCTGCCGGTTGCGGCTGATGCACCGCAATCTGACATTGATTGGCACCACGCACGCAACGGGTTTCCGGGTGACTGCCCGGCGGCAGAACCTGAACGAACGGCTCAGCCGCATAATAGTCAGTAAAACAGGTCTGCAGGTCATCCAGCGTTGTTACTAACGGCGCATACACAGTCGCATGAATGCCGCGAATCATCGGTACGAGGTGTGGCACAAACGTTAGCTGTACTGCCGTTTCATTCACCGCCGCTAAGGTCTGGCTGATCTCCGGCAGATGACGATGGCCGGTAACACTGTACGCCTTAAAACTTTCACTGACTTCACCCATCAGCAGATTTGCATTGGTACTGCGTCCCGCCCCACTGACACCTGATTTACAATCTGCAATCACCCGTTGTAAATCGACCACATGTTCTGACACCAGAGGCAACAGCGCCAGGCTCACAGCAGTGGGATAACACCCGGGATTCGCCACCAGCCGTGCCTGCTGAATCGCTGGCCGGGACAACTCGGGCAAACCATATACTGCCTCTGTCAGCAGTTCCGGGCAGGCGTGCGCCATGCCATACCATTGTTCCCATACTGCAGGATCGCGCAACCGAAAGTCAGCCGCCAGATCAATCACACGAACTCCGGCGGCCAGTAAATCTGGTGCCAGTTGCATCGCCACGCCATTTGGTGTCGCAAAAAACACCAGATCGCACGCCGTTAATACCGATAGCTCCGGCTCGACGAAGGTCAGATCAATCTGTCCCGTCAGGTTGCCATACCGTGCTGATACGGCCTGCCCGGCCTCATGACGCGATGTCACTGCCTGCAATCTGACCGCCGGATGACGCAATAATAAACGCAATAATTCGATTCCGGTGTAGCCGGAGCCACCGACTACCCCGATCTTAACTTCTTCCTGCACTATACCACCTTGTCCTGACATCGAAAGACTCAGGGAAAAAATAACAACTTAATGATGAAAACACTGAGTGCCGCAAACATAATCCACCGAATCCAGACTGCACCTTGTGCAATCACAGTTCTTGCGCCCAGCCAGCCGCCCAGCGCATTCCCCATGCCCAGACCTAAACCAGTCCACCATAATAATTCCAGATGGGCCGCAAATATCCACAGGGTGACCGGGATATACATCAGCACCACAAATACCTTATGCATATTTGTCAGCACCAGATTCAGGCCCATTACCCGATGCAGAATCGGCATCAGAATAAACCCGACGCCAATATGTATCAAGCCGCCCCAGAAACCTGCACCCACCATCAGGACATGACCCAGTGCCAGCCGTTGCGGGTGCTCACCACCGGCTTGCTGATCTTTGTGTAAGCCTCCGGTCGCCATGATGATCAGCACGGCAATCATCACTACTGCCAGAATGCGGTTAAACCATATGTCATCCAGCTGCAGGCCCACATGCGCACCGGCGACTGCACCAGCGGCAGCCGCAGCAGCGAGACTGCAACTCAACCGGATATCTGAAAAGCCGTGCTGAAAAAAAGTACCGACTGCGACCACATTCTGTGCCAGAATGGCAAGCCGGTTGGTTCCGTTCACAACCGCACTGGGAATCCCCATAAACAGCATGATCGGGACGGTCAGCAGCGAACCACCACCGGCGATTACATTCAGCCAGCCAGCCGCAATACCAGCCAGTATCAGCAATCCAATCTGCCAGAATTCCATCGCGTCACTCAGAAAAATGGCACACAATTATGGTCACTTCTAAAAACGTCGCGAGCGAAGCAAAGACGAGGCGAAAAAGCGCAGTGTACGGGTCGTACATGAGTACTTTTCAATGAAGTATTTGCGAGCGCAGTAGTTTTTAGAGGTGCCCTTATGGTCAATATCGTGAATGTTATACCACAATTCAGGATATCCACCATGCCCTGTCTACTCGCATTCTGCCTTATTCTACCATTAACGCAGGTGCAGCCGGACTCAGTGCCACTAACACCGCCGGAGCAGGTTATCATACCTGATATGGCAGAATCTGTGATGGACTCAGCAGACGAAGAAGAGGAAGATGATGAACCGGATTGCGACTGAAGACATTCCGCATTTTCAAAGGAGCTATGCATGATACGAAAAATACAATCTGTGGGCGGACTGATCCTGATGCTCAGCCTGGGTATGCCACAGGCTGTACTCGCTAGTGAGGTCGGCATCACACCGGATCTGCCTAAAGTTGAAGGCACATTAAACGGCAAAAAAATCCTCATACAACGCAATCAGGATGCCAGAAACACGGTCAAACCTGCGTTTGCCAAAACTTCCCGGCCCTGCCCACCATTCTGTATCCAGCCCGCCGTACTGGCGCCTGGCGTAGCAACTATCGGCGAAGTCGAAGTCGTGCAATACCTGCAGAAGATGATCGCAGGCGACGACACTATCTTAGTGGTTGATTCACGTACTCCCGACTGGGTGAAACGTGGCACAATTCCAGGCGCGAAAAACATTCCTTGGACACAACTGAGTCCGAGTGCGAATCCATTCACCATCAGTGAAATTCTCGGCAATGAGTTTGGCGCACGTGAAGCTGAGGGTCTGTGGGACTTCAGCCGGGCAAAGACACTCATCTTATTCTGTAACGGCATGTGGTGTGGACAATCACCCAACAATATCAGAAATCTGCTGCGCTTCGGTTATCCGGCGCATAAAATCAAGTGGTATCGCGGAGGTATGCAGGCTTGGGAGATCCTGGGTCTCAGCACCGTTAAGCCATAAGGGCACTTCTGCATGCTGCGGAGCTATCCGATTCACCCTATGTTAAAATTGACCTTATGAAACTGCCTGTCTATCTTGATTATTCTGCTACGACACCAATCGACCCGCGAGTGGCAGCGAAAATGTGCGAATGCCTCACGCTGGACGGCGATTTCGGCAATCCGGCCTCACGCTCGCATGCATTTGGCTGGAATGCCGAGCAACGGGTTGAACAGGCGCGTGCGCAGGTTGCTGCCCTGCTGAACGCGAATAGTAAGGAAATTGTCTGGACCTCTGGTGCAACAGAATCAGATAACCTGGCGCTTAAGGGAGCTGCGCACTTCTACCAGAAAAAAGGCCGACACATCGTCACGGTGAAGACTGAGCATAAAGCGGTGCTGGATACCTGTCGCCAGCTGGAGCGCGAAGGTTATGTAGTGACCTACTTGGACGTGCAGCCGGATGGCCTGATTGACGCCGATGTATTCCGCGCCGCACTGCGCGATGATACGATTCTGGCCTCTGTGATGCATGTCAACAACGAGATCGGCGTGATACAGGACATAGATACGCTGGGTACCCTGTGCCGGGAGCGCGGTGTCTTATTCCATGTGGATGCAGCGCAAAGTCCGGGCAAGGTCGCACTTGATCTGCAGAAAACACCGGTCGACCTGATGAGCCTGAGCGCGCACAAGGTATATGGGCCGAAGGGTATCGGTGCACTCTATGTGCGGCGCAAACCACGGGTACGGATAGAAGCACAGATACATGGCGGCGGACATGAACGAGGTATGCGCTCCGGCACCTTACCGACTCATCAGATTGTCGGCATGGGCGAGGCATTTCACCTGGCAAAGGCAGAAATGGCTGAAGAAAACGTGCGCTTGCACGCATTGCGCGACAAACTGTACAACGGCCTGAAAGATCTGGAAGAAGTGTATGTGAATGGCGACCTGCAGCGACGGATCGCGGGCAACCTGAACATCAGCTTCAACTATGTCGAAGGTGAGAGCCTGATGATGGCACTGAAAGACATGGCCGTGTCTTCCGGCAGTGCCTGTACCTCTGCCAGTCTGGAGCCGAGCTATGTATTACGTGCGCTCGGACGTGACGACGAGCTGGCACACAGCTCCATCCGGTTTACTCTGGGACGCTTTACCACAGAAGCTGACGTGGATGCAGTCCTGCAACAAATTCATACCCAGGTCGTACGCCTGCGCGAACTGAGCCCTCTCTGGGACATGTACAAGGCAGGTATTGATCTGAAAAGTGTCCAGTGGGCGGCTCATTAAGGGCCCTTAATCAGGAGAGAACTCATGGCTTACAGCGAACAAGTGATAGATCATTACGAAAACCCGCGCAATGTCGGCACTCTGGATACAGATGCTGCGAACGTCGGCACTGGCATGGTGGGCGCACCAGCCTGTGGTGATGTGATGCGGCTGCAGATTCAGGTAGATGAACAGGGTGTGATAGAAGATGCACGTTTCAAGACCTATGGCTGTGGTTCTGCTATCGCATCCAGCTCATTACTAACTGAGTGGGTGAAAGGCAAAACACTGGAACAGGCCCGGGAAATTAAAAATACCGATATCGTCGAAGAACTTGCTCTGCCTCCGGTCAAGATTCATTGCTCCGTACTTGCCGAAGATGCAATTAAGGCTGCAATCACGGACCTGCAGAACAAGCAGGCATGATGCCAATCAGCCTGAGTGCCGCCGCCGCTGATCGGGTGCACACCTTTCTGCAGAAACGTGGGCATGGTATTGGTGTGCGTCTTGGAGTGAAGACGACTGGCTGCTCCGGGCTCGCGTATGTACTGGAATTTGTTGATAGCCTCAATCCGGATGATGAAGTCTTTGAAGATCACGATATCAAAGTCATCATAGACCGCAAAAGCCTGGTCTACCTTGCCGGTACAGAGCTGGACTATGCCAGAAACGGGTTGAATGAAGGTTTTACCTTCAATAACCCGAATGTAAAAGACGAATGCGGTTGTGGGGAAAGTTTTACCGTCTGAGCCATTTTTCAGCATACTTCAGGCATGGCAGACAAAGATATTATCAGCAAATCGCTGATTGAGCGGCTGGCTACCTGCCTCATCACACAACTGCTCAGACTCGACATCGTACCAGACCTGGTCGAATTGCTGAGCACAGAGTCTCATCGGGTGGAAGATCGGCGCGCAGATATTCTGGTGCGTGTACAATCAGCGACAGATCATTCAACCTGCCTGCTGCACCTGGAAATCCAGAATGACAATCATCCACAGATGCCTCTGCGCATGCTGCGGTATTACACGGATATCCGGCTGCGCTGGCCAGACGAGCCGCTGCAACAATACCTGGTCTACATTGGCAGAAAGAAACTGACGATGCCAGACGGCGTCGCGGCATTCAATTATCAATACCAGATAATTGATATGTGTACCATCGATTGTGCGCTGTTGCTTGGTGAAGATACCCCGGATGCGCTGGTACTTGCCATACTGTGTGATTTTAAGGGAAGACCTGCCGAAGATATCATTGCATACATTATCAGACGGCTGTATGAACTGACTCAGGACAATGAGTCAGATTTCCGTCGTTATTTTCATATGCTTGAGATTCTGGGGAAAAACCGCAACCTGAGCGAAAAAATTCAGGAGACCAGACAAATGCTGACAGACTTTAACATTGAAGAATTACCTTCTTACCAGTACGTTCTGGAAAGAGGTATGGAAAGAGGTATCAAAACAGGGGTGAAAAAAGGCATGCAACAAACTGCCGCACAACTGATCGGCAAGCTGGATGATCAGGAAATTGCAAATATCTGTCAGTTACCTTTAACTGAGGTACAGGCGTTACATGCTCAGACTACTATCAGTGCACACTCCATCCGGGCGTCATCATAATTCATGTCTGATACTGCTAACTATTTCGAGCTTTTTCAGCTTCCCGCCAGCTTTGATATAGACACTGATAAACTGACCCGACGTTATCATATCCTGCAGAGAGCCAGCCATCCGGATCGTCATACGCACTCTGTTGAGACTGCGCAGCGGCTGGCGTTACAACACGCGATGATAATCAATGAAGCCTACCACACACTCAAAGACCCGTTACAGCGTGCTATCTATTTACTGAGTCTGCAAGGCATCCGGCCGGATGAAGCAGATAGCATACAGGATGGCGTCTTCCTGATGGAACAGATGGCGTTGCGTGAGGAACTCGCCGGAATACCACAGCAGGCAGATCCGGCAGCAGCATCAGACCATATACAGAAGACGATTCAGGTATTGATTACAACCCGGCTGAATGATCTAACAGGTTGGTTTGCGGCCCCTGACGAACCCGCTGTCGCCTGTGCTACGGTACAGAAATTACAATTTTTATATAAGCTACAGCAGGAAGCTGCAACACTGGCTACACACCTGAACGAAGCATGAGCCGACTGCTGCAAATCTCCGAACCTGACGCCACACCCGAACCCCACCAGCATCGACTGGCTGCAGGCATTGATCTGGGAACCACTCATTCTCTGGTAGCCACCCTACGCAGTGGAGTCCCGGACACCTTGCCGGATGGACAGGGACAACATCTGCTGCCATCCGTGGTACGTTACACCACACAAGGCCCGGTGGTGGGTGCTGCTGCGCGTGCTGCTGCTACCCGGGATCCGCAGAATACTATTGTTTCTGCCAAACGGTTGATTGGTTATACCGCAGAACAACTGGCACAAAACAACATCGGTTACGAGCTGGATGGCTCGGAAAACGCGATGCCAATGCTGCGTACTGTTGTGGGTCTGGTCAGCCCGGTCACTGTTTGTGCTGATATTCTCAAGTCCCTAGCAGAGCGTGCTGAGACCACACTGGGTGGGCAACTGGCAGGCACGGTGATTACGGTACCGGCCTATTTTGATGATGCACAACGCCAAGCAACCAGGGATGCTGCCAGATTGGCTGGTCTGCCGGTCTTACGACTGCTGAATGAGCCGACTGCGGCAGCCCTTGCCTACGGGCTGGACCGGGCAACTGCAGGTATCCATGCGATCTATGACCTGGGCGGTGGTACCTTCGATATTTCCATACTGCGTTTACATGACGGTGTGTTTGAAGTGCTCGCTACCGGCGGTGATACTGCACTCGGTGGCGATGATTTCGATCAGGCGATAGCTGACTGGATGGTCTGCCAGGCCGGGCTGACATCTGATCAGGCAGCGGCATTACGCCGCAATCTGCTGCAACAGGCGCGTACTGCCAAAGAAGCGCTGTCAGAACAGGACAGTGCACCCGTGCAGGTCACTTGGACAAAAGGCGTATGGCGGGGTGAACTGAGTCGCGCACAGCTGGATGAACTGATAGATCCACTGATCCGGCAGACACTCCGTACCTGTCGTCAGGCCTTACAGGATGCCGGAGTGAACCGGCAGGACATTGCTCAGGTGGTACTGGTTGGTGGATCCACCCGCACCTTGCGGGTACGTGAGCAGGTTGCTGGATTCTTCGACACCATGCCGCTGACAGATCTTGATCCGGATCGGGTGGTTGCACTCGGTGCTGCGATACAAGCGAACAGCTTAGTCGGCAATCCCACCGGACAGGATGTCCTGTTATTAGACGTCAACCCACTCTCGCTAGGCCTGGAGACCATGGGTGGTCTGGTTGAAAAGATCATCCCACGTAATACAACCCTGCCGATTGCACGAGCCCAGACCTTCACCACGGCAAAAGACGGACAGACCGCACTCTCAGTGCACGTGGTACAGGGCGAGCGCGAGTATGTCAGCGATTGCCGCTCGCTCGCTCGTTTTGAACTACGGGGTATACCACCGCGTGTGGCTGGTGCAGCGCGTATCCGGGTCACCTTTACTGTGGATGCAGATGGACTGTTACAGGTCAGTGCTGCAGAACAGGGCAGTGGCATCAGCGCAGACATCACCGTCAAACCGTCATCCGGCCTCAGTGAGGCCGCCATCACCCGGCTCCTGCAGGACTCAATAGAACATGCAGCTGAAGATATGGCAGCCCGTCAGCTCATTGAACAAAAAGTCAATGCGCAGCGGGTGCTGGATGCCCTGCATGCTGCACTTGCCGATGACGGAGAGGCATTGCTGGATACGGCTGAGCGGGCACAGATTGACACTGCGCTGGCTGAATTGCAGGCCACTGCAGAGCAGACCCGGGAGGCCGGTGAGCTGAAGGCAGCGATTGCTGCACTGGAACAGGTGTGTGCCTTGTATGTTGAACGGCGCATGAATACGAATATTCGCCAGGCCCTGGCCGGACAGTCCGTTGACGATATCCATTGATATGACCCAGATCATTTTTTTACCGCACGAGACCGTCTGCCCGGACGGTGCTGCGATCCTGGCAACACCTGGCATCAGTCTGTGTGATGCCGCATTAGATGCCGGTATTGAGATTGAGCATGCGTGTGAAAAATCATGCGCCTGCACGACCTGTCACGTGATTGTACGTGAAGGGTTCGATTCCCTGGATGAAGCGAGCGAAGACGAAGAAGACCTGCTGGATAAGGCCTGGGGACTGGAAGCTGAATCGCGCCTGAGTTGTCAGGCGATCGTTGGTGAGCAGGATCTGGTGGTCGAATTACCGAAATATACCCTGAATCACGCAAAAGAAAACCATTAACAAAACCTATGGCACAGCTGACCTGGACCGACACGACAGAGATTGCAATCGCACTGGACGAAGCACATCCGGAGACGGATCCGACTCATATCAATTTTGTAGATCTGATGCAAAAGGTTCTGGGGTTGCCGGACTTTACCGGCGCCGCTGACCGGTGTGGCGAAAAAATCCTGGAAGCGATACAGATGGCCTGGATTGACGAACGCGAATAATAAAACCCCGTCACAGAGGGCGTCCGGCACTTATTAAGCGCCTTCAAGCCCATATTATGGCGAGGTATTGGCGGATCAACTCCTTGAATCGCTTGCACGTTCAATTATGACCTGGTGGATATCTTCGCCTTTTTCCAGTGACGGAGTAACCTTTATGGCCAACTCATCCAGAAAGTGATCCGGATCGAATAATTGATCCGGCGTATACACACCGTGATGATTTTTTATATTGTTGCGGAGTAATTCAGCGACAGCGACAGCGACTGGTGCACCTGTACACATCCCGGTCAAGTGCATTTGATTAATCGGCTTTGTGCCTATGAGAACATGGGTTCTTTCGCCGTCTTTCAAACCATATGCTCCGGCGAAAAGTAATGGTATCTTTTTCTTTGATGGCAAAAATATTTCTGTAAAGCCTTTAAACATTAAAGATAACATCTGACGCACCGGAATCAGTTTTTCTTGCTCCTTTGAGGTGCCAGAATTAAAAAGCTCTGCAGCATCTTTCCCATTGATTTTGCCATCAATGCTGGCTTCATATACCCATTTGAGGAATCCATAGTCTGAAGGGTAAAGCAAACCAACTGTATAAATATCAGAAATGCTGTTTTTATATTGTTTTGCTAAACCTACAGCTTCTGGATGTGCAATCAATGTTAACGGAACTTTGCCTGCACCTGGGATATGAAATAATTTTCTGGTAAAAGGATCAACTTCTACCAGCTCATTTTGTTTAACAATATGAGTTTTTTCATATGCAAGCTGGAAAAGATGCCGATAAGTCGCTAAACCTTCACCAGGAGGCAGAGGAATCGTTTCAGATTCAGGCACGTAAGTTGTATTTGCCAGAGGATGGTCTCCCCAACCAGCAAAAAGAGTATCGACCTGATCAAGCAAAGATACGGCTTTACGTGCAAAAATGTTGGTAAGGCCAGGGCTGGCTCCAATGCCGAGAAGGGCAAGTACTTGATTTTGTTTTGCCAGTTTGTCCAGTTTAAGTATTTCCCATGTTGGCCGATCATCATCACAAACATCAACGTAGTGGCAGCCCATGCTGATAGCTGTTCTGGCAATGTTCACTGTATGAAGATGGTAAGGCCCAATCATATTGATGACTACATCTGAGTTTGATAAGGCTTTGTTTAATGCTGATTGATCAGCTACATCTAATTGCAGAACTTCAGCGTTGCAGTATTTAGCTGCTTGCCTGGCTTTTTCTGACTTTTTATCTGCTAAAGTTAGTTCAATATGAAGCTCTGTATACTTCATTAAAGTATGGATGACATAAGCGGCCATTGTGCCAGCGCCACCAAGAATGAGAACTTTAAACTTACTCATGATTTTTAGTCTCTTAGGGTCTGATCTCCCGTAGCTTGTTGCTACGGTGAAAAATTAAGCCTTGGTTGCAGCAGTTTCGGGTACAGAAGACAACCAGCCAGCAGCTGATTTCGCAGAATAGGTCAGGATTGCATCCGCTCCCGCACGTTTGATTCCAAGTAAAGATTCCAGTACTACTGGTTGCTCATCCAGCCAGCCTTGCCGTACAGCAGCCTGCAACATCGCATACTCACCGCTGACCTGATACGCCAGGGTCGGCACACCGAACTGATCCTTCACCCGTCGCACAATATCCAGATATGGCAGAGCTGGCTTGATCATCACCAGATCTGCCCCTTCCTCCAGATCCAGAGTCACCTCACGCAGGGCTTCATTGCTGTTCGCCGGATCCTGCTGATAGGTGGCTTTATCCCCATCCTTCAGGTTCGCGACTGATCCCACCGCATCACGAAACGGGCCATAAAATGCCGAGGCATATTTTGCCGAATACGCCAGAATGCGTGTGTGAATATAACCTGCTGCTTCCAGTATCGCACGGATACGCCCGATGCGTCCATCCATCATATCCGATGGTGCCACGATATCTGCACCGGCCTCGGCATGCGATAAGGCTTGGCGACACAACACGTCGATAGTCTCATCATTCAGCACATAGCCTTGTGCATCAACCACACCATCCTGACCGTGACTGGTATACGGATCCAGAGCTACATCCGTGATCACGCCCAGCTCAGGTACCGCTGCCTTTACTGCCCGCACCGCCTGCTGAACCAGACCCTCCGGATGATATGCCGCCGCTGCATCCGTACTTTTACAGGTTGCACCCGGCACCGGAAACAACGCAATTGCCGGGATTCCTAACCTGCATATTTCTTCCGCCTCACGTACCAGCCGATCAATGCTCAGGCGTTGCACACCTGGCATTGACATCACCGGTTCAGCCTTATCAACCCCTGGAATCACAAACAACGGCTGAATCAGATCGGCAGGTGTCAGGACTGTTTCACGCATCATCCGGCGTGCAAACAGATCACGCCGCATCCGCCGCATCCGCAATTGCGGGAAGGATGCTGTCATCGCACGCTATCTGCGACTTCATCCGGCGCCTTCGCTGTGATGGACAAGGCATGTAATGCATCACTGTCAATCTCATCACGCACTGTCGCCATCACTTGACGATGTCGCTGCACCAGACTTTTTCCCGCAAAATCAGCACTCACGATAAATGCCGCAAAATGCCGGCCATCACCACTCACTTCAATCTGTGCACCTGGTAACCCCGCCGCAAGCAGGGCCTGTACCTGATCAGTTTCCATAACATTGTCCATATCAAACATTCAAATCAGAACCGCCAGAACCTGCGCCACCACTGCAGCGACCGTATACTGCTCAACTGATACGATATGATCCGCTGTCGCCCGGTACAACGGCTCACGTTCGCGCCACAAGGCACGCAGACGCGCCAGTGGATCCGGCGTATCCAGCAAAGGCCGGTGTCTACTGTGACGCGTGTGCTGATATTGTTGTTCGGGAGAACAACATAAAAAAATCACCTGACCACGATCTGCCAGGTGCTGACGATTCACCTCACGTAACAGGCTACCGCCACCTGTCGCCAGCACACAATGATTGCGCTGAGTCAGCTGATCAATCACTTGCTGTTCACGTGCACGAAAGCCATCTTCGCCTTCAGTCGCGAAGATTTGCGGTATACTCTGCCCCGCTTGGCGCACGATCTCGGCATCTGTATCGGTGAAGTGCCATGCTAGGTGTTCAGCCAGCAATCTGCCGACTGTTGTTTTACCGGCACCCATCGGCCCGACTAAAAAGGCACGCTGCGGTGGCCTCAGATCATCTTGCCGACTCTCCACATCAGATATATGCACAGGAGTAACCATGTTAACAAAGGCCCGGATTCTCAGCCTGTTATTCAGCTGTATGCTGTTCAGTACATCCGCCCTGGCAGCCCAGGTTTATCATTTGCGTCTGGCGGAAAGCTGGCCACCTAATTTTCCGATATTTGGTGAATCTACTAAAACGTTTAAACAACAGGTCGAAGCACTCTCTGGTGGACGACTCAGAATCACCATCCATGCGAAAAACAAACACAAGGCACCGTTCGGCATCTTTGATATGGTCCGCTCCGGCCAGTACGATATGGGCCATTCAGCCTCCTATTACTGGAAGGGCAAGGATCCGAATACCTTATATTTCACCACGATGCCATTCGGCATGACTGCACCTGAACAATATGCCTGGTTTTACCACGGCGGCGGGATGCAGCTGATGGAAAAGGTATATGACAAATACGGCCTGCTATCCTTTCTGGGCGGTAATACCGGTAACCAGATGGGCGGCTGGTTCCAGAAAGAGATCAACAGCGTGGCTGATCTGCAGGGTCTGAAGATGCGCATACCGGGCTTTGCCGGTGAAGTCCTCGCGAAACTGGGTGCGAAGCCGACCAATATTCCCGCCGGAGAACTGTACACTGCACTGGAACGCCGCACGATAGATGCCCTGGAGTGGGTTGGCCCTTCACTGGATTTACGCATGGGCTTCCACAAAATTGCGCCCTACTATTATACCGGCTGGCACGAGCCCGCGACGGAATTACAATTTCTGATCAACAGGAAAAAGTTTGCCAGCCTGCCTGACGACCTGCAGGCGATACTGCGTGTCGCGATGCAAAGTGCTGCACACGACATGTACGCCCGCTCGTATCATGAAAGTGCCATGAACTGGGCAAAGATCCGACAGGAATATCCGCAGGTACAGATCAGAACCTTCCCGAAACCGGTGATGGATGCGTTGCGCGCCGCAAACGAGCAATTACTTGCAGAACGGGCCGCACAGGATCCGCTGGCAAAAGAAATCATTGCATCACAACAAGCGTACCTGCAAAAAGTCCGGGCCTGGACACGTATTTCGGACCAGGCCTATCTGAACGCACTCAGCGAATAACAGCGGAGACAGGCATATGGCAACAGACACCTGCCTGGTTGCAGCGATCAACCAGGTTGTGCAGCGTCAGGATCTGGCTGCAGCCACTATGACGCAGGTGATGCATACTATCATGAGCGGCGGTGCCACCGACGCCCAGATCGGCGGTCTGCTGATCGGCCTGCGCATGAAGGGCGAAACGGTTGACGAAATCACTGCTGCAGCACAAGTGATGCGCGAACTGGCGACTGGCGTTGATATCAGCGGGCTGGCCCATGCAGTTGATATTGTCGGCACCGGGGGTGATGCCAGTGGCACCTTCAACATCTCAACTGCCAGCACTTTTGTAGCCGCCGCTGCAGGTTGCCATGTTGCGAAACATGGCAACCGCGCAGTCTCCAGTCGTTCCGGCAGTGCTGACCTGCTGGAGGCCGCTGGTGTTAAGTTGCAACTCAGCCCGGAGCAGATTGCCGGGTGCGTGCGTCAGGTCGGCGTCGGCTTCATGTTTGCTCCCGGTCATCACAGTGCGATGAAACATGCGATCGGGCCGCGTAAACAAATGGCGACCCGGACCATCTTCAACCTGCTGGGACCGCTCACCAATCCGGCTGGTGTGGCCAATATGGTGCTCGGTGTGTTTGATCAGATCTGGGTGCTCCCCATGGCACGTGTATTGCGCCAGCTGGGGGCAGAACATGCCATCGTCGTCTGCGCTGATGATGGTCTGGACGAAATCAGTATCACCGGCAGGACCCTGGTCGCTGAATTATGCCAGGACCAGATTGAGCAATATCATATTACACCAGACAGGTTTGGCCTGAAGCCGGCGCAACTGACAGACATCCAGGCTGCAGATGCCAGCCAGAGCCTGATGATGGTACGTGACCTGCTGGCAGGTAAGCCGGGAGCAGCCAGTGATATTGTTGCATTGAATGCCGGTGCGGCCTTATATGTCTCCGGGGTAACTGCCAGCCTGCATGCGGGCGTATCCCGTGCTCAGGAGATATTGCATTGTGGTGCAGCCGCAGCGCGGCTGCAACAACTTGCCGACCTGACCCGAAGCTTTACAGACACATAGTCACATTGCAGATTGTGGCTGCCGGGGTCCGGTTGGTGACCGTAGAGGACTCCAACCATGAACTTTGATTATGATTCGACCGCAGACTCGCTGTATATCAGCCTGCATGAAGAAACCAGCATGGAGAGTGAAGAACTCTGAGGGGTTAATCCTGGACTATAACAGTGCGGGCAAGGTGATTGGCATGGACATACAACATGCTAGAAACTATGCCGCACAAATGACACAGGTCATACAACAAGCTTCCTGACAGGAGAATGCCGGATGGCAGGCCATAGCAAGTGGGCAAACATCAAACATAAAAAAGCAGCCAATGACAAAAAGCGCGGTAAACTCTGGTCAAAACTGATCAAAGAAGTGACTGTGGCAGCCCGCCAGGGTGGCGGTGAAGCCAGCGCGAACCCACGTCTGCGCCTGGCGATTGACAAGGCGAAGGCCGGTAATATGCCGAATGATACGATAGACCGGGCGGTTAAGCGTGGTGCCGGAGGAGAGGATGCCGGCAACTTTGACGAAATCCGTTATGAAGGCTATGCCCCGGGTGGTATTGCGGTCCTGGTCGATTGCCTGACCGACAATCGTAACCGCACCGCATCCGAAGTACGTCATGCTTTCACTAAACATGGCGGTAACCTCGGCACAGATGGTTCAGTCTCTTATTTGTTTCAGAAACAGGGCATCCTGAGCTATGCTCCGGGTGCAGACGAAGAAACCCTGCTGGAACTGGCTCTGGAGGTGGGTGCAGATGACGTGGCAGGACACGACGACGAATCAGTTGACGTGTACACCAGCGCAGAATCATTTCACACCATACACGACCGACTGATAGAAGAAGACCAGGTTCCGGATCATGCTGAGATCACCTTCAGTGCCGACACACAGATCAGCCTGCATGGCGAAGCTGCTGACAAGGTACTGCGCCTGATCGACTTTCTTGAAGACCTGGACGATGTCCAGGCGGTCTACACGAATGCCGATTTCACAGACTGACACCCTGCGGGTCTTAGGCATAGACCCGGGATCACGCGCCACCGGGTATGGTGTTATACAGAGCCACCGCCAGACCAGCACCTATCTGGCCAGCGGTTGCATCCGCACAGAAAGCAAAGACTTCCCGGCACGACTGGGTGAGATCTTCAGCCAGCTCAGCATTGTGATTGCCGAAACCCGACCGCAGCAGGTAGCGGTGGAACAGGTATTTGTCGCTAAAAACGCGAATGCAGCATTAAAGCTGGGGCAGGCGCGTGGTGCCGCGATCACAGCCGCAGTGACCCGGCAACTAACGGTGTTTGAATACAGTGCAAGATCAGTCAAACAGGCCCTGGTTGGCACCGGCGCAGCAGATAAAACGCAGGTGCAGCATATGGTACGTCTGATGCTGGGCCAGCAACATAGTATGGGACTGGACGAATCGGATGCGCTGGCTGTCGCCTTGTGTCATGCACACCATCAACATTTTTACAGCCGGGTGAGGCCGGCGTGATCGGATTATTGCGCGGTAAGGTAGCGCACAAACAGCCTCCGATGTTAATACTGGACGTACAGGGCGTGGGATATGAATTACAGGCACCCATGTCCACCTTCTATCAGCTGCCTGTTGCAGATGAACCGGTCACCTTATATACGCATCTGGCAGTCCGTGAAGATGCGCAATTGCTATACGGCTTCGCGAACCTGGCTGAGCGCACACTGTTCCGGGCCCTGATAAGGGTCAATGGTGTTGGCGGTAAGATGGCCTTGGCAATCTTATCCGGTATGAGTCACACCGA
This sequence comes from Gammaproteobacteria bacterium, assembly GCA_020630515.1. Taxonomy (GTDB): domain Bacteria; phylum Pseudomonadota; class Gammaproteobacteria; order Chromatiales; family Chromatiaceae; genus JAHDBG01. The sequence continues at coordinate 17,918 of JAHDBG010000028.1, forward strand.
ATTTACCCAGGCAATCCAGGCCGGCAATGTGGCCGCCCTGACCAGCCTGCCCGGCGTCGGCAAAAAAACTGCCGAGCGCCTGATCCTCGATATGCAGGATCGCCTGCCCGGCACAGCCCTCCCAGCCCGGCCTGGTACTACACAGGCCACACCAGCCGCCACAACCAATCTGGCTCGTGACGATGCCCTTGGTGCCCTGCTTGCCCTCGGCTATAAATCCACCGAGGCACAACGCATGCTGAAGATCATCACCGACGACACACTGTCCGTTGAAGACATGATCCGGCAGGCACTGCAAACTACCCGCAAATAACCACCCCGGTACTTCGTCATAGTTGCGTCATCCTGCCAGATGATCGGTGCACCGATACCGGCAGGGACGCCGGTTTTAAGAGTCTGGTCTTTTTCGGAGAAAACCGGGCGCTGGCCAGACATTGACAGATCTGTTGCCGGATTGCTTGTACAAGTCGCAGAATCTGCCTGATCTGTCACCCATCTGGCTTCGGGTCATGGATTCCGCGACTTCGTGCGGAATGACGCGGTGTCATCAGAACAGATGTCAGATGTTTTGCAGTTGCGCCAGATAAGCCGCAGTATCTGGTTGGCGGCCTGTGTTTCGGGCCTCCCATAGGATCTGCGCCAGACAATCCAGTATCCGGTGCTCAGCCTGGTGCCGGTCTGGTATACGATGCAGTAAACGCTGATAAATATCACAGATACCTGCTGGTCGGTCCAGCTGCAATTGTTCTGCGAGGGTAATGTGCATGCTCATATGCAGAAAGGGATTGGTCTGTTGCGTATAATCCTGATGCAGGGCATCAGGTTCGGTGAACAGCGGTTGATATTCCGGATGTTGCTGAATCACAGACATGATCAGTGGCTCGACACCCTGCAATGGTTGTTGTTGCTGATATTTGTCCCAGCTGGCCTGAAACATCTGACGCAACTGGTCACGATTCTGACTGAACATCCGTTTACCCCTTCAGATACGAGAATATTTTGTCACACCCGAATACCCTGACCGCCACAGAGCGACGTGCCACAATCGGCCTGGCTGCTGTATATGGTACCCGCATGGCTGGTTTTTTTCTGATGTTACCCATGTTTTCCCTGTTTGCCGAACAACTGCCTGGTAGCACGCCTGCCCTGGCCGGGCTGGCGGTTGGCATCTATGGGTTGATGCAGGCATTGGGCCAGATACCGCTTGGTCTCTGGTCTGATCATATCGGGCGTAAGCCGGTCATTATCGGTGGTCTCACGCTGTTTGCGTTGGGCAGTATGATTGCCGCGCTGGCGGATCATATTGTCTGGGTGATTATCGGGCGGGCAGTGCAGGGGTGCGGTGCTGTGGCTGCTGCGATTCTGGCACTGGCGGCCGATCTGACACGACCTGAGCAGCGTACCAGAGTGATGGCGGGCATCGGGATGGCAATCGGTGCGACCTTTATGCTGTCGCTGGTTGCCACGCCACTATTACATCCCTGGCTGGGGCATTCCGGTATCTTCTGGTTGTGCGCCGGCCTGGCAGTGCTGGCTATCGGTATCGTGATCCGGGTGATACCAGACCCGACGACGACACGACAGCAGCACGATGTGGTGCCCATTCCGCACATGATCCGAGGCGTGTTATATCAGCGCTCTTTATTGCGCCTGGACATCGGCATATTCGCGCTGCATCTGATACTGACTGCCACGTTTCTGGCATTGCCGATCATGCTGCGTAATGCTGGCTTGCCCCTGACTGAGCATACCTGGGTGTATCTGCCGGTACTGATCTTTTCACTGCTTGGTATGGTCCCGTTTGTGTGGTTGTCCTCGCGCCCGGCCTGGGTACAACCGATTCTGTCAGGTGCCGTCCTGGTATTGAGCGTGGCACTGTGTGTCTTGTGGCAAAGCCAGGATTCACTCATGGCCATCCTGATCGGCCTGGGTCTGTTCTTTACGGCATTTAATCTGCTGGAAGCGAAGCTTCCGGCGCTTATCTCAAAGGCGGCCCCTTCCGAGGCAAAGGGGACTGCCATGGGGATCTTTACCACCTCGCAATTTCTCGGTGCCTTTACTGGCGGGTTGCTGGGTGGCTGGATACAGACCTGGTTTGAGTTATCCGCTATCTTTCTGCTCAGCGCTATCATCTCTGTGATCTGGTGGTTTATGCTGATTCGCAGCCAGACTCAACCGGCAACATGATTGTTATCGATACCTCATCCATGGCTGCAGACGCCCCCGGAGAGTGTGATAGTCTCCGGGAATCAATCTGTGATATCCTCGCTCGCCGGAAGATTTGCGCGGAACAGGCCC
>JAHDBG010000097.1 GCA_020630515.1 Gammaproteobacteria bacterium
CGGCGCGCAGATCAAACGGTGTGCTCGCTTCAGCTCGTGCATGTTCTGGTATGGCAGATGCATCTGCCACGCGGATAACTGGCAGCTGGTAGTCTCCCGGTGGCTGAATCATCTGCACCGGCTCATCATCTGTTGCGGCAAAGGTGGTGCGCAGGGATTCATGCCGGGCCAGCAGATAAGCCACACTGTCTTGCAGGGCCGTGATGTTCAGTGGCCCGCGCAGGTGGATCTGAAACGGAATGTTATACAGGGCGCTGCCCGGTTCCAGCTGGTCAATAAACCACAACCGTTGCTGGGCAAACGATAAGGGCAATGGCTGATCGCGTTCTGCTGGTGGTATTGCAGCATCACCCATCAGGGGAGCCTGCTGCACCTGATCAGCAAACGCCGCCAGTTCAGGTGCAATAAACAAGGCCCTGAGTGGGACTGTGCGCTGGTGTCGGGCGCGCAGCTGCGAGATCACCCGGGTGGCCAGCAACGAATGACCACCCAGTGCAAAAAAGTTGTCCCGAATGCCGATTTGTTCAATAGCTAACAAGTCAGACCAGATCGCAGCGATGTCACGTTCGAGCGTATCGCGTGGTGCGACAAACTCAGCCTGAGTCGCCGCGTAATCGGGTGCGGGTAAGGCGCGCCGATCCAGCTTGCCATTCGGGGTCAGTGGCAGGGCATCCAGCGCGATAAACGCGGCCGGGAGCATATAATCCGGTAACCGCTCAGCCAGTTGCTGGCGCAGGATATCCGCCGGTGCGGTACCCACCAGATACGCAACCAGTCGTCTATCACCCGGCTGATCCTCGCGCGCCAGCACTACCGCCTGGTGCACATCATCCTGCGCCAGCAGGGCCTGCTCAATTTCGCCCAACTCAATCCGGAAGCCACGGATCTTGACCTGAAAGTCGGTGCGGCCCAGATACTCAATATTGCCATCCGGCAGCCAGCGACACAGGTCGCCGGTCTGATACAGGCGTCCGAATGTCGGGTGCGTAATAAAGCGTTCTGCCGTCAGTTCAGGCTGATGCAGGTAGCCACGTGCCAGTTGTTCACCACCAATATACAGTTCTCCGGCCACGCCGATGGGTAAGACCTGGTGCTGCTCATCCAGAACATAAAACCGGGTATTGGCCAGCGGTGGTGCCAGTGTGATCTGGCGGGTGTCCTGCGCTAACTGGCCAACCGAAACCCAGACGGTGGTTTCGGTCGGGCCATACAGATTCCAGACAGTACGGCTATGTTGCAGTAGCTGTTGCGCTAATGGCAACGGCAATGCTTCGCCACCACAGAGTATGTGCAGTGGTGGTGTGGCAGCCCAGTCGGTATGCGATACCAGCATCATCCAGGTCGCTGGTGTGGCTTGTGCCACCGTGATCTGATGTTGCTGAATCAGCCTGATCAGTGCAGCCGGGTCGGCCGTGTCAGCCGTGGCTGCGATGATGACCGAGGCCCCTGTTACCAGCGGCAGATACAATTCAAGTACCGCGATATCAAATGCAATGGTGGTCAGGGCCAGTAGCCGGTCGTCCGGCAGCAGGCCGGGTTGCTGTCGTAATGCGCTCAGAAAGTGGAATACATTATGGTGGGTGATCGAAATGCCCTTCGGTCGTCCGGTCGAACCAGAGGTATAAATGACATAGGCAGTATGCGCAGGCGAGACCCGGAGCGATGGATTCTGTGTTGGTTGTGCCGCCAGCGCGTCACCAGTCTGGTCGATGGCAATCGTCTGTTCGTGCCGGATGGTGGCAATCAGATCAGATTGTGTGAGTACCCACCCTGCACCACTCCGCGCCAGTATGTCCCGGATACGTGCAGCCGGATAGGTCGGATCAATCGGGACATAAGCGCCACCGGCCTTCAGTACGGCCAGTAGCCCTACGACCATCTCCATCGAACGTGTCAGTAGCACCGCCACCAGAGTGTCTGGCTGTATCCCTCTGGTGATGAGATAGTGCGCCAATTGGTTCGCTCTGGCATTCAGTTGCGCATAGGTCAGTTGTTCTGCAGCAAATATCAGTGCGAGCGCATCCGGGGTCTGCGCCACTTGTTGTTCAAACAACGCATGGATCGTTTGTGGTGCGCCGCAATCAAGCGCTGTATCGTTCCATGCGTGTACGATCTGGTGATATTCGGGTGCCGTCAGTAGCGGCAACTGGTGCACTGGTTGTGTCGGCTGTGCCACAATCCCGTTCAGCAATACCTCAAAATGGCCTGCCAGGCGGGCAATGGTTGCAGCGTCAAACAGATCGGTACGGTATTCAAAGGTGCTGATCAGGCCGGTGTCGTCTTCTGTCAGATGCAGCGTCAGGTCAAACCGGGAGAACGGAAATTCGACCGGAGGCAGGGTGCCGGTCAGGTTGGGGAGCCGGAGGGTATCCAGGTGATGATTCTGCAGGATCAGCATCACCTGGAATAAGGGCGTGTGGCTCAGACTGCGTGCGACATCAAGTGCGTCAACCAGTTGTTCAAATGGGAGATCCTGATGGTCATACGCCGCGAGTGTGGTCTGCCGCACCTGCGCCAGCAGGTGATCGAAGCCGGGCTGGTCATCCAGTCTGGTGCGTAATACCAGTGTGTTCACAAAACAGCCGATCAGATCTTCGATCTCGGCGCGGTTGCGGTTCGCAACCGGTGTCCCGACCACAATGTCGGTCTGACCGGTATAACGGGCCAGCAATACATTAAATGCGGCCAGCAGTACCATAAACAGGGTCGCATCCTGGGTCCGGGCGAGCTGATGCAACTGCTGGGTTAAGGCTGGTGACAGACGAACCTGGTGATGTGCGCCGCGATAGCTGGGCTCACCCGGACGCAGTCGGTCGGTGGGTAGTTCCAACAGGGCCGGTGCATCGGCCAGCTGGTTGCACCAGAATGCCAGTTGTTGTGCCAGCCGGGCACCACGCAGATAATCGCGCTGCCACACGGCGAAGTCGGCATACTGGAGTGGCAGATCGGGTAAAGATGGGGGCGTCCCTGCGGTATAAGCAGTATACGCAGCGGCCAGTTCCCGGTTGAATACGCCGAGTGACCAGCCGTCACTGATGCTGTGGTGCAGCGTGATCAGCAGGTAATGATCTTCGGCAGATAACTGTAACAGCGTGACGCGCAGCAGTGGCCCGGTGCACAGATCGAACGGTGTGCTCGCTTCAGCTCGTGCATG
>JAHDBG010000098.1 GCA_020630515.1 Gammaproteobacteria bacterium
ATCAGCCCAGATCGCAGCGATCTCACGTTCGAGCGCATCGCGGGGTGCGCTAAACTCAGCCTGAGTCGCTGCATAATCGGGTGCCGGTAAGGCGCGCCGATCCAGCTTGCCATTCGGGGTCAGTGGCAGGTTATCTAATGAGACAAACGCCGCCGGGAGCATGTAATCCGGCAACCGCTCAACCAGTTGCTGGCGCAACACATCGGCCGGTGCGGTACCCACCAGATACGCGACCAGGCGTTTATCACCCGGCTGATCCTCACGCGCCAGCACCACCGCTTCGTGCACATCATCCTGCGCCAGCAAAGCCTGCTCAATTTCGCCCAACTCAATCCGGAAGCCCCGAATCTTGACCTGAAAATCAGTCCGTCCCAGATACTCAATATTGCCATCCGGCAGCCAGCGACACAGGTCGCCGGTCTTATACAGTCGCCCGAATGCCGGGTGTGCAACAAAGCGGGCTGCAGTCAGTTCCGGTCGGTTCAGATAGCCGCGTGCCAGGCCCGCGCCGGCGACATGTAATTCACCCGGCACCCCGACCGGAACCGGTTGTTCGTGTTCAGACAGTACATACAACTGTAAATCCGGAATCGCCTGCCCGATCCGGCTGCCCGGACGCTGCAGATCTGTGGCCTGAATCGGTTGATACGTGACATGGACGGTGGTTTCTGTAATGCCGTACATATTGACCAGGCGTGGTGTTGTATCATCATGCCAATCAAACCAGGGTTGCAGGGTCATATAGTCCAGGGCTTCGCCACCGAACATCACCACACGTAACTGATGTACTGGTGGTTGATCTGCTGCAGTGACAACCGGAATCAACTGACGAAATGCTGAGGGGGTCTGATTCAGAACCGTCACCCCCTGCGTACAGATCAACTGATAAAACGCCTGCGGATCACGGCTGGTTTCTGTACTGATAACGACCAGGCGACCACCGTACAACAAGGCTCCCCAGAGTTCCCACACACTGAAATCAAACGCGATGCTGTGGAATAAGGTCCAGACATCGGTCGCACTGAAGCTGAACCAGGCCTCTGTGGCAGCAAATAAACGAAACACATTCTGATGGGTGGTCAGTACTCCCTTCGGTTGACCAGTGGAGCCGGAGGTATAGATCACATAGGCCAGGTGACTGGCATGCACCAGCACTTCCGGGTTGGCATCAGGATAGTGATGCAACCTGTCGTCTGATACCAGAAGACAGTGTTTAACCTGCTGCGGCAGTCTCTGTACCAGATCAGCCTCGGTCACCATCCGTTGTGCGCCGCAATCCTGCAGAATGAATGCGATACGCTCTGTCGGGGCCTGAGGATCAATCGGAACATAAGCACCACCAGCCTTCAGCACCGCCAGTAGCCCCACCACCATCTCAATCGAACGTGCCAGCATGACCGCCACCAGCGTGTCCGGTTGTACCCCGCAGGCGATCAGCTCATGTGCCAGTTGATTCGCTCTGGCATTCAGCCGGGCATAGGTCAGTTGTTGCTGCGCAAACACCAGTGCGATCGCATCTGGTGTGCGGGCCACTTGTTGTTCAAACAAGGCATGAATCGTTTGGGGTGCACCGGTATCAACAGCGGTGTCATTCCATGCATGTACGATCTGGTGATATTCAGATGGTGTCAGCAGTGGCAGTTGCTGCACCGGTTGTTCCGGCTGTGTGACAATCCCGTCCAGCAGTACCTGAAAATGATCTGCCATGCGGGCTATCGTGTCTGCTGCAAACAGATCGGTGTTGTATTCAAACTCACCCACCAGTCCTTGCGGGCCTGGGTAGACCAGCAGATACAGATCGACTTTATGGGTCTGATTCTGTAAGGCAAATGGTGTGGCAGTCAGGTCGGCAAATGCCTGGGCAAACGATGCAGATTGCAGCCCTGGCTGGTTCTGCAGATTGAACATCACCTGATAGATCGGGTGATAACCCAGAGTGCGTTCCGGCTGCAGCACCTGTACCAGCTTCTGAAACGGCAGAGCCTGATGCGCATAACTGTGCTGCAGATGTTGCCGGATCTGTTGTACCAGCTGACGGAAGCTGAGGTCGCCAGTGAGCCTGGTCCGGATCGCCAGCGTATTGACAAAATGGCCGACCAGCGGCTCCAGCTCGGTGCAGGTCCGGTTTGCCTGCACAGTCCCGACCACAATATCGTCCTGACGGGTATACCGGGTGAGGAGCACATTAAAGGCACTCAGCAACGTCATATACAAGGTGACGCTCGCTGTCTGGCTGAACGTCTGCAATTTTTGCGTCAGGTCTTCGCCCAGACAGAGACGGTATACCGCACCTCGTCCGCCCGGCGTGGCCGGGCGCGGATGATCGGTCGGCAATGACAGCAAGGGTGGCGCGCCAGTGAGTGAGTCCCGCCAGAAGGCCAGATGTTGTGCCAGCGTGTCATCCTGTAGCTGTTGTCGCTGCCAGCCGGCAAAATCTGCGACAGTGACAGATAGTGTCGGCAACTGCGCTGTCCTGCCCTGCCGCAGTGCCGTGTAACAGGCCGCGATGTCTTCCAGCAGGATCGACATGGACCAAGCATCGGCAATAATATGATGTACCACGAGCAGCAGGATATGATCTGCCTGAGTATTGCTGCTGAACAAGACCAGACGCCATAACGGGCCAACCCGCAGGTCGAATGGTTTGAGGCTGATAGCATCAATCTGTCGTGTTAATTCATCATCAAACGTGGCGACAGTGTGTTGTGTCAGCCAGCACTTAGCCGGATCAAATGGCTGCACGATCTGCACCGGTGCGGAATCAGCCGTGTTATCCGCAGCATCGGCAAAGATCGTACGTAACCCGTCATGACGTTGTACGACAGATTGCGTGGCCTGCTGCAGGGCTGCCATATCTGCGGTACCGGTCAGGCGTACGGCCATACGCTCGTTATAAGCCACACTATCCGGTTCAACCTGATGCAAAAACCAGAGTTGCTCCTGTGGAAATGACAGCGGTATCGGTAAGGCGCGATCAATCAGTGGAATGGTGTTCTGCGGGCTGGTCTGCTGTTTCTGCTGCAACACGCCTTGTGCCTGTAGTCCGGCTATGATCTGCGCCCGTTGTTCTGGTGACAGTGCGGCAAAATTTTTCAGTAAATCGGTATGCTGAGTCATAAATTTGTCGTGCTTATGTAT
>JAHDBG010000099.1 GCA_020630515.1 Gammaproteobacteria bacterium
TATAGTATAACTTTCCAGAAAGGCATTCTGCATTGTTTGAAACCAATGATATACGCAATATAGCGATCATCGCGCATGTTGACCACGGCAAGACTACTTTAGTCGACGAACTGCTGAAACAGTCCGGCACACTCGGCACACGCTTCGGCACAGTGAATCGGGTACTGGATTCAAATGACCAGGAAAAAGAACGCGGTATCACTATCCTGGCAAAAAATACCGCAATCCACTGGCAACATTACCGTATCAATATCGTTGACACACCCGGCCATGCCGACTTTGGTGGCGAAGTCGAACGGGTCCTATCGATGGTCGATTCAGTCCTACTCCTGGTGGACGCACAGGAAGGCCCTATGCCGCAAACCCGGTTTGTCACACAGAAGGCATTTGGCCATAGCCTGCGTCCGATTCTGGTAGTGAATAAAATCGACAAACCAGGCGCACGCCCGGACTGGGTGATCAATCAGGTGTTCGACCTGTTTGACCAGCTAGGTGCAACCGAAGATCAGTTAGACTTTCCGGTGATCTATGCCTCCGCCTTGCAAGGCTATGCCAGCACAGATGCCGATGCGCGCCAGGGCGATCTGACACCGCTGTTCGCTGCAATCCTGCAATATTGTCCAGCACCGGTGGTGGATCCGAGTGGGCCCTTGCAGATGCAGATCTCGAATCTGGACTACAACAGCTATGTCGGCGCAATCGCCGTGGGTCGGATCACACGCGGCAGCATCGCACCTAACCAACCAGTCACTGTGATACAACGCAACGGACAGACCTGTCGTGGCAAAATCGGCCTGGTATACGGCTACCTGGGGCTGGAGCGCCATCCGGTCGAACGAGCCGATGCCGGGGATATTGTTGCAGTCACCGGCCTGAATGCACCCCAGGTGTCCGATACCCTGTGCGCACCGGAACAGATACAGGCATTACCGGCATTGACGGTAGATGAACCCACCGTCTGCATGACCTTCCAGGTAAACAACTCACCCTTTGCCGGGCAGTCAGGTCAGTATCTGACCTCGCGGCAATTGAAGGAACGGCTGGAACGTGAACTGATCCACAATGTCGCGTTACGGGTTGCATCAGGTTCCGACCCGGAAAGATTTCAGGTCTCCGGACGCGGTGAGCTGCACCTAGCGGTGCTGATTGAAACGATGCGGCGGGAAGGGTTTGAGCTGGCAGTCTCACGTCCGGAAGTGATCTTTCGCGAGATCGACGGGGTGCGCTGCGAGCCATACGAACAACTCACCGTCGATATCGAAACACAGCATCAAGGCAGCGTGATGGAAACACTCGGTGCCCGCCGGGGTCAGCTACAGGACATGGTACCAGATGGGCAGGGCCGGGTGCGCCTGGACTATCTCATTCCATCGCGTGGTCTGATGGGTCTGCAGACTGATTTCATGACCATGACTTCCGGTACCGGTCTGTTGTACCATGTATTTGCTCATTATGCACCGGTACAACCCGGCCCGCTGGCTGAACGCACGAATGGCGTCCTGATCGCTAACGGTCAGGGCAAGGCGCTGGCATATGCGCTGTTCAACCTGCAGGAACGCGGGCGCCTGTATATCGCACCAGGTGAGGCAGTGTATGAAGGTCAGATCATCGGACTGCATACCCGCCGCAATGACCTGGTGGTGAATCCGCTGAAGGGTAAACAACTAACCAACATCCGTGCGGCCGGGAAGGATGAGTCGCTAATTCTGACACCGCCGGTCAGCATCACACTTGAAATGGCACTCGAATTTATTCAGGACGATGAGCTTGTCGAAGTAACCCCGGATGCGATTCGTCTGCGCAAACAATGGCTGCGCGAACATGAGCGCAAAAAATACACCCGTCATGTATAATGATCGCTAACTTATTGTTTTATCAGGATTCGCCGGGATAGGGACAGCTCGTGCGCATCCGTAACAATCTTACTCATTTGTCCATCTGTGAATTATCTGCATTTACTGAGGGAGTTATTCGGTGAATCAAACAATGCTCGCACTGGCAGCCACCGCTGTCTTTTCTGCTTCCACGGCATTCGCAGCCGACATCCAAATGTTCGGTCATGCACATGTTGATCTCCGGACCGATTCTCCGGATAGCCGCATTACGGTCAACAACAACAGTTCGACCTTAGGTCTGAAGGCCTCTACTGACTTTGCCGGTTTTAAGGCCTATTTTAAGCATGTCTTTCTGGTAGATGGCCTAGATGACAGTAGCCTGCTGGGCGAAAACGATAAGTCTTATGTCAACGTGTATGGTGATTTCGGGTCAGTCAGACTGGGCCATCAAACGAGTTCAGCCGGTTTAGCCTACGAGTTCACCAACAACAATCATTTATCTGACTCCATTGCCGATTTCAGTAACATCGGTTTTACCGAATATGAAACAACTAAGGTACTCGTGTATGAATTGCCGGTTTATGCCGGTTTCACCCTGGCCATTGGTGCCAATTCAAACGGAAACACGACGAGAAAATTATTTGCCAGTCCGTCACTTGGCCTGATGTATGACAACGGTCACGGCATGAAACTCGGCCTTGGCTATGAAATAATAGATGATCGAGGGCTGGCTGATATACCAGGCACCAATATTACAGCCGCGCAAAATGATTCGAAAATGCTGCAACTAGGTGGCAGCTATACACTTGACAATATCATGGTCGGTGCACAGTTTGAACAGACCAGCAACTTATTGCTTGCTGAATCAGGCCTATCCTCACTGGATGCAAATACCCGGAGGTTATTATCTGCCAACATAGATGGCGACTCCTCAATAATTGGCATCCTTCCGCAGGACGATGTAGATCGGACAGCATTCGGCGTTGCCGGGAAACTGACCTTCGGAAACAATATGTTATCCGTTAATCTGGGTGCTGAAAAAATTGAGAAATCAACTGATAAAGCGAAAAACTATTTCGCCAGTATTGCGCTCAATCATACAATTAGCAAGAGGGTTAATACCTACATTGCATTCCGCAACAAAAATACTGACGTTGCCAGTATGCAAAAGATTATCGGCAGTAATAACAGCCTGAAACGACGTGCATTAGCCGTTGGCCTGCAGTATACATTCTGAATACGCCATTCCGCACGAATTTGTGCTACA
>JAHDBG010000029.1 GCA_020630515.1 Gammaproteobacteria bacterium
GGCAGGTCGTTGGCAAAGGCACAGACGGCTTCACGTGCTTTTTTGGGGACCTCGCCCTTGAAGCTGGCCTTACGTTCTACCCGGTCGGATTCGGTCTCGTGCAATAAGGTCAGCAGGGTGGTGTCGGAGAGTCTTTGCATAGTTGTGGAGAGGGTTGGTTGATGGTAGATTCACTGCATTATTTGCTGCGAATATTGACTTTGCGGTGAATAGGCGTCATATTCACCGCATGATAAGCGATGAATATATCTGGCAACAGCCAGACTGGCCGTGCTGGCAATATGACATCACGGCGCTTACCCAACCTCTGATGCAGGTCTGTCATGCCCGGGGCTACTGGCTCGGGCGTCTGCAGACGATCGGGTTTGATCTGCGCCAGCAGACCACCCTGCAGGCTGTGACTGCGGATGTGGTCAAGACCAGCGAGATAGAGGGTGAATCATTGAATCAGGGCGCGGTACGTTCTTCTGTTGCGCGTCGTCTGGGCGTGGATATTGGTGCGCTTGCGCCAGCGGATCGTCATGTCGATGGCGTGGTTGAGATGATGCTGGATGCTGTACAGAACAGTGGTCAGCCACTGACGGCAGAACGTTTGTGCGGCTGGCATGCGGCCTTATTTCCGAGCCGGTTCAGCGGACTTAACCGCATCCGGGTCGGGGCCTGGCGTGACGATGCTGCGGGTCCGATGCAGATTGTGTCCGGCCCGATCGGTCGGGAGCGGGTGCATTACCAGGCTCCACCGGCGACGCGTGTTGCCACAGAGATGGATGCGTTTTTGTACTGGTTTAATCAGGATCAGTCCGCTGATCCGATCATCCGGGCGGCCATCGCACATCTGTGGTTTGTGACGATTCACCCGTTTGATGATGGCAACGGGCGTATCGCACGTGCGATCGGTGATCTGATGCTGGCTCGGGCCGAGTCTTCGCCGCACCGGTTCTACAGTCTGTCTGCGCAGATTCAGCGCGAGCGTGATACCTATTATCGGTTACTGGAGCAGACGCAGCGTGGCGGTCTGGTGATCACGGCCTGGTTAGACTGGTTTATCGGGTGTCTGCAACGTGCCCTGGATCATGCGGATGAGATTGTTTCGACAGTGTTGGATAAGGCGCGCTTCTGGCAGCAATGGTCAGGTTGTGCCCTGAATCCACGTCAGGTCAGGGTACTGAACCGGCTGCTGGACGGGTTTGAAGGTAGACTGACCAGTCGCAAATGGGCCCGGCTGGCGAAATGTTCCACTGATACGGCGTTACGGGATATCACAGCACTGGTGCAACTGGGTATTTTGTGCCGATCAGCTGCCGGTGGACGCAGTACCAGCTATGATCTGACGCCTTGCTGATGCCTGTGTACATCGCATCTGTATTATGCACTGCTTTCTGGTGCAGTGACTTGAAATTCTGCCGGGCAGCACCATATAGCCTGTACCCCAGCCCCTATCAACCGTTATGTTTACGAGGTTTTTCGGATGAGCGAGCAGGATTCCGGTCAGCAGGATATCCCGGCAGCCCCTGAGGCAGAAACGAGTACCGCACAGGCAGCAGCGGAGCCAGCAGCGCCGTTATCTGCAGAAACATTAAGCGCCCGACTGGCGCAGGCCGAGGAAAAGATTGCGCAGCAGCAGGATCAATTGTTGCGAGGCCAAGCCGATATAGAGAACTTAAGACGGCGGCATGCCCAGGCATTGGAAAAGGCGCATAAATTTGGTATAGAAAAGATTGTTGGCGACCTGCTCGGCGTGTGGGACAGCCTGGAACTGGGTTTGCAGGCAGCACAGGACGAGCAGGCAGACGTGGCAAAGCTACGCGAAGGGACTGAGCTGACACTCAAGATGCTGACCGATGCGATGCAGAAGCAAGGTGTGGCGCAGCATGATCCACAAGGCGAACGGTTTGACCCTGAGTTGCACCAGGCGATGTCAATGCAGCCACGAGACGATGTTGAGCCGGATACGGTCATTCAGGTGATACAGAAAGGTTGCAGCCTGAATGGGCGGCTGGTACGTCCGGCCATGGTGATGGTGTCGCAGGCAGCCCCTGAAGCAGCACCGGCAGAATAAAACAGCATCAGGGCATCTCTGAGCAGATTTTTTATTATTTTTGAGGATAACCATCATGGGCAGAATTATCGGTATTGATCTTGGCACCACCAATTCATGTGTCTCGGTCATGGAAAGTGGCGTTGCAAAGGTGATCGAAAACAGTGAAGGGGATCGCACCACGCCTTCTGTGATCGCCTATACCAAAGACGGTGAAGTACTGGTCGGGCAGAGTGCGAAGCGGCAGGCAGTGACGAACCCGCAGAATACGTTATTCGCAATCAAGCGGTTGATTGGCCGCCGGTTCACGGACAAGGTGGTCAAGCGTGATCAGGACATTGTGCCGTACAAGATTGTCGGTGCAGACAATGGTGATGCCTGGGTTGAGGTAAACGGCAAAAAGATGGCGCCGCCAGAAGTATCGGCCAAGATTCTGCAGAAGATGAAAAAGACCGCCGAAGATTATCTGAGTGAAGAGATTAAAGAAGCAGTCATTACGGTGCCGGCCTATTTCAACGACTCACAACGTCAGGCGACCAAGGATGCTGGTCGGATTGCCGGACTGGATGTGAAGCGGATCATCAATGAACCCACAGCGGCTGCGCTGGCGTATGGTCTGGACAAGGCAAAAGGGGATCAGAAGCTGGCCGTATATGATCTGGGTGGTGGTACCTTCGACGTTTCAGTCATTGAGGTTGCCGAGATTGATGGCGAGTATCAGTTTGAAGTGCTGGCGACGAATGGTGATACGTTCCTGGGTGGTGAGGATTTTGATCTGCGCATCATTGATTATCTGGTAGAGACCTTCCGCAAGGATCAGGGTGTCAATCTGAAAAACGATCCGCTGGCCTTACAGCGTTTGAAAGAGGCAGCGGAAAAGGCCAAGATTGAACTATCCAACGGGCAGCAGACTGACATCAACCTGCCGTATATCACGGCAGATGCTTCCGGTCCGAAGCATATGAATGTCAAGCTGAGTCGGGCAAAACTGGAGTCACTGGTGGAAGATCTGGTGCAGCGTACGCTGCAGCCTTGTCAGACTGCACTGAAGGATGCCGGTTTGGCTGCGTCTGATATCAGTGATGTGATCCTGGTCGGTGGTCAGACCCGGATGCCGAAGGTACAGGAAGTTGTCACGAAATTCTTCGGCCAGGCGCCGCGGAAGGATGTGAACCCGGATGAAGCGATTGCGATGGGTGCCGCGATTCAGGGTGGTGTGCTCGGTGGTGAAGTGAAGGATGTATTGTTGCTGGACGTGACCCCGCTGTCGCTGGGTATAGAGACGATGGGCGGTGTCATGACCAAGCTGATCGAAAAGAACACCACCATCCCGACCAATGCCTCACAGACCTTTTCTACGGCTGACGATAACCAGACAGCAGTCACGGTGCATGTGTTACAAGGTGAGCGTGAGCAGGCGGCAGGCAATAAATCGCTGGGCCGGTTTGATCTGAGCGATATTCCGCCGGCACCGCGTGGTACGCCGCAGATTGAGGTTAGCTTTGATCTGGATGCGAACGGTATTCTGCATGTGTCTGCCAAGGATAAGGCAACAGGTAAGGAACAATCTATCCGGATCACCGCATCATCCGGTCTGTCCGATAGCGAAATCGAAAAGATGGTCAAGGATGCTGAAGCGCATGCGGATGAAGATAAAAAGTTCCAGGAACTGATCACAGTACGCAACATGGCGGATACCATGATCCATGCGACGCGTAAATCCATGCAGGAGCTGGGTGACGACAAGCTGGAAGATGGCGAGAAAGATCGTATTGAAGCCGCGATCAAAGAGCTGGAAGAAGTCATGCAGGGTGATGACAAAGAAGCGATTGAGGCCAGGACCAAGACGCTGACAGAGGCATCCGGCAAGATGGCTGAGCGGTTATACGCACAGCAGGGTGGTCCGGATGCAGCAGCGGCTGCGGCAGCCGCCGCCGGCGCGGCTGGTGCTTCTGCCGAGGCTGGCAGCGCGGGTAAGGCAGATAATGTGGTTGATGCAGAATTTGAAGAAGTGAAAAACGATAAGTAACCTGAAGGTATCCATCAACTCACCAGCCTGTACGGGCAGGTGAGTTGATACTGCTTTTCCATCTGTCTGGTTGTTGTGTATGGCGAAACGCGACTATTATGAAGTGCTCGGTATTTCCGGCAATGCGAGTGAAGCCGAGATCAAAAAGGCCTACCGTCGCCTGGCGATGAAATATCACCCGGATCGCAACACGGGTGATAAGGCCAAGGCAGCGGAAAAACACTTCAAGGAAGCAAAAGAAGCTTACGAAGTGCTATCTGATGCACAGAAGCGTGCTGCCTATGATCAGTTCGGGCATGCGGGTGTGGATCCGAATATGGGGGCTGCCGGTGCGGGTGCGGCTGATTTCGGCGATATCTTCGGCAATGTGTTCGGCGATATCTTTGGCGGGCGCGGCGGTCAGGGGGCCGGAGTGCAGCGTGGCGATGATCTGCGCTATAACCTGGAACTCAGTCTGGAAGACGCGGTTGCTGGTAAGTCAGTGCAGATTAAGGTGCCAACCTTAGTCAACTGTGATACCTGTAATGGCAGTGGCGCGAAGCCGGGGAGTGAGCCTAAGACCTGTAGTACTTGTCGGGGACAGGGGCAGGTGCGGATGCAGCAGGGCTTTTTCTCTATTCAGCAGGCCTGTCCTAGTTGTCATGGTAAGGGCTTCAGTATTGATAAGCCGTGCATGCCATGTCGTGGACGTGGACGCGTACAGGAAACCAAGACCTTGTCGGTTAAGGTGCCACAAGGTGTGGACACAGGCGATCGTATCCGTCTGTCCGGCGAAGGTGAAGCAGGCGAAAATGGTGCACCAGCCGGCGATCTGTACGTTCAGGTGGCGGTGAAAAAACATCCGATCTTCCGGCGTGAAGAAAGTCATCTGCATTGTGAGATGCCGGTCGGTTTCACGACGGCGGCACTGGGTGGTGAGACAGAAGTGCCGACCCTGGCCGGTAAGGTAAAGCTCAAAATTCCGGAAGGTACCCAGACTGGCAAGATGTTCCGGGTGCGTGGTAAGGGTGTCAAGCCAGTACGTGGCGGACCGCAGGGTGACTTGTTATGCCGTATTCTGGTCGAGACACCGATCAATCTGGACAAGACGCAGCGCGAATTGCTGCGTCAGCTGGAAGATTCTTTTATGGATAACGGCAAGCAGCACACCCCGAATGCGTATGGTTGGTTAGATAAAGTGAAAAATTTCCTGAAGCGGTAGCGGGTAGACCTTGGTGGGTGGCAAGCGATCGTTGCAATCGTGATGTCTGACTTATCTGATTTTCCCGGCGGCCTGCACCTGAACGATCAGAAGAGCCTGTCGAACCAGTCACTGATTCAACCTGGCCCGCTGCCGGACCGACTCTGGGTGCCACTGCAACAACATATTGGTACACCAGCGGAGCCGGTGGTGCAGCCGGGTGATGCAGTGGGTAAGGGCCAGCTGATTGCCCGGGCGACTGACACGATCAGTGCGGCGGTGCATGCACCTGCCTCCGGCACCCTGCAGGCGATTGCGGACTATCCGATAGCGCACACATCCGGACTACCAGCGCCCTGTCTGGTGATACAGACAGATGGGCAGGATATCCGGGCGGATCTTCCGCCACCGATTCGCAATTATTATGATACTGACCCCGATATTTTGCGCGAGCGGATCCGCTGGGCAGGTATTGTGGGCCTTGGTGGTGCCTTGTTTCCAACCAGTGTGAAGGCACAGCCAGCATGCGCAGTGCATACCCTGATCATCAATGCCGTGGAGTGTGAGCCTTATATCACCTGCGATGATCGGTTAATGCGGGAACAGGCGGCTGATCTGATCTCTGGTGTGGAGATCATGCGTACGCTCATCCGGCCGGAACGCACACTGATCGGTATAGAAGACAACAAACCGGAAGCACTGGCGGCCTTACAGGTTGCGTTGGCCGGGCATCCGCAGATCGCCTTACGCAGTGTGCCGACCCGGTACCCGAGCGGCGGCGAAAGGCAGCTGATTCGGGTCCTGACTGATCTGAGTGTGCCGAGTGGGGGTTTGCCATCGGACATTGGTGTGCTGTGCCAGAATGTGGCGACCTGCGTGGCGGTCGCGGATGCGGTGTTGCGCGGACAACCGCTGATTACGCGGATTGTTACCCTGACCGGGCGTGGCGTGGTGCGACCGGGTAATTATCGTACCCTGATCGGTACCCGGTTAGATGCTCTGATCGAGCATGTAGGTGGTTATACTGCCGATGCGCAGCGGCTGGTGTTGGGCGGCCCGATGATGGGAGTGAGCCTGGCACATGATCAGGTGCCGATCACGAAGGGCAGCAATTGTTTTATTGTCGGCACAGCGGATGAATTGCCGGAGCCGCCACCGGCGCAGCCGTGTATTCGTTGTGGTGCCTGTGTGCCTGTGTGTCCGGCCAATCTGTTGCCGCAACAACTGTACTGGCATGCGCGTGCACGTGATCTGGAAAAGACGCAGGCATACCATCTGTTTGATTGTATTGAGTGTGGTTGTTGTGCTCAGGTCTGTCCGGCACAGATTCCGCTGGTAGATTATTACCGGCATGCCAAGGCAGAGATTGTCAGTGCACAACGTGAGCAGGTGAAGGCAGACCGGGCGCGTGAGCGCCATGAGGCGCGGCAACAACGGCTGGTACGGCAGAAGGCAGAGCGCCAGGCAAAAATGCGCCGGAAGCAGGAAGCACTGCAGAAACAATCAAATCTTGCAGATGATCCGCAACAGGCTGTGATTGCGGCCGCAGTGGCGCGGGTTGCCGCCAGGAAGGCGCCGCCGGACGGGACGGAATGAGGCAGATCAGCGGAGGATCGCTATCCGCTGATATCCTGCTACAATGCGGGAAGTATGGCGTCCCCGACAGGATTTGAACCTGTAACCTACAGCTTAGGAGGCTGTCGCGCTATCCAGTTGTGCCACGGGGACAGAAGGGCACCTCTGAAAACTGCTGCGCTCGCAAATACTTCGTTGAAAAGTGCTCATGTACGACCCGTACACTGCGCTTTTTCGCCTCGTCTTTGCTTCGCTCGGGACGTTTTCAGAGGTGCCCGGAAGCCAGGAGAAGTGAGATCAGTCGCGTTTCGGTCTGTTTCCGGGAAGAGGGAAGGGGGTGATGTTGGTCTTATGGCCGTCTTTATCCAGGATCTTATTTTTGCCTTTATGCTCCATTTCATCAATCCGGATCACTGCGTGCAACGGCAGAAACAAGCGGCTGACACCCTTAAACTCAGACTTCAGCTTTTCTTCAGATGGGTCAATCACAACACCGGTATGTTCATCAAAGATCAGTTCTTCAACCTCAATAAAGCCATACAGGTCGGAACAGTCCACGCATCTGGCATGTAACTGATAGATTTTATCGTCATGATGAAACGAGATTCTGAAGATATGCATCAATTCTTGCTCAGAGGGGCCGGTTATGTCGGGTGAATCCGTGTCTTTTAATCCGGCGCAGCTACCCTGGAATCAGGATGGCCTGCTGCCGGTGATTGCGCAGCAACACACTACCGGGGAAGTGCTGATGCTGGCCTGGATGAATGCTGAGGCACTGGCTGAAACCCTGCAGACAGGACGGGTCTGTTACTGGTCGCGCTCACGCCAGCGGCTATGGCGCAAAGGAGAAAGCTCCGGACAGACACAATATCTGCGCGCATTGTACCTGGATTGTGACCGTGATGCTGTGTTACTGCAGGTTGACCAGATCGGGCCTGCCTGTCATACCGGGCGGCGCAGTTGTTTTTATCGGCAGGTCACAGATGACCGGGTGCAGGTAATCACTGAACCTGTGATAGCACCTGAACAGTTATACGCAGGGAGCACGGATGTCAGAACTACGCATTAGCGCGATACCGGGGTTTGCAGATAATTATTTCTGGCTGCTCTCTGTACCCGATCAACCCTGGGCAGCGGTCGTCGATCCGGGTGATGCAACACCGGTACAACGACATCTGCAACAGTCCGGATTACAATTGGAAGCGATTCTGATCACGCATAAGCATCGTGATCATACCGGCGGTATTCGTGCATTGAAGGCGGCCTGGCCCCAGGCTGTGGTGTATGGTCCGTCAAATGAGCCAATCAGGCAGCTGGAACAGCGTTTGCAGGCGGGAGATCAGGTCACATTGCCCCGGCTGGCCTGTCAGTTGCAGGTGCTGGAAGTGCCGGGGCATACCGAAGGCCATCTGGCCTACACGATGCCGGGCCGGGTATTCTGCGGGGATACCTTATTTGCGGGTGGGTGTGGTCGGGTCTTCAGTGGCACCTTTGCGCAACTGAGTGCTTCATTACAACAACTGGCGCAGTTACCACCGGATACGCTGATCTATTGCGCTCACGAATATACGCAGGCCAATCTGGGCTTTGCGGCGTGGGTTGAGCCGGATAATCTGCAACTGCAGGCGCGCATTGCACGTGTTGCGGCACAGCGTGACCGGGGTGAGGCGACAGTCCCCAGCACTCTGGCGGAAGAGCTGGCAACCAATCCGTTTCTGCGTACCCGCGAACCCGATGTGGTTGCTGCTGCTGAGGCCTGGGCACAGCGCAGCTTATCGTCACCTGTCGCCGTATTTACGGCATTGCGAACCTGGAAGGATCGGGACTATGACTGACAATATTCTGATAACACAAGCCCGGATGGTGAATGAAGGGCATATACAGGAAGTGGATGTGCTGATCCGGCGGGGCCGGATTGCACAGATCGCTGCGGCCATCACGGCGGATCATACGATGCAGATATGTGATGCGGGTGGTTTGTACCTGTTGCCCGGGATGATTGATGACCAGGTGCATTTTCGCGAACCGGGTCTGACGTATAAGGCGGATATTGCAACCGAATCACGTGCTGCGCTGGCAGGCGGAATCACCAGTTTTTTTGAGATGCCGAATACCCAGCCGCAAACTACCAGTTGTGACGCGCTGGAAGCTAAATTTGACCTGGCAGCTGGTCGGGCCTGGGGCAACTACGCGTTTTATCTGGGAGCGACTAACGACAATATCGACGAAATCCGCCGGCTGCGACCCGGTCAGACCTGTGGTATCAAGGTCTTTATGGGCGCTTCAACCGGCAACATGCTGGTCGATGCGCCGGATATACTGGAACAGATCTTTCGTGATGCCCCGACTCTGATAGCGACCCATTGCGAGGATACGCCGACCGTCCAGGCGAATGAAGCGCGCTATCGCGCACAATACGGAGTGGAAATACCGGTACAGTATCACCCGGCAATCCGTAGCGAACAGGCCTGCTGGCGTTCGTCATCGATGGCGGTTGCCCTGGCGCAGCAACATGGTACCCGGTTGCATGTACTCCATCTTACTACCGCAAAAGAACTGTCTCTGTTTCAGGCCGGGCCGGTCGAAGGCAAACAGATTACCAGCGAAGCGTGTGTGCATCATCTGTATTTCAGTGCAGAAGACTATGCTGAGCGTGCCAGCCTGATCAAATGTAACCCGGCGATTAAACAAGCCAGTGACCAGGCGGCGCTGCGTCAGGCGTTGGCAGAAGACCGACTGGATGTGATTGCAACCGATCATGCGCCACATACCTGGGAAGAGAAGCAACGCACGGATTATTTTCGGACGCCCGCCGGTTTACCGCTGGTACAGCATGCCGTACCGATGGCTCTGGAGCTGGTGCATGCAGGTAGTCTGACCCTGGCCCAGGTGGTACACAAAATGGCGCATGCGCCAGCCCGGTTATTCGGGATACAGGAACGAGGTTTTATCCGCGAAGGTTACCAGGCTGATCTGATCCTGGTAGACCCGACACCTTCAGCGCCAGTTCGGCGCGATCAGGTGTTATACAAATGTGGTTGGACGCCGCTGGAAGGTGTGGTATTCCAGCATCAGATTGTGCAAACGTTTGTGAATGGTGAATTGAAATATGATCGAGGGCGTTTTATCGGTTCGCCAAATGGGCAGCGCCTTTCTTTTCAGGCATGTCGGTGATGCTCGCCTAGCTCTGAGAGTACCGCTTATTCAGCGGCACCCTTGAGAGAGTTGCGGTCATCTTTCCTGGCAAACACTGCGCATCATCTGTCGGAAGCTTGCCAGGCGTGCGGGGTGGATATGACCTTGGTCGAATGCGGATTGTACCGCGCAGTCTGGTTCGGTTTGATGCTGGCAGTCATTAAAGCGACACTGTCCGGGCAGGGAATGGAGTTCGGGAAAGCCGCATTCCAGCATCTGACGGGTGAACTGCCCCGGGCGGAAGCTGCGAACCCCGGGTGAGTCAATCAGTTCACCTCCCTGCGGTAGCGGATACAGGGTGCTGGCTGAGGTAGTATGGCGTCCCAGTCCGGTGGCATCGGACAGCGCACCCTCGCGGGTGGTTTGCGGCAGCAGGGCATTGACTAGGGACGATTTGCCGACCCCGGACTGGCCGACCAGTACACTGGTCTGGTCGGCCAGATGAGACTGTAACGGGTGCAGGCTGTTGGCTGTTTTTGTGCTGACTGGCGCGACCGGGTAGCCGAGCCTGGTATAGTGCGCAAAGCTTGCGCAAAATGCCTGTTGTTCGGTGGCAGATAGCAAATCGGCCTTATTCAGGCAGATCACTGCCGTGATGTTGAGGTGGGCGGCAACGACCAGATACTGATCCAGCAGGTAACCGGTAGGTTCGGGTTCTGTGGCTAATACGATGATCAGTTGGGTGATATTCGCTGCTAGTGGTTTGAGACGTCCCTGAAAGCCAGCACGGGATAATACATTCCGTCTCGGCTCCAGTGCGACCACAATGCCCTGTTCCTGATTGACTGGTTGCCAGTGGATGTGATCGCCGCAGGCGATGCCATCCAGGTGCTGGCGCAGCGCGCATAACACCGACTTACCCTGCGGTGTGCGGACGACAACGGAGCGTCCGTGACGCACGATCACGCGTCCGGGGAGGGTGTCCGGATGGGTGTTGTCAGCAGGGTGGGGGCTGACCTGGCGTGTCCGGGCGATGCGTGCTCGTTGTCGTCGGGTGAGCTGGGGTCGGCCCATCTCAGGTTGCGACAGCCTGCAGGTGAGCGATGCGCACGGACGCCGGCGGGTGGCTGTGGTGAAAGGCAGAATACCAGGGATCTGGTGTGAGGGTGCTGGCATTGTCACGATACATCGCGACCAGACCGGTGATCAAGGCCTGTGCATTGGTCTGTTCAGCCGCGAACCGGTCGGCCTCAAACTCATGTTTACGCGAGGAACGTGACATCAGAGGACTGAAGAAGACGGTGAATACCGGCATCATTAGAAAGAACAGGATCAGTGCCAGCGCCGGGGAGGCGTGGCTGACGCCGAGCCCGGTATAAAACCAGGCCTGTTCGGCCAGCCAGCCAAGCAGGGCCAGTCCGGCCAGTGAGAACAATGCCATTGCTACCAGGCGCTTGCGGATGTGGTGACACTTGAAATGGCCCAGTTCGTGTGCCAGCACGGCCTCAATCTGGTCTGCACTGAGTCCATCCAGCAGCGTGTCGTAAAACACGATCCGTTTGTGTTTGCCAAAACCAGTGAAATACGCATTGCCATGCGCGGATCGTTTTGAACCGTCCATCACAAAGATGCCATCGCTGGCAAACCCACAGCGGGTGAGTAATGCCTCCAGACGAGTGCGCAAACCATCTGCCTGCAACGGCCTGAAGGTATTGAATAAAGGGGCAATCCAGATCGGAAAGGCCCAGTTGATCAGTAGCATAAAGCCCATTAGTCCGAACCAGGCCCAGAGCCACCACAGGCTCCCGGCACTGGTCATCAGGCTCAGGATCAGCAGGATCAGTGGTAGCCCGATCACCAGGCTCAGCACCAGCTCCAGTACCTGGTCTTTAGCAAATTGCAGCGGATTGCTGTGGTTAAAACCAAACTTCGCTTCGATGCCGAAGGTCTGCCAGATCGCCAGCGGCAGGGCCAGCAGGCTGCTGATCAGCGTCACCGAAAGGATCAGACCAGTACCCTGCCACAGGGCAGACGATGTGATGCCAGCCCAGAACTGATCCAGTTGCTGCAGCAGCCCACCCAGGGTCCAGGCCAGTAATAATCCGACACTGAGCAGAATCTCGCAGCGTTCTGAGACCAGTCTGGTCAACGTATAGTGCGCTGCCTTCAGGTGCTGAGCAGGGGTGATATGTTCGGCGAAGGCGTGTGGCACCTGATGCTGACGGGCTGTGACATACCGGGCTTGGCGCCAGGACAGCCACAATTGCAGGCCGGTACCCGCAGCGAGAGTGATTAAAAAGATCAGGGTGAAGGTGGTCATAAATATATCCATATTTCAGGTGTTTATGGGATTCCGGGTGGGTGGTTTATAGCTAAGAAACTGGTGATCGCTGCAGCCAGTGACTGCACCTGCGGGCGGGCCATCATGGTGACATGCGTACCGGGCACCGGAATCTCGTGTACCTGCGCGTGTGCACCCCAGCCCCAGTGCGGACGATCATCCACAAAGTCGGCTGTGGCATCCGGCTCATGGGTTTGCTCGCTGGCGCGGAACAGATGTATCGGACAGGTCAGTTTTGCCTGCGTCTGATATTCCGCATGGCCTTGTGTGGTCGCCCGGTAGGTTTGTACCCAACGGCGCAGGGTAGCGACTGTGTCTGTTGCGGTAAAGATGATCTCGCGCTGCTGTAACCAACTCAATACTTGTGCAGTCGCCTGTTCAGGCTTCAGCGTCTGCAGTTCCGCCAGGGTGTAAGGTCCCGTCTGTCCGGTTAATTCAGTGAACACCTGTAACAAACACCAGAGCTGATACGCATCGCTGCCATCATCCTGTGGATCCTGCCAGTCAGGTTGCGGGCTTGGTGCACCCGTATCCAGAATGCCGAGTAACGCTATGGTTTCTCCGACAGCCTCCAGTTGGTGCGCCAGCTCAAAGGCAACCCGTCCACCAGATGAATGGCCGAGGATACGATAGGGCCCATCCGGTTGTTGCTGGCGGATCGCAGCCAGATGATACGCCGCCAATGCTACAACCGTATCCGGTGTCACTTCATCCGGTTGCAGTCCGGGTGTCTGCAGCGCATAGATCGGCTGTTGCTGGCCCAGGGCTGCAGCGAGTGGTTGCAGGTACAACACAGAACCGACTGCACCCGGCAGGATATAAATCGGTGTCTCCTCACCTTGAGTCTGCATCGGGACACAATCTGACCAGGCCGGGAGTGATGTTGTCTCGGCCTGTCGGATCAGATCAGCCAGTTGTGCCACAGTCTTTTGCCGGAACAACACAGACACCGGCAACTGCACATCAAATTGTTGCCGGATCAGGCCAACCAGGCGCATCGCCAGCAATGAATGTCCACCAACAGTAAAGAAATCATCCTGTATACCGAGCTGATCTGTTCCCAATACCTGTTGCCAGATCGACAGCAATTCGCATTCGATCAGGTCGCGTGGTGGTATTGAGGTACCAGAGCACTGAATCTGGTTTGGTTCCGGCAGCGCCTTGCGGTCGATCTTGCCATTCGGGGTCAGCGGCAACGCATCCAGCAACGTGATGCTGTTCGGCACCATATAATCGGGTAGTCGTGCCCTGAGTGCTTCACGTAGTTCAGGTGTATCGGGCACAGTTCCGGCAGCGGTCACGTAAGCCGCGAGTGATTTGTTGCCTTCCCGCTCGTGCACCACCACCACAGCTTCGCTGACACTCTCCTGCTGACTCAGCACCGCTTCAATCTCACCCAGCTCAATCCGGAAACCACGCAGCTTCACCTGGTGGTCAATCCGACTCAGATATTCCAGATTGCCATCCGGTAGCCAGCGCGCCAGATCGCCCGTTTTGTAGACACGTTCGGTATTGCCGGATAATTCCAATTCAATGAATCGTTCGGCAGTCAGCTCAGGTTGATTCAGATAACCACGAGCCAGACCTGAACCCGCGATACACAGTTCACCCGGGATACCAATGGGTACCAGTTGATGTTGCGTATCTAAGATATAGATTCGGGTATCGGATAATGGCTGGCCAACAGGTATGGTGTGATCTTGTGGGCTAATCTGCCGGATCCGATACCAGGTAGCAAATGTTGTTGTTTCTGTCGGCCCGTATACGTGTAATAAATGTCTTGGCGGGGTATGTTGCAGCAGGTGTTTAACGCTTAACAAATCAACACGTTCTCCACCAAACAGCACATAGTCTAACTCGCCAAAAATATGCGGATCTTCCCGTACTAACTGATTAAATAATGCTGTTGTCACAAACAGACTATTAATAGATGTTTGTTGCAGGTAATCAGAAAATGCTGTGGTCTGTAATAATACAGGTTTGGGTACCGGTATCAGTTGTCCACCATGTAGCAGTGCACCCCAGATCTCGTAAGTAGCAGCATCAAAGGCAATGTTGGATGCCTGAGCGATAATGTGTTGCGCACTGAAAGATTGATAATTTGTGTGATAAACCAGGCGTACTACCGCGCTTTGCGGGACACAAACGCCTTTCGGCTGTCCGGTGGAGCCGGAGGTGTAGATCACATACGCTAAGTGGTGTGGCTGGGTGATGCGTGGCAGGTTGTGTTCCGGCTGATCAGTGAACAGGGCCAGGTCGTCCAGGCAGCAGGTGATGCCGGTATAGTCAGGTAGCTGCGTCTGCAACCGGCGCTGAGTGAGGAGTACCGGTACCTGGCTGTCGGCCAGCATATAAGCGAGGCGTTCTGCCGGATAATCCGGATCCAGCGGGACGTAAGCACCCCCTGCCTTCAGGATGCCGAGCAGGCCGATGATCATCTCCAGCGAGCGTTCGACACTGATGCCGACTAACGTGTCTGGCTGGATCTGCGGGTGCAGATAATGCGCCACCTGGTTTGCTCTGGCATTCAGTTGCTGGTAGGTCAGCGTGTCATCTTCGAAGCTGACTGCGATGTTGTCCGGTGTACGTGCGACCTGCGCCTCAAACAGATCGACTAGGGTCTGGTCTGCCGGATAATCGACAGCTGTGTCGTTCCAGACCTGGAGCTGGCTGATCTCGGTTGCAGTCAGCAGGGGGAGATGTTGTGGTTCTGTTGCGGCTTCGTGCACGATTCCTTCAATCAGATTCACCAGATGAGCCAGCAGCCGACTAGCCTGGCTTGTGTCCAGCTGGGGTATGCGATGGCTCAGCCGGAAGCTGAGTTGTTTGCTTGGGATCACCGCCAGGGTCAGGGCATAATTGGTGGCTTCTTCACTGTGGCTGTCAGTAATGCTGAACGGTAAGTCGTTGTGGGTAAGTGTGTCGTCGACCGGATAGTTTTCAAATACGATCAGGCTGTCGAACAGTGCAACCCCATTCGGTACCTCGCTCCAGTCCTGGATATCGGCCAGGCTGGTGTAGGTGTACTGGTTGTCGTTCTGTTGCTGGGTTTGCAGGTCCTGCAGCAGAGCCGGTATAGGCTGGTTCAGATCAACCCGCAGGGGTAATGTGTTGATGAACAGCCCGATCATCCGTTCGATGCCGGGCAGTGGCAGGTTGCGCCCGGAGGTGGTTGCCCCGAATATGATATCGGTCTCACCACTGTAGCGGCTCAGCAGACTGGCCCAGCCAGCCTGGATCAGGGTGTTCAGGGTGATCCGCTGACGTTGGGCGTATGCCTGCCAGGCCTGAGTCTGTTCGGCCGTCAGGGTATGGGTCTGTTCGGCGTCCGTCTGGTCTGTTCCGGTGGTCTGTTGCAGCACCGGGATTGGCGTCGGTGCGATGAGGCCGCTGAGCTTGTTCTGCCAGTAGGCTTGCGCGGCGGCCTGATCCTGTTGTTGCAGCCAGGCAATGTAGTGCTGGTAGGGTGTGACCGGCGCCAGTTCAGGTGGGGTCTGTGTTTGTGCGGCCTGGTAGTGAACGAACAGTTCTTCCAGAATGACCGGTAGGCTCCAGCCATCCTGCAGGATATGGTGACTCTGCCAGTGCAGCCACCAAGTGGTCTCGTCGGTCTGTTCCAGTTGCACCCGCATCAGTGGCGGACGGGTCAGATCAAAATCGGTGTTGGGGCGCACGGCTGTGCGCCCGTACGGCAGGCTGGCCTGCTTCAGCACGATCTGCAGGGGTTGCGGGCCACTCGTGTCGAATGCAGTACGCAGGATCGGATGTCGATCTATGGTCGCCTGCCAGGCCTGGTGCAGATGATCCGGGTGCAGGGTGCCGCTGAGTTGCAGGCTCAGTTGGGTGACATAGGCCCCCGTATCCGGCGCATACTGAGTATGGAATAACATCCCCTGCTGCATCGGACTGAGCGGATAGATCGCTTCGATCTGGTCAGCGTAGCGTACCCGCAACAGGTCGATCTGTGCCTGCGCAATCTGCGTGAGTGGGAAATCACTCGGGGTATAGCCATAATGGGTCTGGCAGTGTGCAATCAGGTGCTGCAGGTGGTGCTGATAGGAGGCAGCAAGTTGTCGGATGGTGTCGGTGCGATATTGTTGCTGGCTGTAGCTGAAGGTCAGACTGAGTTGTCCCTGTGCGGTCTGCCCATTGATCTCTATCCGATGGGTGCGGTTGCCGGTCTGGCTGGTACAGTGTCCGGTGGATTCTGTGGCGAGTTGAAAGCCACTCTGTGTGTCTGTGGTCTGGTCAAACTGTCCCAGATAGTTAAACAGTATCTGACCGCCCGGTAAGGCTTCACCCTGCTGTTGACGCAGCCCGTAACCGATCCCTTCGTGCGGTACCTGACGCAGTTGTTCCTTGATCGTCTGTATCACTGCGGCCAGATCAGCCGGTTGATCCGGCAGGGTCAGTGCCACACTGTACAGTGAAGTGAACCAGCCGAGGGTACGGCTCAGATCAATGCCGGGATCCAGATCGGCCCGGCCATGGCTCTCCAGGTCGATCAGGTGAGTTGTCTGTCCGCTCCAGTCATGCAGCATCAGGGCGAGCGCACTCAGCAGGATATCGTTGATCCCGGTGCGATAGGCTGCCGGAGTCTGATACAACAGTTGCTCGGTCTGTGTCTGGTCCAGGGTGAGGGTATGGTGTGCCGTGTCGCACCGCAATGCGCGGCCGTCCGGATGATCCAGCGGCAGATCGGGTAACGTTTGCGGCAACGCCTGCCAGTGGGCCATCTCAGCAGCACAGGTCGTGCTTCGCTGCCACGTCTGCAGAAACTGACTCCAGGCCTGGAAGCTGGTGCTCTTTGCTGGCAGTTCGATCGGCTCGCCAGCACGTGCCTGGTGGTACGCCACCTGCAGGTCTTCCAGCAGGATGCGCCAGGACACCCCGTCCACGATCAGGTGGTGGATCACCCAGAGTAGTCGGGATGATATCCCTGCATCCGTACGGAACAGCACCAGGCGGGTGAGTGGCCCGTCCGCCAGATGCAGGCTCGCCTGCCAGTGGTTTGCGCGAGATTCCAGGTCGGTCGTTAAGTCGGTTAAGGTTTCTTCGATAATCTGATGCGGCGTACAGTCTGCCTGATGCGTCTGGCGCCAGGTCTTTCCTTGTTGGGAATAGCGTAACCGGAACGCATCATGCTGCGCCAGCACGGCACTGAATGCCGTCTGCAAGGCAGTCACCTCCAGGTCTTCCGGCACGACCAGCAACATTGCCTGATTGAAATAATGGGGTTCTGTCGTATCGCTGGCCAGGAACTGGTTCTGAATCGGGGTGAGGAGTACCTCACCCTGCACCTGGCCCTGTTCCGCCAGTATGGTGCTGACTGGTTGTACCACCAGAGCCAGATCGGCGATTGTCTGGTGCTGAAACACATCACGTGGCGCGAGACCCAGACCGGCTTGGCGCGCCCGTGCCACAATCTGGATACTCAGGATCGAATCGCCACCCAGATCAAAAAAATTGTCATGGATGCTGATGTCGGGCCGTTTCAGCACTTGTGACCAGACAGTGGACAGTTGTTGTTCGGTTGCGTTACGTGGCAGTTGCCAATCGGTTGAGACCAGTTCCGGCTCCGGCAGCGCCTTGCGATTGATCTTGCCGTTCGGAGTTAGCGGCAACGCATCCAGCAACGTGATGCTGTTCGGTACCATATAGTCCGGCAGGCGTGTCCTGAGTGCTTCACGTAGTTCAGGTGTATCGGGCACAGTTCCGGCAGCGGTCACATAAGCCGCGAGTGATTTGTTGCCTTCCCGCTCGTGCACCACGACGACGGCTTCGCTGACTGACGCCTGCTGGCTCAGTACTGCCTCAATCTCGCCTAACTCGATCCGGAAGCCACGCAGTTTCACCTGGTGGTCTATCCGGCCCAGGTATTCCAGGTTGCCATCCGGCAACCAGCGCGCCAGGTCGCCTGTTTTGTAGATGCGCTCAATGTTGCCGAACAGTTCGATCTCAATGAATCGTTTGGCAGTCAGCTCGGGTCGGTTCAGATAGCCACGAGCCAGCCCTGCCCCGGCGATACACAGTTCGCCCGGAATGCCGATCGGTACCGGCTGGTTGCAGCTGTCTAGCAGATGAATCCGTGTATTCGAGATGGGTTGCCCGATGTTTGGTGTGTTCAGTAATACATTTTTTGTTCTTGCCGGAACCAGACCGCACGTGGCGACTACAGTATTTTCAGTTGGCCCGTAGTTGTTGAATAACGCATAAGGTTCGTTAGCTTTCGGGTAATGACTTAACTGATCTCCACCGACCAGCAGATTACGCAGACACACAGGCCATGCCATGTCATGCATGGATTCATACAGAGGAGTGGGTAAAAAGGCGGTACTGATCTGGTGTTGGGCATACCATGCTAGTAAGGTTGAAGCATTTCCAGATAGCGTCGATGGGGCAAGATGCAGTTGCGCTCCGCAGCTTAAATAAGGCCAGATTTCCCAGACTGCGGCATCAAACGCCACATTGGCCAGTGAACTTGCGCAATCTGTCTGCGTAACCGCAAACGCCTGCTGATGCCAGGTGATCAGGTGAACGACACTATGGTGTGCTATTGCAACACCTTTCGGTTGTCCGGTGGAGCCGGAGGTGTAGATCACATAGGCGAGATGGTATGGCCGGGCGATGCGTGGCAGGTTGCGTTCCGGCTGATCGGTGAACAGGGCGGAATCATCCAGGCAACAGATATCGCCTGCATAGTCAGGTAGCTGCGCCTGCAACCGGCGCTGAGTGAGGAGTACCGGTACCTGGCTGTCGGCCAGCATATAAGCGAGGCGTTCTGCCGGATAATCCGGATCCAGCGGGACGTAAGCACCCCCTGCCTTCAGGATGCCGAGCAGGCCGATGATCATCTCCAGCGAGCGTTCGACACTGATGCC
>JAHDBG010000030.1 GCA_020630515.1 Gammaproteobacteria bacterium
TATTTATTTCCGGACAGGCTTAGTTTGCTATGTGATGTCGTATATGCTATCATTAGATGATGAGTAAAATAGTCATTGATACGAGTGTGCTGGTTAGTGCACTAATAGGTAAAGCAGGCCCTGCACGGGAGGTTCTGAGGCAATGCCTGATAGGAAACTATATTCCAGTGATAAGCACGACATT
Organism: Gammaproteobacteria bacterium; assembly: GCA_020630515.1. Classification (GTDB taxonomy): domain Bacteria; phylum Pseudomonadota; class Gammaproteobacteria; order Chromatiales; family Chromatiaceae; genus JAHDBG01. Next base: position 185 of record JAHDBG010000030.1, read on the forward strand.
GTTTCTGGAATATGAAGATGTGAGTAAACGATCCCGAATCCTGCAGCTTTGCCCATTGACATCTGATGACATCAGTAAGCTACTAAATACATTTTATAGCGTTTGTGAATGGATTCAGGTACGTTATTTGTGGCGACCCGATCTGCGGGATGAAAATGACAATTTCTTAATCGAACTTGCTGTAGCTGGTGGCGCCAACTGTATTGTAACGAACAACACGAGGGATCTGATGTACGCAGAACTTACATTTGAAAATCTGCACATACTAACACCCGAACAGCTACTGAAAGGTAAATGATATGTCTACCCTCACAGTCCGCTTACCTGATGACAAACATACCCGCTTAAAGGCGCTGGCCAGACACCGGAACATAAGTCTGAACAAGCTTATTGAGGAAATATCGACTCAGGTTATTGCCGAATTTGACACAGAGGTACGGTTTCGTGCCCTCGCAGCGACTGGTGATGTTCAGCAAGGTCTGGAGTTATTAAATAAACTGGATGCTCATTGGCCGTCTGACGGCAGGATAACTCATGCCTGAACACACCATGCCCCATACCCCCACGCCGGTGATGCAGCAATATCTTCAGATCAAGGCACAGCACCCCGACCATCTGGTGTTTTACCGGATGGGTGATTTTTACGAATTATTTTATGCCGATGCCGAGAAGGCAGCGCAGATTCTGGATATTACCCTGACCGCCCGCGGGAAGGCTACGGCACACCCGGTACCAATGGCCGGGGTGCCGTTTCATGCCGCAGAAGGCTATCTGGCAAAGCTGGTCAAACAGGGCGAATCGGTCGCGATCTGTGAACAGGTCGGCGATCCGGCGACCAGCAAGGGGCCGGTTGAACGCAAGGTGGTACGGATTGTCACGCCTGGCACGATCAGTGACGAGGCCCTGCTGGATGCACAGCAGGATAATCTGCTTGCTGCAATTTATATCACACCGGATCAGTATGCGCTGGCCTGGCTGGATCTGACCGGGGCCCGCTTTGCGGTGCAGGAACTGACCTCGGCCGAGGCCTTGGCGAGTGAGCTGCAACGATTGCAACCAGCAGAGATTGTGCTGCCGGAAGACTGTCCGCTGGATCCGCAGCCCTGGTGTCATGCCAGGCTCACCAGGCGACCGGAATGGCATTTTGAGCAGGATAGTGCACAACAACGTCTGTGTGAACAGTTCGGTACGCGTGATCTGAGTGGCTTTGGCCTGCAACAACACCCGACTGCCACGATTGCCGCAGGGGCTCTGTTGCATTATCTGCGTGAAACACAACAGCATGACCTGCCGCATATTCAGCAGCTGCGCCTGGAACAACCGGGTGATGCCCTGCTGATTGATGCAGCCACCCGGCGCAATCTGGAGCTGGTGCAGGCCAGCTCCGGGTTGCAGCAACACACACTGGCCGGGTTGCTGGATCGGCACAGCACCGCGATGGGCAGTCGGTTATTGCGTCGCTGGCTGAGTCAGCCATTGCGTGATCAGGCAGTGGTACAACAACGCCATGCCGCGATCGGCTGCCTGCTGGTGACACAATCTGTACTGGCATTGCAGCGCACCCTGGCCGGTGTCGGTGATATTGAACGGATCCTGGCCCGTGTTGCTCTGGGTAGTGCACGACCGCGTGATCTGGCAGTGTTGCGTGATTCGCTGGCACAATTACCGGAAATACAGGAGAGACTGAATCCGCTGGAGGATCCTTGTCTCACTGATCTGGCACACCAGATCAGTGAGCATCCGGGTGTGCATCAGTTATTGCAGCAGGCGATCATTGAGAATCCACCAGTGGTGATCCGGGATGGCGGTGTGCTGGCACGCGGCTATGACGCCGAACTGGATGAACTGCGCGCCCTGTCTGAGGATGCTGATCAGTTTCTGCTGGATCTGGAACAGCGAGAAAAACAACGGACCGGCATCGAAACACTGAAGGTAAGTTATAACCGCATTCACGGTTATTTCATTGAAATCAGTAAGGCAAAGGCGGCAGATGCGCCGGAAGACTATGTGCGTCGCCAAACGCTGAAGAATGCTGAACGCTTTATCACACCGGAACTTAAAAAGTTTGAAGACCAGGTACTTTCAGCACGGGAACGTGCTCTGGCGCGCGAAAAGCGGTTATATGACGAACTGCTACAACGCCTGCAGCCACAACTGGCGCCATTACAGCAAAGTGCGCAAGGCATTGCGACCTTAGATGTGATCTGCAATCTGGCCGAGCGGGCGCACAGTCTGAAGCTGACCTGTCCCGAATTGCGCACAGAACCAGGCCTGGAGATTGAGCAGGGACGGCATCCGGTGATCGAGGGCCTGAGCGATACGCCATTTGTCGCGAACGATGTCCAGCTGAATCCGGAACAACGGATGCTGATCATCACTGGCCCGAACATGGGCGGCAAATCGACTTATATGCGCCAGATCGCACTGATCACGATCATGGCGTATATCGGCAGCTATGTCCCGGCACAACGTGCGGTGATCGGGCGGATTGACCGCATCTTCTCACGCATCGGGGCCTCAGACGACCTGGCTGGTGGCCGTTCCACCTTCATGGTGGAGATGGAAGAAACAGCGAATATCCTGCACAATGCGACCACCGAATCGCTGGTGCTGATGGATGAAGTCGGTCGCGGCACCAGTACCTTTGATGGCCTGTCGCTGGCCTGGGCCTGTGCGCTAGAACTGGCCGGGCGTATCCGCGCCCTGACCTTATTTGCCACCCACTATTTTGAGCTGACCAGTCTGCCGGAAGAACAATCAGGCATCCTTAATGTCCATCTGGACGCAGTTGAGCATGGCGCAGGCATCGTCTTTCTGCACGCAGTCAGACTAGGCCCCGCCAACCAGAGCTATGGCCTGCAGGTGGCTGCGCTGGCAGGTGTGCCGGGCCATGTGATCCGGCAGGCGCAGCAGCGCCTGCAGGCACTGGAACACCAAGCAGCTGACACCAACCAGCCTGATTTGTTCAGGCCTGCACCGGTGGCGACTACCGCGCCCTCCCCTGTGTTGCAACAGTTGCAAGTGCTTGATATTGATACACTGACCCCACGAGAGGCTCTGGACACGCTGTACCAGCTCAAAGAACTTGCGACTGCCGGTTAATGCATACCGGGCACAGCCAAGCCAGCACCCAATGGTGTCAGCTTAGCGCTACCTGGTATGCCCTGAAGGGTAGCTGAAAACGTCACAAGCGCAGTGGTTTTCAGCAGTGCCCTTACAGTTTATCTGAGTTTTTTGCCAGATAATCCGCCACCCCATCAGGCGAGGCAGACATGCCTGCATCACCCTTCTGCCAGCCAGCCGGGCAGACCTCACCATGTTGCTCATGGAACTGCAACGCCTCAATCAGGCGGATCACTTCGTCAAAATTACGCCCCAGAGGCAGATCGTTGACGATCTGGGAGCGTACCACCCGGTTCCGATCAATAATGAATACACCACGCAACGCGACACCCGCCGGACTGGCAACACCATAGGCCTGCATGATCTCGTGTTTAATGTCCGCTGCCAGGGTATATTGCACCGGCCCGATACCACCCTCCTGCACTGGCGTATTGCGCCAAGCATTATGGGTAAATTGTGAATCAATGGAAACACCGATCACTTCGGTATTCAGCTTCCTGAAGGCAGCTACCCGGTGGTCTACTGCGATCAGCTCGGACGGGCAAACGAAGGTGAAATCGAGTGGATAAAAAAACACCACACCGTATTTGCCCTGAAGTGTGGCAGATAAAGAGAAGTCTTCAACGATGGTACCATCGCCCAGTACCGCTGCTGTGGTGAAGTCCGGCGCAGGTGCGCCAATCAGGTTACTCATGGATACTCTCCGTCAGTTCGGGAAAAAAGGAAGCGAATAGCTCGTAATCTGATGCATCATGCCTGATGATTTCTGCAAAACCAATCATCCATTGTATCAAAAAGACCTGCTGCCCAGTGCCTGTTGATAGACCTGGTTTTTCGGCAGTTGCAGTAGCCTTGCGGTCAGGGCAACCGCCTGCTTCCGGGGCAGTTCCGCCAGCAGGATATCCAGGTAGCGTACCAGTTCAGCAGTCTCCGGATCAGCAGTCGCCCCGGCAACCACCAACACGATCTCACCTTTTGGTTGTGGACCCAGCCCGGCCTGTATCTCCTGCAGGGTACCATGCAACAATGTTTCAAATGTCTTGGTCAGTTCACGTGCACACATCGCCCGGCGCTCCGAGCCAAACACAGCCTGCATATCTGTCAGAGTAGCGCTGATCCGGTGATTGGATTCATACAGGATCAAAGTGGCCGTCTGCTGGCACAGTGTGTCCAGCCAGGTACGACGAGCACTCTGTTTGTGCGGGGGAAAACCAGCAAAATAAAACGCATCAGTCGGCAGACCGCTGACTGAGAGGGCGGTAACCAGAGCACATGGCCCCGGGATCGGTACCACCGGAATCGCTGCAGCATGGCAGGCACGTACCAGCGGGTAACCCGGATCGCTGATCAGCGGTGTCCCGGCATCAGAGACCAGGGCAATATCAGTACCGGCACGCAACCGTTCAATCAGCGACTGCACCCGGTGCCGTTCGTTGTGTTCATGCAGCGCGATGAGGGGTCGGCGTATACCCGCCTGCTGCAGTAAACGCCCGGTATGCCGTGTATCTTCGGCGGCGATCAGATCAACCTGACGCAAGGTTGTTAACGCACGTGCACTGATATCGTTCAGATTGCCGATCGGTGTCGCAACAATGTACAAGGTGGCGGGGGTATGCATTATTAATTCACGGGTGACGCCAATACAGGCCACCTCCTGATCCGGAGAATCAATCTCTTCCGACAGTTGATCGCTGGTCAGTTCAGTATAGTTCAGCTTCTGAGGCAAGATTGTTGACCGCAGGCGTAAGGCGGGGTAGATTGCGTTGGCGGAAGACCTCGGTGATTGCATTCGGGGTATCCGGCGGAACACGCAGCCCGGTGGCCGGATCTATCCGGGTACGCACGATGCCAGGCGGCATCTCAGGAACCCGGTCTTCGACATCCTGCAAGGCAATCACCATATAGTCCATCCAGGCCGGGAGCGCAACCCGCCCACCGACTTCGCCCTGGCCAAGTTTCTGGTTATTATCAAAGCCGACCCAGACACTGGCTGACACCGCTTGGTTAAATCCACTGAACCAGGCATCCCGCTGGTCGTTAGTAGTGCCGGTTTTACCAGCTAAGTCGTGGCGTTTGAGTTTGCGCGCAGCCTTGGCGGTACCAAACCGGATCACATCCCGCATCATAGAGTACATCAGATACTGATTCTGCGCACTGATCACACGGGGTGCCGGGTGGTCACAAACCGTGCAATTGGTGGCTGGTGTTGCCTGATAGATCAGCTGACCATTCTGGTGAATGCGGTTGATGATATACGGGGTGACACGATAACCGCCATTCGCCAGGACTGCATAACCAGCTGCCATCTGCAATGGCGTGACGCTGGCATTGCCAAGTGCGAGTGACAGATTATCAGCCAGCTTATCTTTACTGAAACCAAATCGTCTGATATGGCGTACCATTTCCGGAACACCAATATCGCGCAACAGCCGGATTGAAACCAGGTTACGCGAATGGGTCAGTGCTGCACGCAAACGAGTCGGGCCATACAACCGACCAGAATAGTTTTCTGGCCGCCAGAGGTCTTCCAATCCCCGGTCTCTGGAGACGACAGGCGCATCATGGAGGATACTGGCCGGGGTATAGCCGTGCTCCAGTGCAGCGGAATACACAAACGCCTTCAGACCGGACCCAGGTTGCCGCCAGGCCTGGGTCACACTGTTAAATTTCTGCGTGTAATAATCATACCCGCCGGTCAACGCCAAAATGGCGCCATCGGCTGGCCGGACTGAGACCAGTGCACCCAGCAATTTCGGTACCTGGGCCAATTGCCAGGTGGTCTGACCCGACGTAGCCGTCACCTGCCGGACACGAATCAGATCACCTGGCTTCAGAATGGTATCGGCTCGTTTCGGTCCGACGCCGACCTGATCCGGACTGATATATTTTTTTGCCCAGCGCATGCCTGCCCAAGTCAGCGTAATCGTTTCTGCCTGACCCAGATAGACTTCAGCCGTCTTTTTGCCAACAGCGGTCACAATGCCCGGGCGCAGGGCAGCAACAGTCGGATGTTGCATCAGCAATGCATCCGGATCTGTCGTTTCCGCACTGATATCATAATGCGCTTCTGCGCCACGATAGCCATGTCGCTGGCTGTAGGCATCCAGAGTATTACGTAGTGCCTGATTAGCCGCAGTCTGATCACGAGCCTGGAGGGTGGTATACACTTCGTAGCCGCCGGTATACACCGCCTCACCATACTGTTCGAACAGCTCCGCCCGCACCATTTCGGCAACATACGGAGCTTCCACCTGCACGGGTGACCGATAAGGCCGGGCACTGACCGGTGCGGCCAGTGCTTGATCATAGGCTCCCCGGCTGATCATATCCAGTGACAACATTTGTCTCAGGACATAATTACGCCGGATCAGTGCGCGTTCCGGATTGACCAACGGATTATAGCGTGATGGTGCCTTCGGCAATCCGGCCAGCATCGCGATCTGGGCCAGATTCAGCTGTTCCAGCGGCCTGCCGTAATAGGCATAGGCTGCTGCACCAACGCCATAGGCACGTTGTCCGAGGTAGATCTTGTTAAGATACAGTGCCAGGATGTCCTGTTTGGTGAACTGACGTTCTATCCGCCAGGCCAGAAAGATCTCGTACAGTTTACGCAGGTAGGTCTTGTCACGGCTCAGATAAAAGTTACGTGCCACCTGCATGGTGATGGTACTACCGCCCTGCTGGCGTTGTCCGGTGACGACCAACCGGAAGGCAGCACGCAACAAACTAACGGGATCAATCCCCGGATGACTGAAAAAAGCGGCATCTTCTGCAGCAACAAACGCATTGATCACCGGCTGCGGAATTTGCGCATAATCCAGCAACAAACGCCTTTTCTCACCAAATTCGGCAATCAGTTCACCTGCCTGACTATATACCTTCAGCGGAACCTGCAGCTGAACATCACTCAGGGCACCGGTATCCGGCAGATCCGGTGCCATTCTGTAATAGGCTACGCCAATGGCAGCAGCACCCGACAACAATATTATGAATACGCCAATGAGCAGGACAGTGCCTACTCTGATCAACCAGGTCATGCGTTACGATGTTCCGAAGGGTTAACAAGGCCGGCTATTGTAAACGAGGTCTGTTGGTTCTGGCGCAAGGATCGGTAGCACTTTCTTAAAGCCTGCCAGTTTCAGGATGGAACACCTGAAATATTCGTTGACATAACACAGAAAGACTTCTATAGTACTCGCCGTCAGATGCGGGGTGGAGCAGTCTGGCAGCTCGTCGGGCTCATAACCCGAAGGTCGCAGGTTCAAATCCTGCCCCCGCTACCAGGTTTTTTTATAGCCGCCTTCGGGCGGCTTTTTTTTGCCCGGAACTGATTGACAGTAAACAGCATTATTTGCATAATCCTGCGGTCTTTATCATCGTCCCCGATGTCGTAAAGATATCTCTTTCATTAAGGAGCCCCTGTGGCAAATTCTGCACAAGCCCGAAAACGTGCGCGTCAAGCCGAAAAAGCACGCCAGCATAACGCCAGTCGCCGCAGCATGATGCGGAGCTATCTGAAAAAGGTGGTACACGCGATTGATAACAACGATCAATCCGTTGCGCAGCAGGCGTATCAGACGGCGATGCCGATTCTGGATCGGCTGGCAAATCAGGGACTGATCCACAAAAATAAGGCTGCCAGACATAAGCGTCGCCTGAATGCCCAGATCAAGGCCTTATCAGGATAGCCACCTATCTGATCAGGTCGGCTCCGCCTCACCTACCCTCTCGTGTCAGCTTCCCTGCAACACTATCTTACCCATCACCCGTCTTTACGTCAGCTGCGTTCTGTTATCCTGCAGCAACAGGATTTGTTGCACCAGATTCAGCACTGGTTGCCGATGCCCTTGTCTTCCCATTGTCACAGCGTTGCATTACAGCAGACACGGCTGATTCTGGCAGCAGACAGCCCGGTCTGGGCTGATCAGCTACGTTACCAGACCCCCGGACTGCTACACCACCTGCGCACCACACACCCCAGCATTGCGACCATTAAGGTGTGCAGCCGCCCGGTCCTGAACCCATCCGACCTGATCCGACCCGCAACCTCCTGTGTGCAACATCTTCACGTCCACAGCTCAGCGCAGCTGATTAACGACAGCGCTCAATATATCGAAGATCCGACACTAAATACCGCCCTGAAAAAGCTGGCGCATACGCTGAGCCATGGCTAAGCCTCAGGCGCACCGCTGATCATCCTGACTGATCCGACTCGCTACCGGGCCGGACTGATCACGATATTTTGCGTCTTTACGTTTATCGTACGGTTTCAGCGCCGACCCGCTCAGGGTCTCAAAACTGATTGCACCAATCACCATACCAGGGCGAAGTGCGAGCGGCATTTTGCCTGAATTATAAAACTCCAGCACAATGTTGCCCTGCCAGCCGGGATCTATCCGGTGCGCTGTCACATGCACCATCAGGCCAAGGCGCGCCAGGCTGGAACGTCCGTCCAGCCAACCCACCAGATCATCCGGTAACGTCACCACTTCGTGTGTGATTCCGAGCGCCAGTTCGCCGGGATGCAGGACAAATTTATCATCAGCATCCAGCACAATTTCATTGCGCATCACCTGGCTGACTGCAGCCTCAATCGTTTCACGTGTACCGGACAGATCAATATACGGAGTACGATGCGAACTAAACACCCGGAACCGGTTGCCCAGACGCAGATCCACACTGACACCACTGATCGCTTCATCCACCGGACGTGGCATAATACGTATCCGTCCTGTCTCCAGGGCCTCAAGGATATGTTGATCACATAATCTCATGATATAAGGACCAATTTATGGCAACCTGGCTGGAAGGTCACATTGTTGAACGAACGGTATGGACTGATACCCATTTTTCTCTGCGGATTGCCTGCGCACGTCCGGACTTTATCGCCGGGCAATTCATCCGCGTGGCGCTGGACATTGACGGTGAACGAATCGCCCGTCCCTATTCCTGTGTCAACTCGCCCGCTGCTGACGGTTTTGAAATCTTTTTTAATCTCGTACCCTCCGGGCCGCTAAGCAGGCCATTATCAACCCTGCAGATCGGTGACACTCTGTGGGTCAGTGATCGCTGCAATGGCCTGCTCACACTGCAGGAGATTCCGGATACCGCACGCGATCTGTGGCTGATTGCGACCGGTACCGGCGTCGGCCCCTTTTTATCTATTCTGCATACCGCCGAAACCTGGCAGCGCTTTGATCAGGTTATCCTCGCGTATGGTGTACGCGAAGCGCCTCAGCTCGCCTATTCTGCAATGATTGACCAGTTATGCCAGAATCATTCTAATCTGCATTTTATTCCGTGCGTCACACAACAGGCACCGGACTCAGCCTATGCCGGACGTGTCACGCAGGCGCTCGCAGACGGCCAGCTGGAAGCCCGGGCTGCTACCACCATCGGCACCGACAGCCACTTTATGTTATGCGGTAATACTGCGATGATCCGGGATATGACCACTGCGCTGAAGCAACGCGGCCTGAAAAAACATCTGCGGCGGGAGCCAGGGCATATCAGCAGCGAAAAATACCATTAAAAAACAGATTCCGCGACTTCGCGCGGAATGACGCATCGCGCAAAGACCTATTTCACGACCTTCAGGGTCGCCCGTCGTCCGGTCTTTTCAGCAGGTTTCCGGCCCGGTGTTTTCTTCTGTGGTGGTGGCGCATCATCTTCCGGTTCCGCTGGTTGGAAGAACATGCCATTGCCACTTTCACGCGAGACTACTCCCAGCACCGCTCCGATCGGCACATAAATTAACACCGGGCGACCGCTGAACCGTGCGCTGAATGAAATGGCATCATTCGCCAGATCTAAATCGCGCACGGCCGTCGGGCCGATATTCAGCACGATCTGGCCATTGTCCACCAGATACTGCGGGACATGAACGTCCTCATACTCCGCATCCACAATCAGGTGGGGGGTCTGCGCATTATCAGTCAGCCATTCATAAATCGCGCGCACCAGATAAGGCCGATTAGACGGCAGCTTCATGGTTCCTGCACTCTGCATCTTAACGTAGCCCCAGAACATCCTGCATATCAAATAACCCGGCAGGTTGATCCGCTAACCAGACCGCCGCCCTGACTGCACCCTGTGCAAACGCCATCCGGCCTGAGGCCTTGTGGCTGATTTCAATCCGCTCGCCAGGGCCGGCAAACCAGACACTGTGCTCACCTACTACGTCACCTGCACGCACTGTAGCAAACCCGATTGTCTGCCGCTCACGTGCGCCAGTCTGTCCCTCCCGACCAAACACAGCCACCTCTGCCAGTTTCCGCCCGGTCGCATCCGCGATAACTTCTCCCATCCGTAACGCCGTACCGGAAGGTGCATCCTTTTTATGCCGGTGGTGGGCCTCAAATATCTCCACATCCACGGTTTCACCCAATACCCGGGCAGTTGTGTCCAACAACTTAAAACACAGGTTGACCCCGATACTCATATTCGGCGATAACACGACAGGAATATCTGCCGCTGCTGCGGCAATGACCTCAGTCTGACCGGTATCGAACCCGGTCGTACCGATCACAACAGGCTTCGTGTATTGTCTGCACACAGCAACCTGTTCCAGCGTTGTCGCCGGTGCGGTAAAATCAATCAGAACATCAAACTGGTCTGTGATGCGAGCCAGATCCGCACTGACAGACACACCCAGACGCCCCACACCCGCCAGCTCACCAGCATCCACACCGACAAAATCAGAGCCCGGACGCACCGTCGCTGCCGTCAGCCGGGCACCCTCCCCGGCCACGACGGCCTGCACCAGCGCCCGCCCCATCCTGCCAGCCACACCGGCAATTGCAATCCGCATCATCTTACCCCAGAACCATTTTTTTCAGATAAATCCGGCACAGCATCCCGGATAACATCAGTCAGCTGGTCCTGTGCAACTGTCACCTGCGCCCGTTCTTCGCGCAGATATTTCACTGTGACCGTCCCGGCGGCCAGCTCGTCGGAACCCAGAATGCAGGCCAGTGACGCACCGCTACGATCTGCCTGCCTGAACTGCGATTTCACACTACCCACCAGAGTTTGCAGTCGCATCTGTGGTAATGCGGCACGTAATCGCTCGCTGAGTGCCAGGCCCGCAATTTCAGCTTCTGCCCCCAGCATCAGCAGACAGACATGCAGTTCGGGCGACTGTACCGTACCAACCAGTGCTGCCTGCACTGCCAGGATGCGTTCCACGCCAATCGCAAAGCCGATGCCCGGTATGTCACGTCCGCCCAGCTGGCGCGCCAGCCCGTCATACCGACCTCCCGCGCACACGGTACCCTGCGCACCCAGCACATCCGTGGTCCATTCAAACACCGTACGGGTGTAATAATCCAGGCCGCGAACTAAACGCGGGTTCAGCACATAAGCAACGCCTGCTGCATCCAGCATCGCCTGTAACTGCGCAAAATGCGCCTGCGAGGCCTCTTCAAGATAATCCGTCAGTACAGGTGCCGCTGCAATCAGGTCCGCCAGCGCCGGGTTCTTGCTGTCTAATATCCGCAACGGATTGGTCTGCAGACGACGCTGACTATCGGCGTCCAGCTGGTCAGCGTACTGTGTCAGATATACCACCAGTTGTTCGCGATACCGGGCTCGTTCCGACGGTGTCCCCAGAGTATTTAACTGCAACGTCAGCCCACGAATCCCCAGCCGACGCCACAAGTGTGCGCTGAGCAGGATCAGTTCTGCATCTATCGCCGGGCCGGGCAGGCCATACGCCTCGACTCCGATCTGCTGAAACTGACGATAGCGGCCCTGCTGCGGGCGTTCATGCCGGAACATCGGCCCCTGATACCACAATCGTTGTGTCTGATTGTGCGCTAATCCATGCTGCAATACCGCACGCAGACAACTGGCGGTGCCTTCCGGTCGTAAGGTGAGACGATCACCATTGCGATCCGTAAAGGTATACATCTCTTTTTCGACAATGTCCGTCGCCGCACCGATGGAACGCTCAAATAATGTGGTCGATTCGACGAGCGGCAAACGGATTTCAGCATAACTATATGCCTGCACCAACTGGCGTACTGCTGCTTCCAGCCGCTGCCAGGCTGGCGTCTGCGCGGGTAACACATCGTGCATCCCGCGAATTGCCTGTAATGGTTGCGCCATAAGTTACGGTGTAAACAAGGGCGTGGAAAGATACCGGTCGCCGCGATCGCACACGATGGCGACAATCACGGCATCATCCACCGCCTGCGCGATCTGCAGGGCAATCGCAACACTGCCACCGGAAGATGTCCCGGCAAAAATGCCTTCCCGGGTCGCCAGCTGGCGGGTGGTATGTTCCGCCAGTGCCTGGCTGACCGGCAGTTCCTGATCAATATGCTGATCATCATAAATACCCGGCAGATACGCCTCCGGCCATTTGCGGATCCCCGGAATACAGGCACCTTCTGCAGGTTGTACACCGATAATCTGCACCGCCGGATTCTGTGCCTTTAAATACCGACTGACGCCCACTATCGTCCCGGTGGTGCCCATCGCACTGACAAAGTGTGTCACCCGTCCCTGGGTATCCTGCCAGATCTCCGGACCTGTGGTGGCATAATGGGCTGCCGGATTATCCGGATTGGCAAACTGATCCAGCACCTTGCCTTCACCACGTGCCTGCATCGCCAGTGCCAGATCGCGGGCACCCTCCATACCCTCATCTTCCGATACCAGAATCAGTTCAGCACCATACGCCTGCATTGCCGCCCGTCGTTCCACACTCAGATTATCCGGCATGATCAGAATCATGCGATAGCCCTGAATCGCCGCGACCATCGCCAGTGCGATGCCGGTATTGCCGCTGGTGGCCTCAATCAGCGTGTCACCCGGCTGGATAGCACCACGCTCTGCTGCATGCTGGATCATCGACAGGGCAGCACGATCCTTCACCGAACCCGCCGGATTATTTCCCTCCAGCTTGACCAGAACGACTGTACGGGGATTGTCCGGCAAGCGTTGCAGGCGCACCAGCGGTGTCCTGCCCACAAACTGATCTATCGTCGGATAACCCATTACCCTAACGCTGAATCAACCGCTTCATATCTGCCACCGCCTGCGACAGACCACAGAATAACGCACGCGCAATAATCGCATGCCCGATATTAAATTCGACAATGTGCGGAATGCGCGCAATCGCCTGGACATTATGATAATCCAGACCATGCCCGACATTCATCTGCAGCCCCAAGCTATGCCCGTAGAGCACCGCCTGCTCAATCCGTGCCAATTCATCTGCCTGCACAGACGGCTGACGGGACGAAGCATAATGCCCGGTGTGAATCTCGACCATCGGCACACCCACCTGCTGCGCGGCCTCAATCTGTTTCACATCCGGATCAATGAATAAAGACACGCGGATATCAGCCTCTGTCAGGCGGGCGCAATAATCTGTCAGAAAATCAACCTGACTGATCACATCCAGTCCACCTTCAGTAGTCAGTTCCGCACGTTTTTCCGGTACCAGGCAACAGGTCTGCGTCTGTATCTCACACGCGATCTGCTGCATCTCCTCGGTTGCCGCCATCTCCAGATTCATATGCGTCTGCAGACAACAAGCGAGCGCATACACATCGCGTTCCTGAATATGCCGCCGATCTTCGCGCAGATGGAGCGTGATCGCATCCGCCCCGGCCTGCTCCGCCAGCAACGCAGCCTGCACCGGCTCAGGATAACGGGTGTTACCACGCGCCTCACGTATTGTCGCAATATGATCAATATTCACACCCAGCTGCGGCCTGCATTCCGGCATTATTCAAACATCCATATAAGTCTCGAGGGCACTTCTGAAAACGTCACGAGTAAAGCAAAGACAAGGCAAAAAAGCGCAATGTACAAGGGAGAGTACATGAGCATTTTTTAACGAAAGTATTTGCAAGCGCGGTAGTTTTCAGAGGTGCCCTCAACAAATTTGTTTACGACCTAGAAGAAGCTGTCGTCGCAACAACAGATCATCGACCGGAGTCGGACTGAGAGTCACCACAGGAGCGGTCATGCCACCTCACTGCAAGGCGTTATCCGGGCATGGCTCCGAGGGAGTTAAGTTATATGTTCTGACAACCCACCCTGTGCAAACAAGCGATAAGCCGGGTTATCAGTTTCATCCGCAATATCATATCCGGCCCGCATCATGGCTGCTACAAAGCCTTGTCGCGCCTGCGCCGGCAACTGAATACCGACTAACACGCGACCATACGCCGCACCATGATTACGATAATGAAACAGACTGATATTCCAGTGGTCACTCAGACCGGATAAAAAATCCAGCAGCGCACCTGGACGTTCCGGAAAGGTAAACCGATAGATCCGCTCATCCATCGCCTGCGGTGCTGCTCCGCCAACCATATGGCGGATATGCGATCTGGCCACTTCGTTATCGGTCATATCCACGACCACATAACCCTGCGTCCGCAGCCTAGTGACTAAGCGGGCCACATCATCTTTACCCGGCGTAACGGCTACCCCACAGAATACCTGCGCACATCGCTGGTCTGCGTAACGATAATTAAATTCGGTGATATTGTGCGTATTCAACGCCCGGCAGAATTGCAGAAAGCTACCTGACTGCTCCGGGATCTGAACTGCCAACAAGGCTTCCCGCTGCTCTCCCACTTCAGTCCGCTCACCGACATGACGCAGCCGCTCGAAATTGATGTTGGCCCCACTCAGAATTGCGACCAGCGTCTGATCCTGCAGAGGATGCTGCACCAGATAACGACTGATACCAGCCACCGCCAAGGCACCAGCTGGTTCGGCAACTGTACGGGTGTCTTCAAAGATCGCCTTGATCGCAGCACAAATCTGATCCGTGCTGACCAGCACCACCTCATCCACCAAATCCTTTGCCACCCGAAAGGTTTCAGCACCGATCTGTTGTACCGCCACCCCATCAGCAAATAATCCGACCTGATCCAGACTCACGGGCTTACCGGCAGCCAGTGCCCGATGCAGGGTTGGCGCATCTTCCGGCTCCACTCCGATAATCTTAATCTCAGGCCGGATCTGTTTGATAAAGGCCGCGATGCCAGCGATTAATCCACCACCACCGACCGGGACAAAAATCGCTGCGATCGGATCCATATGCTGACGTACAATCTCCGCGCCGATCGTACCTTGTCCAGCGATCACAGCCGGATCATCAAACGGATGAATAAAACTGAGCTGCCGCTCTGTCACCTGCTGCCGGGCAAACTCCTCTGCCTGGTCATATGTATCGCCGTGCAGGATCACTTTACCGCCGAGACGGCGTACATTATCCAACTTGATGCCAGGTGTGGTGCCTGGCATCACAATAGTCGTCGGCACCTGCAGGCGATACCCGGCCAGTGCCACCCCCTGGGCATGATTACCGGCTGAAGCCGCAATCACGCCCCGCGCCTTATCAGCAACGTCTAAACCGTAGATCTTGTTGTACGCACCTCGCAGTTTGAACGAAAAGACCGTTTGTTCGTCTTCGCGTTTGAGCAGAATCCGGTTATTGAGCCGCTGACTGAGCCTGGATGCCAGAGTCAGCGCAGACTCACGTGCCACATCATAGACCCGGGCACGTAAAATATGATCCACATAACGATCTGCCATACCGGCACCTGCAAACACAGCCAACAGCAATATTAAAGGCCAGTGTACCATAGCCGTTACAATCTGCTGATCATTTTGGGCACACTGCCGGCAGGCTCCCGAAGTTATCCACAAATTCTGTGGATAACTCTGTGTAAAACCCGACGAATAAGTTGTCTATCACACCGATTTATCAGGCTTTTCCGATATTGATCAATATCTGGACAAAGCAAATTTTATCATTTATAAACAGCAGCTTACATATCGGACTAAGCCAGCCATATAAAAACCACAGGAAAATGATTGACTTTTGCAAAGTCAATCACAAACGCTGTGAACAACCGCTGCATGGCAACCACAGAATGTGACTGCACAGGCACCCTGTTACCAAACGTTATTATGTAAAGGATCAAGAATGGTATGCCGTTGCGCCATGGCAGGATCCGGTTCGGGGTAATCCAGGGTGTAATGCAACCCTCTGCTTTCTCGCCGCAATAGTGCGCTGCGAATAATCAGATCCGCAATCACGGCCAGATTACGCAATTCAATCAGATGACTGGTAATACGGAAGTTTTTATAATATTCATGGATTTCCTGCTGTAACAGATCAATACGGTGTTTTGCCCGTTGCAATCGTTTCGTGGTACGTACTATGCTGACATAATCCCACATAAAACGGCGCATTTCATCCCAGTTATGCGTGATGACAACCTGCTCATCAGAATCGGTAACACGACTTTCATCCCAGGCCGGAATAGCAATATCGGGCATATCTTCCACCTGACATCTGGACATGATATCTTCACTGACTGCCTTGCCAAACACGATGCATTCCAGTAATGAATTGCTTGCCATACGATTGGCACCATGCAGGCCGGTAAATGAGGCTTCTCCGATGCAGTACAAACCATCCACGTCAGTCCGTCCACGTAAATCCGTGATCACACCACCGCAGGTATAGTGCGCCGCAGGGACTACTGGAATCGGCTCTTTTGTCATATCATAGCCAAACTGCAGGCAACTGCGGTGAACATTGGGGAAATGACTGAGAATAAAGTCTGCGGGCTTATGGCTGATATCCAGAAAGACGGAAGCAATACCCAGACGTTTCATTTCATGGTCAATCGCACGTGCCACAATATCCCTCGGAGCCAGTTCCGCACGTGAATCAAAACGTGGCATGAAGCGACTGCCATCCGGCAACAGAAGTTTGCCCCCCTCGCCACGTACCGCCTCAGTGATCAGATGGGACTTGGCACGGGGATGGTACAGACAGGTAGGATGAAATTGCATAAACTCCATATTCGCCACACGGCAGCCGACGCGCCAGGCCATCGCAATACCGTCGCCACTGGCACCATCAGGATTACTGGTATACAGGTACACCTTGCTTGCGCCGCCAGTCGCAAGAATGACAAAGCGCGCCCTGATAACCACAATCTGATGGTCATCACGGTTCAGCACATAGGCACCGATACAGCGATTATTGCCGTTGCGCCGTAATGTTCGCGTGGTAATCAGATCCAATGCAATATAGCGTGCCAACAGGTCAACATTTTCTCTGGCCTCAGCCTGCCCCAATAGAGTGGTCTCAATCGCTTCACCGGTGGCATCACTGGCGTGGGCGATACGCCGATGACTATGACCACCCTCACGAGTCAGGTGTAAACCGGTGACCGCGTTTTCCGCTTGTATTTCTGAAGCCGGGTCTTTTTTCCTGCAACGAGTGAAGGGAACGCCGCTCTCAAGCAACCATTCAATCGCCTTGCGACCCTGATTGATGGTGAACCGCACGGCATCTTCATCACACAAGCCAGCCCCGGCATTCAGGGTGTCCTGAATATGCGATTCAGACGTATCCGCACGATCCAGAACGGCTGAAATTCCCCCCTGGGCATAATAAGTATTGCCTTCAGTCAGCGTGTTCTTGCTTAAAACAGCGATCTTCAGATGCGCTGCAAGATTCAGGGCCAGGCTCAGACCGGCA
Organism: Gammaproteobacteria bacterium; assembly: GCA_020630515.1. GTDB lineage: Bacteria > Pseudomonadota > Gammaproteobacteria > Chromatiales > Chromatiaceae > JAHDBG01. The sequence continues at coordinate 17,838 of JAHDBG010000030.1, forward strand.
GCACCACTTCCGATAATCAATACATCATAATCCATCTCAGGCATCCTGAACGGAATCAACGAGTGTCTGTAAAACAAGGATTATATAGATAAAATATAGTGCAATCAAACACTTGTATTGAGTCGGTGCGATTCAGGCTGATATCAGACTGATTATGACCAGAACGCGGAAACGCCATTGCGACCATATCCGGATTGAACATGCTGAAAAAACCGAATACCCTTCAATATGATGTACCGGCTACGGCCATGATTGAAGCTGAGTTACCCGTGCATTCAGAAGAAAGAAAGCAACAGATCATCCAACAGATTAAACAGCACTTAAAAGAACAAAATGCTGTCCTCGTTGCCCATTATTATGTCAACCCGGATCTGCAGAAGCTGGCTGATGAAACAGGCGGTTATGTTTCCGACTCACTGGATATGGCGAGATTTGGCAAAGAGCATCCGGCACAAACCATTATTGTCGCAGGCGTTCGCTTTATGGGAGAGACGGCAAAGATCCTGACGCCTGAAAAGCGTGTACTGATGCCAACTCTGGAAGCGGAATGTTCTCTGGATTTAAGCTGTCCCGCTGATGACTTTAATGCGTTTTGTGATCAGCACCCTGATCATACTATTGTGGTTTATTCCAATACCGGTACTGCGGTAAAGGCCAGAGCCGATTATGTAGTGACTTCCAGTATCGCCGTTGATCTGGTCCGCTGGCTGGGTGAACAGGGTAAAAAGATCTTGTGGGCACCTGATCGCCACCTGGGACGCTACATTGAAAAGATCACAGGTGTTGAGATGGTGCGCTGGCAAGGGGAGTGTATTGTGCATGACGAATTTAAGGCGCGTTCCCTGAAAGATCTGATGCAACAGCACCCTGACGCTGCCGTACTGGTTCATCCTGAGTCACCTGCTGAGGTGATTGCCATGGCCGATACAGTCGGTTCCACCACGCAGATTATTAAAGCAGCACAAACTCTACCCCACGAAAAGTTCATCGTGGCGACAGACAAGGGTATTTTTTACAAAATGAAACAAATGGCACCGGGTAAGACGTTTATAGAAGCACCTTCACACGGTGAAGGCGCGGTGTGTAAAAGCTGCGCCCATTGTCCCTGGATGGCAATGAATGATCTGGATAAACTGTTACATGTCTTAAAAACTGGCAAAAATGAAATTTTTGTTGATGAATCAATACGTCTCGACGCATTAAAATCGACACAACGTATGCTGGATTTTGCCAGCAATCAATGTTTATAACGCATCATACCAAGACCCCCTCACTGGTACATTGTCAAATGGTACGACATTAT
>JAHDBG010000100.1 GCA_020630515.1 Gammaproteobacteria bacterium
GGTGCGGGAATCCATTCATCTCTTGACCTGCCTACCTATTCCCGCTTCCTCCCGCAGTCCCCGCCTGAACACTCAGCAGCCACATACCTCAGCCTGATAATATAAGCACCTAATCCTCTTTCATGTTTTTCTGATCTGATTTTGCGTCCTTGGTCGTCTTTCCATCCTGTTGCTCGTTTTTCTCAGCATGTTTTTTTTTCAACCACCATGCGATAAGCAACTCCATGATCATTGTCGTAGAGACTCCTCTCCGACTACGCTAGAATAAAATCCGGATGGCGCCATGCTCAACCTTTGAAAACATTATGCAGAAACAAACAATTACCGATCAGATCGCTGACAGTATCGCAGTAAAACAAGCCCTGCTGGACGATACCCGGATACTGAACCAGCTCAAACAAGCCAGTGATCAGATGATTGCCAGTTATCGCGCAGGACATAAAGTACTGGTCGCAGGTAATGGCGGCTCAGCAGCAGATGCACAACATATTGCGGCTGAACTGGTCAGTCGGTTTTACATTGACCGGCCTGGTCTCGCTGCAATTGCGCTGACCACAGATACTTCAGTACTCACTGCGATCAGCAACGATTATACGTATGATCGCATCTTTGCCCGCCAGATCGAAGCACTGGCCCGACCTGGCGATATACTCATTGCCATTTCAACGTCCGGTAACTCTGCCAATATTCTTCAGGGGCTGCATCAGGCTCGCAGTCAAGGCCTGTATTGTCTCGGCCTGACCGGACAAACCGGCGGCAGGATGCACGACCTGTGCGATCTGTGCCTGTGCGTGCCGAGTCAGGATACGCCCCGCATCCAGGAAAGCCACATTTTGCTCGGCCATATCTTATGTGCTGCAGTGGAAGACACCCTATACCCGCAAACAGGAAAGATTCTATGATACCACCGGTTGGTTCTGCCCGATTACAGGCCTGCTTTGTTGCCGACCCCGCAGAACGGGAGGCGTACCTGACCGAAGCTGAACATCTGCCCGACCTGACCCTCAGCTCCCAGGCTGCAGCGAATGCGGTGATGCTGGGTGCTGGCTATTTCAGCCCGTTACCCGGATTCATGAATCTGGCAGATGCGCTGAGCAGCGCACAACACATGCGACTGACGAATGGTGCCTTCTTTCCGCTACCAGTTCTGTGCCTGACGAACCAGATCAGTGCTGCACTGCAGCCCGGTCAGCGCATTGCACTGCGTGATCCGAATCGTGCCGGCAACCCGGTACTCGCCATCATGACCCTGAATGCCATAGAAACCCTGAGCGCAGCAGATAAAGCCCACATTACTCAGTGTGTGTATCGCACGCAGAATCCGGAGCACCCCGGGGTTGCCACCTTCAACCAACAGGGCGACTTCCTACTATCCGGCCAGCTGCAGGTACTGAACTTTTCCTATTTTACCGAAGACTTTCCCGACACCTTCCGCACTGCAAGCCAGATCCGCGCAGCCATTGCCGCAGCAGGCTGGCAGACCGTAGTCGCCTTCCAGACCCGCAACCCGATGCATCGGGCGCATGAAGCGTTATGCCGGATCGCCATGGAACGGCTCGGCTGCGATGGCCTGATCATTCATATGCTGCTGGGCAGACTCAAACCGGGCGACATTCCGGCAACAGTACGTGATGCGGCCATTCGCACCATGGTCACACATTATTTTGCACCGAACAGCGTGATGATTGCCGGTTATGGCTTTGATATGTTGTACGCCGGACCACGTGAGGCCGTGTTACATGCCTACTTCCGGCAAAATATGGGCGCCACCCACTTTATCATCGGACGCGACCATGCCGGTGTCGGTGACTATTATGGTGCATTTGATGCGCAAACCATCTTTGCCGAAGAAGTGCCGGACGATGCCCTGCAGATCCAGATCTTTAATGCAGACCATACGGCCTATTCCACCAAGCTGAATCAGGTGGTCATGATGCGTGAGGTCACCGACCATACGCTGCAGGACTTCGTCCTGCTCTCCGGTACCCGGGTGCGCGAACTGCTCAGCCAGGGACAATCATTACCGACCAGCTTCTCACGTCCTGAGGTCGCTGAGATTCTGATGGCACACTACCAGGCACAGGGCTGAATCATTCCCGCCAGAAGGGGTCAGACTATATTTTTGAGCAAAAAAAAACCGGGCCGCAAATGCGTGCCCGGCAATACCGACTGGTGGGTCGTGGGCGACTCGAACGCCCGACCAATTGATTAAAAGTCAACTGCTCTACCAACTGAGCTAACGACCCGTTTAAACAGCCGGGTATTATACCTGAGACGCCAGGAAGCTCAAGCTACGCTTTCAGGTGTGAAGTGCGATTCAGACACCCGAATAACGCCTTGCAGTGAGATGCCCCCTCTGTGTCCACTCTCAGGATGACACCGGTTCTCAGAACAGGCCGAAGAAGCGCTCGAAAAATGTGCCCAGTTTATCCAGCACGGTCTGCTTCTTCACCGCATGGTTATTGTGTTGACTGAACCTTGAAGTGGGCGGTAGCACCCTGGTGATAGCGGTGCCAGTCACCGGAATCGCGCCATCCCGGAACGCATTGTCAACAAACACCATCGTCTCATCCGCATTGAGTCCTTCATCCAGGATAATCTGCCCAAGCTCTGCTGTCTTTCTGGCCGTGATAAAATCACCCCATGCTGCATCCACCCGGGTGTTGACAGAGACAGAATCAACAAATTGCTCAATGAGGTCGTGCTTATTACGCAGACTAGGACTGGCATTGACTGCACGTTCAATAGTGGCCCGGATTGCCTGGTCTTCACCTGTGCCCTGCTGCTTCAGGTATCGTTCGACCAGCATCAGGATGTAATCAACGTTGATTTCAACCTGCCTGATCAGCTCAATCTCAAATACCAGGTCTTCATTTATTGATTCTTTTTCAACCCCGGAAGCACTGCGGAACTCAGCGTACAAATCCAGATAGCAACCCTGATAATCCAGAAAATCACGCTCACTGAGCAGCTCGTTGTCCGCAAAATCATCAAATGCGGTCAGAATATTTTTCAGCTG
>JAHDBG010000101.1 GCA_020630515.1 Gammaproteobacteria bacterium
TCACTGATGCGCCATATTCAGAATCATCACCAGGAACAACGTTTGTTATCTCATCGTCTGCTGGTGGCAGCGGTGGGCGTTACTCTCATACTCGCGCTGCTAACCGGTCGATTGGTGCAATTACAGATTGTTGATCATGACCACTTCACTACCTTATCCAAAGATAACCGGGTTCGTTTAGAACCACTGCCACCCACCCGTGGCCTGATCTATGACCGGAACGGTGTGTTACTGGCCCGGAATCAGCCTGCCTACAGTCTGGAAATGATTCCGGAACAGGTGGTTGATGCAGAAGAGACCTGGCACAGGCTGAGTCAGCTGATTACCATCAGCGCTCAGGATCGGGCTCGATTTGAGCAGATGAAGCAACGTCGTCGCCGGTTTGAGCGTATCCCGGTGCGCATGAATCTGACGCCGGATGAAGCAGCTCGTTTTGCCGTCGTGAAGCATCAGTTTCCGGGCCTGGATATCCAGGCCCGCCTGTTGCGCCATTATCCTCATCCGGCAGCAACCGCCCACCTGCTCGGTTATGTGGGCCGGATCAGCCAGCAGGATCTGGATCGGATGGAACACCCGTCCCATTATGCCGGTACCACCCACATCGGTAAGATCGGTCTGGAAAAGACCTATGAAGATATTCTGTATGGCTCCGTTGGCACCCGTCGGGTCGAAGCCAATGCAATGGGTCGTGTCATTCGGGTCTTACAACAACAGGCACCTGTGCCAGGCCAGGATCTGCATCTGTATCTCGACAGCCATCTGCAACAGGCGACTCTGACTGCCTTTGGTGAACATCAGGGTGCTGCGGTTGCCCTGGATCCGAAGACCGGAGGCATCTTAGCGATGGTCAGTAAGCCGACTTATGATCCGAACCTGTTTGTGCAGGGGATCAGCCATGCCGACTACCAGGCGTTGCGCAATAACCCGGATCAGCCATTGTATGATCGCGCCCTGCGTGGTCAGTACCCGCCCGGCTCGACCATCAAGCCCTTCATGGGGTTGGGTGCATTAGAGCATGCGCATGTCGATGACCAGCATTCCGTCCTGTGTCCCGGTTATTTTCAACTACCGAATCAGAGACACAAATACCGCGACTGGAAAAAGACCGGGCACGGCCCGGTCGATCTGGACGCTGCGATCACTCAGTCATGTGATGTCTATTTTTACCGGCTCGCGTATGAGATGGGTGTGGATGCACTCAGTACTTCTCTGGCCCTGTTCGGTTTTGGTGAACACACCGGGATTGATTTGCTGGGAGAAGCGCGCGGTATTTTACCTTCACGTGCCTGGAAACAACGCAACCGTGCCCTGCCCTGGTATCCGGGTGAGACTGTGATCATGGGTATCGGTCAGGGCTATTTTCTGAGTACGCCGTTGCAGCTGGCTGCGGCTACGGCTGCGATTGCAAATAATGGCCTGTATCACAGCCCGCGTCTGGTCAGATTTGTGCAGGACCGCGACGAGACACAGCGTACCCGGATCCCGACCGATACCCGCCGTCTGCCGATCCGCAATCCGGCACACTGGGCCTATATCCGGGCCGCTATGGAGCATGTTGTTACGCACCCACGCGGCACCGCACGCAATCTCGAGGCTGCGGATTATCGTATCGCTGGCAAGACCGGTACGGCCCAGGTCTTCAGTATCAAGCAGGACGAGGAATACGACGATACCAGGATCACCAGGCAGCAACGCGACCATGCCCTGTTCATTGCGTATGCACCGATTGAGGATCCGCAGATTGCTGTGGCTGTGATCGTCGAAAACGGTGGCAGTGGCGGTGCTGTAGCGGCACCGATTGCGTATCAGATGATAGCCGCCTATCTGCGCTCACAGGATACCGTGTTCAACCCGTCGCAGGTAACGCCTGGCGGATCACGTTAATACCGGCTGCCGGATGACCGGATTGTTCGGTCAGGTGTCGCCGCCAGGCCCTGGCGCCCGGCTGACCCTGAAACAGTCCCGGCAGATGCCGGGTAATCCGGTGCAGTGGCACACCGGCCGCCTGCTGCTGTTGTATAAAGGGTAGCAATTGCAGTACCACCTGATGCCGCGAATGTCCCGTCGGCTGATCTCCCCAGAATCGTGTATCCACTTCCGTCAGAAGCCAGGGGTTGTGATACACAGCCCGCCCTGACATGACACCATCCACCTGATCCAGGTGTGCCGCAGCGGCATCCAGCGTATCGATACCCCCGTTGATAATAATTTCCAGTTGCGGAAAGGCCTGCTTGAGCCGGTGCACAACGGCATAGCGTAATGGCGGTATTGCGCGGTTCTGTTTCGGGCTCAGGCCATGTAACCAGGCCTTCCGCGCATGCACAATAAAGGTTGTGCAGCCTGCTGTCGCAACTGTCTGTACAAACTGATGCAGTTCCGCCTCACTGTCCTGCTGGTCGATGCCGATCCGGTGTTTGACCGTGACCGGCAGACGGGTGGCCGCCCGCATCGCTGCGACACACTCAGCCACTAATGCCGGTTCTGCCATCAGACAGGCACCAAAGCGACCGGCCTGCACCCGATCTGACGGACAACCGACATTCAGGTTGACTTCATCATAGCCCCAGGCTTCAGCCAGTTCAGCACAACGTGCCAGCTCTGCAGGGTCACTCCCTCCCAGCTGCAATGCCAACGGATGTTCCAGCGGATCAAATGCCAGAAAGCGTGCCGGATCACGATGCAGCAGCGCGCCGGTAGTCACCATTTCGGTATACAGTAACGTCCGGCG
>JAHDBG010000102.1 GCA_020630515.1 Gammaproteobacteria bacterium
TGGACGGCCGCAGCCGAGCCCCCACGGATGGGTTTATGGCGTACCTCGGAGAGCCATGCCGGGTAACACTGACACTGAAGTTTGGAAAGTGCGTAACTTCAGCTGGCAATTTAAAACAAAAAATGCCAGAATACCCGGCTGTCAAGTGTTTATAGCTAATAACACAAGACAACGACTTACCTACGTAAACCATTGATTTTCAGGTCACTACTGTAAAGCAACCATGCCAGCAGCAGCATCCTGAATTCACAGAGATAAAATAATGAGTACCTCACTAGCAGCCTGTTTACCCACAGGCAGCATGGATGCTTATATCAATGCCGCATTTCAACTACCTGTACTGAGCGCAGAACATGAATACGAACTAGCCGTACAGTGCCGCGACAAACAGGACTTAGCCGCAGCACAGGAACTGATTCTGGCCCATCTGCGCTTCGTTGTCCGGATTGCACGCGGCTACAGCGGCTATGGTCTGCCACAAAACGATCTGGTGCAGGAAGGCACTATCGGCCTGATGAAGGCCGTACGACGCTTTAACCCGGATGTTGGCGTCCGTCTCGTATCCTTTGCCGTACACTGGATTAAGGCTGAGATACACGAATACATCCTGCGTAACTGGCGCATTGTGAAAATCGCAACCACCAAGGCACAACGAAAACTGTTTTTTAACCTGCGCAGTACTAAAAAACGCCTGGGTTGGTTTTCACAGGAAGAAGTTGCAAGCGTCGCCCAGGACCTGGGGGTAAAACCAGAAACCGTGCTGGAAATGGAGGCACGCTTATCAAATCAGGATATTGCATTTGATAATACCGCGCAGGAAGAAGACGAAGCACCCAACGTGGCACCTGCCGCCTACCTGGCAGACACACGACACGAGCCAGCCAGCCGGTTAGAAGCCGAAGATCACGACCGGTATGAACAAAAACAACTGCGCCAGGCATTAGCGGCCCTGGATAACCGCAGCCAGAGCATCCTGCAACGCCGCTGGCTACAAAGCCCCAAAGCAACCTTGCATGAGCTGGCAGCAGAATATGGTGTATCTGCCGAACGCATTCGGCAGATAGAAAAACAGGCGATGCAAAAACTGAAACAACGGCTACTGCCCGTCTGCGCACCGGCCTGATCAGGTGAGTGTCGCCACGACGACAGAGGTTCTGCTATATCATGTGGGACAACAGCCCGTGGCCTCCCCGCAATCCCAGATTCAGTCGGTGCAACATTGCACTCACCCGATCACACCAATCTGCGGCACACCTGACTGGCTGGTCGGTGTAACACCGGTCTCTGGTGAACTCTTACCCGTGCTGAATCTGGCAGCCAGCCCGGACAACCTGCCACAATGTCCGGAAACACCCACCACACTACTCACGTGCCAACTATCCCGGCAACAACGTTATGGTGTACTGGTATCACGCTGTGTGGGCCGCTTCCACGCTCACACCGTAGAACAAACGGTACTCGCGCCTGTACCAACAAGCCTGCAACCTTATACAACCGGGCTGGTACAGATTGACGATACTGTCTGCCCATTATTTGACCTGACATCATTCTGCACAGATCCAGCGATTACCGGGAACCCACCGGCATGACGGTGCCAGCAGACTCAAAGATCACCTTCATCGGCACAGGCAACATGGCAACAGCCCTGGCACAGGGCCTGTTGCACCAGGGTATCGCACCACATAACATCACCCTGGCCAGTCCCCGGGTCGGGCCACAGCACCCACTGTGTCAGCAAGACGATGTACGAGTCACGCCAGACAACACCATCGCAGTTGAACATGCGGACATGGTGATACTGGCAGTCAAGCCGCAGATATTGCCAACCGTTGCTGGTGAATTGCGTAACGTGATACAGCGGCGCAAACCTCTGGTAATTTCTCTGGCTGCAGGCATCCGCCTCAGCACACTGACCGACTGGCTGGGGAAAAATATTCCGATTGTGCGCAGCATGCCAAATTTACCGGTAACCTTACGGGCCGGCGTAAGCGGCTTGTATGCGAACCCGACCGTAACATCAGCCCTGCAGGCTCAGGTGGACTCGCTTTTATCATCCGTCGGAGTTACCCTGTGGGTAGAGCGTGAAGAAATGCTGGATGCCGTTACCGCCATATCCGGCAGTGGCCCCGGGTATATCTTTTTAATGCAGGAAGCCATGGAGCAGGCCGCGCTACACCTGGGGCTTGATGCAACATCGGCGCGGTTATTAACGACACAGACGTTCCTGGGCGCTGCACAGATGGCCGCCGCCAGCACCTTATCACCGGCTGATTTACGTGCTCAGGTCTGTTCGCCCGGCGGCACCACAGAAGCCGGGATAAGCACCTTTGAGCAAAGGCAGATCAGGACTATTTTCCGGGACGCCATACATTCAGCCTACCAGCGCTCTATTGAGCTCGCACAATAGATAATCGGCGGAACCAGGACAAGTGGGTGTGATTCAAATTGATGTGGCGTAATAGCTGGGGCACATAAAATTCGTTTCGGCGTTAGCCGTCAGGGGCTTCTCCGAGGGTCGCCAGAATACCCGTCCATGGGGGCTCGGCTGCGGCCATCCATGGCCGCAGACGCCCTCGGAGAAGCCCCTGACGGGTAACGCTCTGTGAGTAAGGTGGTACAACCACCCTCGTGGTCATTCCCACCAGAATGACACCGCAGTATGGCAAACTTTGCCAGGATTGCCCATGCTCCGGCAGCACTTCTGCGACCAGG
>JAHDBG010000103.1 GCA_020630515.1 Gammaproteobacteria bacterium
CGAAAGTTTAGAGTTGCATGCGTCAGATTTAGCAAAACTGAAGCTGCAATGTGTGACATCCGGGCCGGAATTATGGAAGAGTAGAGCGGATTTGTTTCCGCATCTCACGTTTTTATCAAAATCGGTTGGTAGCCAGTTGCGCCAGGGAGATTATCGTACAGATGTCTGGAATAAGGCTCGTCATGCATTAGACGCTTTGAATCGTTTTGCTGAAGCATGGCAGGCGGATCGGCAGATAGTCTATCGGGCTGAATTACTGGCACGTTATGATATGTCCTGCAATGTGAGTGGTGAGTCAGCATCTACTTTACGCGACAGTAAAAAACGAGCGCAACGAGAGTTCTGGTTGCCTACAGGTAAAAAGGTGTGTTTTTCTGATCATGTCAAACTGACTCCGAGTGTTCGACTGCATTTTTACCCTGATGCTGAAACGCGCGAACTGTATATCGGCTATTTGGGCCTACACCTGCTGGTTTGACAGGCAATGCCGAAGCTGACAACATTGATTTTTATGCGCCCTGGCATGCCAGCCCACATCAGTTTGCATCACATGCGCTGATCAGGGGAAATATGTTATGACGTGAGTTGTTCATGGAGCTGCAACCAGTCATCATCCAGTGCATCACGATCACGTTGCAGTCGGGCCTGGTGTTGCGTCAGCTCCGGTAGCCGGGTCTTGTTGTCAGCGGCGTATAGGGTTTGGTCTGCTAATTTGGCAGTAACGGCCTGCAACTCGGTATCCAGCCGTGTCATCTCACGCTCGACCTGCTGTATTTGGTGCTGGATGCGTGCTTGTGCCTTACGGGCAGCTGCCGCCTGCTGGCGCTGCTGTTTTTTGCGGCCGGTGCCAGGCTGGCAGTCCGTTGGTCTGGTTGGCGAGGCGGAATGAGGTTCGTATTCGTCGAGTGTGCCATGAAATTCGCTCACCCGGCCCGTGCTGACCAGCCAGTAGGTATCGACACTGTGGCGCAACAGGTGGCGGTCGTGCGAGACCACGACCAGCGCGCCGGTAAATGCCTGCAGGGCCAGGGTCAGGGCACTGCGCATTTCCAGATCCAGATGGTTGGTTGGTTCGTCCAGCAGCAGCAGGTTTGGCTGTTGCCACACGATCAGGGCCAGTGCCAGCCGCGCCTTTTCGCCGCCGGAGAAGGGTGCAATCGGCACCAGCGCCTGGTCGCTGCGAATATCAAATCCGCCCAGAAACTGGCGGATTTGTGCTTCGGTTGCAGAGGGCTTCGCGCGTTGCAGATGCACCAACGCACTCGCGCCTGTGTCCAGTGCTTCTAGCTGGTGTTGTGCAAAATAGCCGATGCGGCAATGTTCACCGCGCGTTACCTGCCCGGCTTGTGGCGCCAGGGCGCCGGTCAGGCCCTGGATCAGGGTCGATTTGCCCGCACCATTCACGCCGAGCAGGCCGATCCGGTCGCCCGGCAGCAGGCTCAGGTGTATCTGACGCAGTACTGGCTGGTCGGCATAGCCGAGTTGCAGGTCTTGTGCACTGAGTAGCGGTTGCGATAGGGGTTCAGGTGGCAGAAACCGGAAGCGGAACGGGCTGTCGGCCTGCACCTGCGCGACCTGTTCCAGATTCGCCAGTTGTTTCAGGCGGCTCTGCGCCTGTTTTGCCTTGCTCGCCTTCGCGCGAAATCGGTCGATAAAGCCCTGAATCTGGCTGATCTGTTGCTGTTGTTGCGCATAACGCGCTTGCTGGCTGGCGAGCTGTGCCGCCCGCTGGCGTTCAAAATCAGTATAGTGCCCACTGTACAGGTGCAGTTGCTGACCGGTCAGGTGCAATATATTGTCAGCGACCTGGTCGATAAAGTCGCGATCATGTGAGATGCAGATCAGGGTGCCGGTATATTGTTGCAGGCGACGCTCCAGCCAGGTGATCGTATCCAGATCCAGATGGTTGGTCGGTTCGTCCAGCAATAACAGGTCGGAGGGTCGCATCAGTGCCTGAGCCAGATTCAGCCGGATGCGCCAGCCGCCGGAAAATTCAGTCACCAACCGATGCTGATCCGTTGCAGCAAAGCCAAGGCCGTGCATGAGTTCGGCGGCCTGATGTTCGGCCTGGTAGCCACCCAGAGCTTCCAGTTCGGCATACAGTTCGGCCAGTTGCATTGGCTCGTCAGCGTCCTCTGCTGCCTTGATCCGTGCCTGTACCTTGCGCAATGCAGCGTGTCCGTCCAGCACAAAGTCCAGCGCGGTGCGGTCGCTGTACGCGACTTCCTGCGCCATGTGCGCGATGCGGCAGCCGGCGGGCAGGGTCAGCTCACCCGCTTCCGGGCTGAGCTGACCCAGCAGCAGCGCAAACAGGCTGGATTTGCCGCTGCCGTTGCGCCCGACCAGCGCAATCCTGCGGCGTGGCTGGAGGGTTACGCCGGCGGTATCAAGCAGGCGCCGGACGCCGCGTTGCAGCGTGATCTGATGGAAACGTATCATAGGCCGATGGTCCGATCTGCCGGACAATACAATCTTATAAAAACCTGCATATCAAACGGAGATTGAGTATGCCTGAAAGAATAATCGTGATTGGTTGTAAAGGACAATGGGGAACAAAAATCATCCAGGATCTTGAGAATACGTATTCGATTGATGCTATCGATATTGAAAACCAACATGATCTGAAGAAAGCCTATATCGAAAAACCAAAATTTATCATTATTGCCACACCACCTGAGACGCATGAAAAATATATTGATTTAT
>JAHDBG010000031.1 GCA_020630515.1 Gammaproteobacteria bacterium
GTACAGGCCCGGATACTGGAACGGCATTAACGGTGTTGTGAACCACTACCGCTATTTTCAGATATTTGTAACTATTCAGCGTATATATCCCTGATTTATCAATTGAGCGCTTGAAAAAAGAATCTCACAATCCATTGATTAATAATGAGTTTTTACGCTGAATAGTTGCATGTTAAGCTCTGAAGAAGTCATCCTGACCACCTGTGCTTATCCGTCGGGCAGGGAAATGCCGGTAATCTTTTTGTACAGTGCAACAGCGTAAGAATCGGTCATACCGGAGATGAAATCGGTCAGGTGCAGCAACCGGATGTAGGGTGTCGCAGTCGGGTGGTCCGGTGGCAGGATAAATTGTGTGGGTATCAGCTTGATCAGCATCCGACTGTGTGCACTGGCCCTGACACCACGCCGCGCCACGTCGTCAATGACCGGGAGAAAATAGTTGAGCAGGTCGCCGATGACCCGGAAGCCGGCAGCCTGAATTTCAACTACTTCTGGTGCGCAATAGATGTGTGTCCGGGCCAGATGTAACAGTTCGTCCAGCTGTGCCCGGCAATTGAACTGATCTGAGAGTGGTTGATCCATCTGACCCTGCCGGATAGCTGTTGCCTGATCCAGAAAGCAGCTGGCAGCCTGTTTAATCATCGCACCAATCGTCTTTGCCCGTAAAAACTCAATCCGGTCTTTGCGTTCGCAGATATGCTGCAGGCGATCTCTGGCCGGATCCTGCGCGGGCAGCAATGCACTCAGTGCGTCTGCGGCGATATCATAGGTGAGATGCCCCAGGCGATAGCCGTCTTCTATATCAATGATGCGGTAGGCAATGTCGTCGGCAGCTTCGACCAGGAACGCCAACGGATGCCGGAACCAGGCCTGCATATGGCCGGGATGCGGGATCAGACTGGTCGCTGCTGCGATCTGTTCAAATAAGGCAGAATCAGCGACATGGATGCCATGTTTTTTTGCACTGACCCCTGATAATACAGGGCCGGTCAGATGGGCGATACGAGGGTATTTGCTGAAGGCGGCCAGGGTAGCACAGGTGAGTTGCAGGCCGCCGGCATTGTCTGGATTCTGTAGTCGGGTGATGATGCGCAGGCCTTGTGCATTGCCCTCGAACGCCAGAAAATCGGCCTGTTCGTGCTCGCTCAGTTGGTCCAGATAAGGCCGGGCACAAGGCGAGGTGCTGGCCCAGTGGCGGATGGCTTCTTCGCCTGAATGGCCGAATGGCGGATTACCGATATCATGGGCCAGACAGGCTGCAGCGCAGATGTTGCCGATATCAGTGGCCCGGGTGCTGGCCAGGTCGTGCGGGTGACGCTCAATCAGGGTCTGACCGACCCGGGTGCCGAGCGACCGGCCAATGCTGGAGGCCTCCAGGCTGTGGGTCAGCCGGGTGCGTACATAATCAATCTTGGAGAGGGGAAAGACCTGCGTTTTGTCCTGCAGACGGCGGAATGCTGAGCAGAAAATGATCCGGTCAAAATCACGCTGGTAGTCTGTGCGCAGCGGGTCGTCTGCGGATTTGTCGGCAGTGCCGAGGCGTTGTGGTGTGAGGAGTTGCGTCCAGGACATAGGTTTAGTGTTGGCAGTGGGGACAGTAGGCGCTGCTGCGTTGACCGATGCGTTGCATCCGCAGTCGGGTCTGGCAGCGATAACAGGGCTCGCCGGTGCGCCCATAGACCTGCAGCTGGTGCCGGAAATAGCCCGGCTTGCCGTCTTCCTGCTGAAAATCACGTAGGGTGGTGCCGCCCTGATCTATCGCTGCACTGAGTATCTGCCGGATTGCAGCAACCAGCCGGTCCAGTCGGACGCGGGCGATACGGTATGCGGCGCGGTTCGGATGGATTCCGGCAGCGTATAAGGCTTCAGTCGCATAGATATTGCCGACGCCGACCACCACTTTACCATCCATCAGGACCGTCTTAATTGCTGTCCGGCGTTGCCGGGTGCTGGCATACAGGTAATTGGTGTGAAATGCCGGGCTGAGTGGTTCCGGGCCCAGGTGGCGGAGCAGGGGATGCTGGTCTGGCGGGGTGTCAGTCCAGAGTACAGCACCGAACCGACGTGGATCGCGCAGTCGCAGGCAGTGTGAGCCGAACCGGATATCCAGGTGGTCGTGGGTTTGCGGGGGTGTGTCGATGGGCAGGATACGCAGACTGCCGGACATGCCCAGATGAATCAGCAGGGTACCGGCAGCGTCACAGGCCAGCAGAAGATATTTTGCACGACGGCTGATCTGTTGCACGGTACGGCCTGGCAACAGAGTTGCTAAGTCGGGCAGGGGCCAGCGCAGGGCCTGGCGACGCACGGTCACACCGGTGATTGTCCGTCCGGTTAGCCACGGGCTGATGCCGCGCCGGGTAGTTTCGACCTCAGGTAGTTCCGGCACTATCTAAAATCCGCTGGTGATTGGATAGCGTCGTTCCCGTCCGAAGGCGTGCCGGGTGATCCTGATACCAGGCGCAGCCTGGCGTCGTTTGTATTCGTTGCGGTCTATCAGACGAGTGATATGCCGGACTGTTGCTGCATCAAGGCCATCTGCAATCATCTGTTCCGCTGCTTCGGCCTGTGTGACATAGCGTTCGATGATCGTATCCAGAACCGCATAATCCGGCAGGCTGTCGCTGTCCCGCTGGTCCGGGCGCAGCTCGGCAGAAGGTGGGCGTTCCAGCACACGTTGCGGAATCACGGGGTCAGCCTGGTTACGCCAGCGGGCCAGTGCATACACGAGCTGCTTGGAGACATCTTTCAGCGGCGCAAACCCACCATTCATGTCACCGTACAGGGTCGCATAACCGACCGCCAGTTCGCTTTTATTGCCGGTTGTCAGTAACAGTGCACCGGTCTTGTTACTGATGGCCATCAGGATCAGCCCCCGGCAGCGGGCCTGGATATTTTCTTCGGTCGTGTCGGGTGGCAGGCCGGCAAACAGGGGATCCAGGATAGCCTGGAAGGCTTGCACTGCGGCCTCAATCGGCAAACTATGATAAGTGACGCCTGAGGTTGTGGCTTGTGCGGCGGCATCCTGATTGCTGATGTCGGCTGTGTAGCGGGACGGCAATAAGATGGCCTGTACCGCGTCGGCACCCAGAGCATCCACCGCAATCGCCAGGGTCAGGGCAGAGTCAATGCCACCGGACAGGCCCAGAATCACCTGCTGAAAGCCATTTTTGCGTACATAATCGCGGGTGCCGCAGACCAGTGCCTGATAGGTCGCGGCGAGTGGTTCCGGTAGGGGGGGCAGCGGCTCACAGGGTTGCGGATTGCCGGCCTCATCCAGTGTGAGAATCATCTCTGTACTGGCAAAGGCTGGACCACGTGTGATCAGTTGACCGGTATTGTCCACGACCAACGAGCTCCCGTCGAACACCAGTTCGTCCTGTCCGCCAACCTGGTTCACATACAGGGTATGCCATTGGTATTGTTGTGCCAGTTGTTGCAGACGGGCTTCACGTTCAGCGGCCTTGCCCTGATGAAACGGCGAGGCGTGCAGACTGAGCAGCCAGTCAGCCCCGGCAATCGCCTGCATGGAGGGGTCGTGCCAGACATCTTCGCAGATGGCGAGTGCGAAGCTGATGCCTGCCTGACAGAAGGTGCCTGCCTGCTCGCCGGCGGCAAAATAACGCCGCTCATCAAATACACCATAGTTCGGCAGTTGCTGCTTACGGTATTCTGACAGTACCTGCCCATCGCGGATCGCGATTGCCAGGTTGTAACGCCGGCCGGCACGCATACCGGGGCAGCCGAATACCAGCGTGATACCGGACACCTGTGTCAGCAGTTGTTGCATGGCATGATCCACCCGCTGCTGGCAGGCTGGTCGCAATAACAGGTCTTCCGGTGGATAGCCGGTGAGTACCAGTTCCGGGTACACCACTAAGTCAACCTGTTGTGCTCGCAATCGTTCAGCACAGTCCATCATCAACTGACAGTTGGCTTCAATAGCACCCACAGTGGGGTTGATCTGCGCCAGTGCAATCTGCATCAGTGGCCGCACCCATCATCAGGGGTGCCTGATATTCCGGTAAACATCTTCGGTAATTCGCCGCGCTTAAAGCATGTAAAGGTAATAGTTCAATGTGGGTTTCTGCCGTAGTCGTACTCCAGGCTGCAGACGCCTTCGGAGAGCCATACCCGGATAATGCGCTTCAGTTCGGTGGCACAATCACCTCCGAGTCTACTTTCAGGATGGTATCGTGTCATTCCGTGCGAAGTCGCGGAATCCATAGCCCGGAGTTATGGGTATACTGTTCTCTTTGAGCATGCTATGTGGTCAGCACGCCGGGTATTGTCTGACCGAAGCCGAGGGTGACGCCACAGGCGGCAGCCGCTGGGTGCAGCACATCCAGCTGATTGTAGCTGCCACCGGTCGTGGTGGTGACACCACGCCGGATGGCGCTGCCGCCACCTGCCAGCAGGAAGGGCACATCGCTGGCGCCATGGGTATCGGCGTTGCCCATGTCCGTCGTTTCGACCACCACCGTGCTGTCCAGAATGTCGGCGTCACGCAGTCGCCGGATGACGTACGCAGACAGGCTGCGAAGGTGGTTACGCACCTCGGTATAGTATGGATAGTTCGCCTGACCGTTGCTGCCGCCGTGAATTGACTGGTGGTAATTGCCCTGGTAACTCAGTTCTGGGATACGAAATTCGCACTGGTGATTGCCGAATGCGATGGAAACTGAGCTGGTGATCTGACACTTCAGCGCAGCCACAGCGATGTCGGCCTGTAACCGGGCCTGCTGGCTGAAGGTGTCATACGTTAAGGCGAATTCAGTGTTGTCTGGTGCCTCGGAACAGTTGTTACCGCCAGCAAGTTCATTGGGTACGGTGAAATCACATATCGCAGCATACAGGTGATAGGGTGCAAGCACTGTCAGGGCGATAAAGGCATTTGCCAGATAACGATTCAGCATAGGTGCCTCCTTACAAAAAAGGGGTCGGAATAAGTATTAGTATGTGATGTGAGTTGCCGCTGAAGCATATCAGATCAGTATAATTCTGTCATGCACCCCAATTGCGAGGGAAGTTACAGGGGTTTGTTTCATGAGGTATAACCGAGCTGAGCAAGGCTGTGTTCGTCATCGGACCAACTGTGCCGGATCTTAATCCAGATCTGCAGATGGACACGAGTTGCGAAAAACTGACACATCTGCTGGCGGGCCGCACTCGCAGTTGCCTTCAGTGCCAGGCCTTGTTTGCCGAGCAGGATCGCGCGCTGGCTTTCGCGCTCTGTCCAGATGATCGCATGAATGCGGTAGCGACCCGGTTCGGCGACGAATTGTTCTATCTCGACGCTGATGGCATACGGTAGTTCCTGATGATAGCGACGGGTGATCTGTTCGCGCAGCAGTTCGGCAGCAAAAAAGCGTTCGGGCCGATCTGTGATCTGTTCCGGTGGAAACAGTGGCTCGCTATGCGGCAGCTGCTGTTCTATAGTTGCGGCTAAGGTGTCAACCTGGGTACCGGTGCGTGCTGAGATTGGCAATATTGCTGCAAATGTATGCCGATCGGCCAGTTGTTGCAGGAAGGGTAACAAGGCAGTCTTGTCAGGCACCCGGTCTATTTTATTTACTACAGCAAGACAAGGCCGCTGGCTTGCGCGGATTCTGTGCAGTACCAGTTCATCTTCATCCCGCCACTGGCGTGCCTGGCATATCAATACGATCAGATTGACATCATGCAGTGTGGTCTGTGCGGTCTGGTTGAGGTAGTGGCTGAGTGCCTTACCCCGGCTGCGATGGATGCCGGGTGTGTCGATATAGACCACTTGTGCCTGGTCTGTACTTCTGATGCCGAGGATTCGGTGTCGGGTGGTTTGTGGTTTGTGTGAGGTAATGGCGAGCTTCTGCCCGGTCAGACGGTTGAGCAGGGTGGATTTCCCGACATTCGGACGGCCTGTCAGGGCCACATAGCCGCTGCGATAGGTGGTGGTTGTCACGCTTGCTGTAACCGGTTTAGCGCGGCAGCAGCAGCGGCTTGTTCTGCCTTGCGTCGGTTGGTGTCGCGACCGGTGGTACTCAGGTTATAGTGCACGATATGGCAACAGACTGTGAACGTCTGTTGGTGCTGGTTGCCCTGGATTTGTTGTATCTGGTAGGTGGGGGGTGGCAGGCTACGGGCCTGCAGGTGTTCCTGCAGTGTGGTCTTCGGATCCTTCGCCTGCAATGCAGCTACCGGATTGCGTAACGCATCGGCCAGTAATCGGTGGATCAGGTCGCGTGCTGCAGTCAGGCCGCCGTCTAAATAGACCGCTGCGATAATCGCTTCGATTGTATCCGATAAGATGGAGGTGCGTGCCGCACCGCCACTGCGATGTTCACCCTGACCGAGTCTGAGGACAGTACCTAGCTCCAGGTGGCGCGCGATACCTGCCAGGGTATCGCCCCGAACCAGATGCGAGCGCATCCGGGTCAGTTGTCCCTCGCGGATCTGATGTAACTGATGATACAGGTGGTCTGCGATGACAAATCCGAGGACGGCGTCGCCGAGAAATTCGAGCCGTTCATTATGGGTGGCATCAGCACTGCGGTGGGTCAGTGCCTGTTGCAGATAATGTAGATTGCGGAACTGATAGCCTAGTCTGTCCTGCAGTTGGTGCAGTGGGTTATTGCCACTCATTACTGGATGCGGTGACCGATGCGCTGCCAGTTGATCCACCCGGGAGCCTCCCAGTCCCAGTTCAACCAGACCAGAAACGCCTGTCCGACCAGATTCTGTTCAGGTACAAATCCCCAGCAGCGCCCGTCGTTGCTGTCGTCACGATTATCGCCCATCACCAGATAGTGCCCGGCAGGTACCGTGACTGTCCGGCTGCCCATAAAGGTGCAGCCTGGGTTGATATCCGGTGCGCGTGGATTCATCAGGATATCATGTGTGACGTTACTCGGTAGTTGTTCTTGGCTGTGCTGGTAGCCCTGCGCGTGCAGGCCACTGCCGGTGGCCTGATATCGCCCGACTGGCGTCAGCCCGACTGGCTCACCGTTGAGGATCACGGTCTTGTTCACATAACGCACTGTGTCACCGGGAACCCCGATCACTCGCTTGATATAGTCCAGCCGTTCGTTCTGCGGCCAGCGGAATACGATCACATCACCGCGTTTCGGCTCACTGATATCCAGCAGTTTCGTCTTCGTAACCGGCAACCGCAGTCCGTAAATAAATTTATTGACCAGGATAAAGTCCCCGATCAGCAGGTTGGGCATCATGGAACCGGATGGAATCCGGAACGGTTCGACGGCGAAGCTGCGTACCAGCAGCACAATCAGAAACACCGGCAGAAATGAACGGGCATTGGCTACCAGATACGGGTGTGTGGCCGATTTGCCGCGCAGGATCCGGTAAGGCAGCCAGATCAGTGCACTGACCAAGGTGCCGACCACCAGAGCATGTTCAATGCCGAAGGTCAGAATCAGCCAGATCAGCAGCGCAAAAAAAGCGATTAATAGAAAACGTTGCATATAGTCGGGGATAAGTAATGGGTGTGAGTCGCGTTCAGCGGCGGGCCTTACGCTGCTGGTGACGACGCAGGCGATACAGGGCGGCGATCGGGCCGGACAGGCCGTACACCAGAAACAGGGTAAACAGGACGGGTGCGGGTCGGGACAGGAGCACAGCCAGGCCGAGCATGATCACAACGGCACTGATAAATGGGACTTTGCCTTTGAAATCGACTTCTTTGAAGCTGTAATAGCGGATATTGCTGACCATCAGCAAGCCGATCAGAATGGTCAGGATGGCAATCAGCCAGTCCAGTGCCGCGCCGGGATAACCGCTACTGTCGATAATCCAGACTGTTGCTGCCAGGATCGCGGCGGCAGATGGACTGGGTAGCCCGGTAAAATATTTTTTATCGCCGGTCTGGACTGTGTTAAAGCGCGCCAGACGTAATGCTGTGGTTGCAGTATAGATAAATGCGACAAACCAGCCTAGCTTGCCCAGCCCGGTCAGGGCCCACTGATGCACCAGCAGGGCGGGTGCCAAGCCGAATGCAATCAGATCGGACAGGCTGTCGTACTCGGCACCGAATGCTGTCTGGGTCTGCGTCAGGCGCGCCACTCGTCCGTCCAGACCATCCAGGATAAAGGCAATAAAGATCGCGATCACTGACTGATCAAAGTTGCCTTCAATTGCCGCCAGTACGGCATAAAATCCGGCAAACAGGGCCGAGGTGGTGAACAGGTTTGGTAACAGATAGATACCACGTTTCTGTTTACGGGGGTGGTTTGCCTGCGGCATGGTCAGTTTTTGTCTTTATCGACGATTTTCTGAATCCAGGGCATCATCGCGCGCAGTTGCGTACCGACCTGTTCTATCGGATGCGCTGCGTTGTTGCGTCGGTGTGCGGTCATTTCAGGATAGTTGGTTTGACCTTCCAGAATGAACCGCTTTGCATACTCACCCGTCCGGATACGGTGTAATGCGTCACGCATGGCCTGGCGTGATTCGGCATTGATCACGGTCGGCCCGGTCACATATTCGCCGTATTCGGCATTGTTCGAGATCGAATAGTTCATGTTGGCGATGCCGCCTTCATACATCAGATCCACGATCAGCTTCAGCTCGTGCAGGCATTCGAAATAGGCCATCTCCGGGGCATAACCGGCTTCAGTCAAGGTCTCGAATCCGGCCTTCACCAGCTCCACTGCGCCACCGCATAATACGGCCTGTTCGCCGAACAGGTCGGTTTCAGTCTCATCTCTGAAGGTGGTTTCGATGATGCCGGTGCGTCCGCCACCGATTGCCGCAGCATAAGAGAGCGCGGTCTGTTTTGCTTGTCCGCTCGCATCCTGTGCGATTGCGATCAGATCAGGGATGCCACCACCCTTCGTATATTCATTACGCACTGTGTGACCAGGTGCCTTCGGGGCAATCATGATCACATCCAGATCAGTACGCGGCACGATCTGGTTGTAATGAATGGCAAAGCCATGGGCAAATGCGAGGGTTGCCCCCGATTTCAGATTGGGCGCGATCTCGTCACGATATAGTTGTGCCTGAAATTCATCCGGGGTCAGTACCATCACCAGGTCGGCGTCTGCGACAGCTGCAGTGACGCTTTTTACTGTGAGTCCGGCGGCTTCGGCCTTTGCTACAGAGCGGGAACCGGTGCGCAGGCCGACACACACGGATACGTCCGAGTCGTGCAGATTATTCGCATGGGCGTGACCCTGTGAACCATAGCCTAAGATCGCAACTTTGCGGCTTCTGATCAGGTTCAGGTCGCAATCCTGATCATAATAGATATTGACTGGCATAGTTATTTTGTCCCGGAAAAAACGGATTCAGAGGTGTGCCTCAGGAAGAGGCGACAGGTTTACGCCCGCGCGCGACGCCCAGTGCGCCGGAGCGAACTGTCTCAAGTATCGTATTGTCATCCAGTGTCTCAATGAATGCATTCAGCTTCGCACTGTCACCGGTGACCTCAATTACATAGTGGGTATGTCCGATATCAATGATCCGACCACGAAAGATATCAGTCAGTCGTTTCAGTTCGGCTCGCATCGTACCTTCGGCACGCACCTTGACCATCATCAGCTCACGTTCAATATGTACACCCTCAGTCAGGTCTACCACCCGCGTGACATCAACCAGTTTGTTCAGTTGTTTGATGATCTGTTCGATCAC
Organism: Gammaproteobacteria bacterium; assembly: GCA_020630515.1. Lineage (GTDB taxonomy): Bacteria > Pseudomonadota > Gammaproteobacteria > Chromatiales > Chromatiaceae > JAHDBG01. The sequence goes on from JAHDBG010000031.1 coordinate 9,628, forward strand.
ATGGTCGCTGCCGCGTGTTACCAGGGTAATTCGTGACAGAGTCGGATCTTCGGTCGGAGCGACGGTGAGTGATTCAATGTTATAGCCGCGTGCGGCAAATAAGGTGGCTACACGGGCCAGCGCACCGGCCGCATTCTCCAGCCAGACTGAGATAATATGTCGCATCAGGCCAGTTCCCGTTCAGTGGTCAGATTTGGTGACAGGTGCATCTCATGGTGACCTTGCCCGGCCTTGATCATCGGATACACATTTTCTGTCGGGTCTACCACAATATCCAGAAATACCAGTCGGTCTTTTTGCGCAAATGCCTCGCGATAGGCGCCTTCCAGATCAGCCGGATCAGTAATCCTCAGCCCGACATGCCCGAAGCTTTCGGCCAGTTTGCAGAAGTCCGGCAACGCATCAACATAGGAGTGCGAATAACGGCTGTCATAAAAAAATTCCTGCCATTGTCGTACCATCCCCATATAGCCATTGTTCAGTAACACAATCTTGATCGGCAGATCGTATTGTTTACAGGTCGCCAGTTCCTGAATGCACATCTGGATGCTGGCCTCACCGGTGATACAGGCGACGGTTGCTTCAGGAAAGGCCTGTTGCACTCCCATCGCAGCCGGCAGACCAAACCCCATGGTGCCCAGCCCGCCCGAGTTGATCCAGCGGCGTGGCTGATCAAACGGGTAGAACTGGGCTGCAAACATCTGATGCTGCCCGACATCTGAAGTCAGGTAAAAATCGTGATCACGGGTGACCTGATACAGCATCTCCACCGCAGCCTGTGGCTTAATGACGGTATCGCTCGGCTGATACGCCAGTGACTGCACAGCACGCCAGGTCTCAATTTTTTGCCACCACGCATCCAGCGTAGTCTGGCTGAGCTGATCGCGTTGTGGTCTGAGCAGGGTGGTGATGTCACTCAGTACCTGATGTACCTGCCCGACGATCGGAATATCGACCCGTACGGTCTTGGCAATGGAGGCTGGATCCACATCAATGTGGATAATCCTGGCGTGCGGGCAGAATTCGGCCACCTGGCCGGTGACCCGGTCGTCAAAGCGGGCACCGATCGCGATCAGCAGATCGGATGCATGCATTGCTTTGTTCGCTTCGTAGGTGCCATGCATTCCGAGCATACCGAGAAACTGAGCGTCGGTACCTGGATAGGCACCCAGTCCCATCAGGGTGCTGGTGATCGGGAAGCTGGTCAGCGCGACAAATTCGCGTAAGGTCTGTGATGCCTCGCCCAGAATCACGCCGCCGCCGGTATAGATCATCGGCCGCTGCGCCTGCAGAATCAGTTCAACCGCCTTATGCGCCTGCCCGACATGGCCCTTCACCATCGGGTTATATGAACGCATCTGCGGTGTATCCGGACAGATATAAGGGATTTTAATGTTCGGGTCAGTAATGTCTTTCGGAATATCGACTACCACAGGTCCGGGACGACCAGTTGCGGCGATATAAAACGCCTTTTTCAGGGTCGTGGCGATATCTTCCACCCGTTTGATCAGAAAGTTGTGTTTGACGCAGGGGCGGGTGATGCCGACGGTATCCACTTCCTGAAACGCATCTGAGCCAATCACCGGTGTGGGCACCTGTCCGCTGATCACCACCATCGGCACAGAGTCCATATGTGCCGTGGCGATGCCGGTGACGGCATTCGTCGCACCCGGACCGGAAGTGACCAGTACCACACCAGGCTTGCCGGTGGCGCGAGCATAGCCATCAGCGGCATGGGTTGCCCCCTGTTCATGTCGTACCAGAATGTGCCGGATCTTATCCTGCTGGAATAATGCATCGTAGATATGCAGCACCGCCCCGCCCGGATAGCCCCAGAGATAGTCAACACCCTCGTCCTGCAGTGCCTGCACAACGATTTCGGCACCACTCAGTTTCACGTGATAGTCTCCTTGGATGTTGTTGCTGCCAATTGATACTGGCGCATTTTTTTGCGTAATGTGGTCCGGCTGATACCCAGAATATCAGCCGTTTGACTCTGATGTCCGCTGGTATAGGTCAGGGTGCTGGTCAGTAAGGTCTGTTCTACCTGCGTCATCACCTGCTGATAGAGCTGCGTCGGTGCTGCGCCTGCCAGTTGCGCAAAATAATCGGCCAACACGGTCTGGACCTGTTGGCCGATTGCAGTCTGTTCTACCGGGTGAGACATCAATCTGTGATATTTTCAGGGAAATAAAGTCTGATCTGCTGACGATGGCAGACAATAAACGAGCGATTATAACGTTGAACAGAGTGCTTTGCATCTGCCCCATTAGTCAGCAGTTGGTTTTATCGTTCGTGGGAGGTGGAGGTAAGGTGCTGGCGTACAGACAGCCAGGCACCCAGCAGCCCGAGTAGCGGGCTGCCGCAACCGAGCAGCAGGATCAGAGTGGGATCGTTCAGATGCAGTGCGAGGTTGGTCTGATACAGGCTGCCGAGTTGCCGGAGCGGGTTCTGCAGCAGAGTAATGGCGGCGAACAGCAGGCCGTAGGCAACCAGTGCCCCGGACAGGCCGTACCAGAGACCTTCGTACAGGTAGGGGCGGCGGATAAAGGCCTGGGTACCACCGACCAGTTGCATGATCGCGATTTCATCCTGTTGGTTCTGGATATGCAGCCGGATCGTGTTGCCGATGATCAGCAGTACTGCAATGCCAAGCAATGCGGCGAGTAAGGCAATCCCGCGTGTCGCGATATGGGTGATTGCTGCGAAGCGATGCAGCCATTGCAGATCAACCTGTGCCGCATCAACCCCGGGCCAGGCCCGCAGGCGTGTGGCGAGGCGCTCAGTCTGATCAATGTGTTGCTGGTTGAGTGCCGGTTGTACCAGAATCACGGCAGGCAGTGGGTTGTGCTCCAGCAGATCCAGAGCGGCACCGAAGCCTGAATGTGTGCGGAATTCGTCCATGGCCTGCGTTTTGTCGATCAGATGAGTTTCTGCAACACCGGGTTCCTGCCGGATACGACGGTGTATCTGATTGATTTCGGAGTTGTTCAGATGCTGCGCCAGATACACTGAAATAGTTGAGGCGTTATCGGTCCAATGTTGGTTGTGATGTTGGATCGGGCTGACGATCAGGTAAAATCCGCCGGGCAGTGCCAGAGCGATGCCGATCACCGTGACGGTCAGCAGGCTGCTGAGCGGTGTACGACACAGCTTGCCCAGAGTGCTGACGGCATCCTGCAGATGTTGCAGCAGCCAGTTAAATCGGCGTTTCGGGTATTGCGGTGTGCGATGCGGTATGGTCATGCCGGGCTGATACGGTACAATGCAGGCTGCCTGGATATTGTGGGAGAATCATTATGCTGTCTTCAGTCATTATTGCAAAAGGTTTATTTCTTGCTACCGCAGGTTCGTGGGTAACCAGTGGTATCCTGCTGGCGTCTGTGTATAAACGGCTGAATACGCTGAATAAGCAGCAGGCGCAACAGATCAGTCAGCTGCAGCAGCATCAGAAAACGCTTCGGGCACATCTGGAAGCATTGCGTCAGCAGGCAGAGCCGTTGATGATTCGGGAGGTGTCGGCGATGCAGCAGATACCGGCAGAGAAGGGTACAAAAAGTGCGTTTCTGCAGGGTTTACTGAAAAGTAACCTGAAGTTACAACAAGATATGAAGCTGATTTCCTGATATCGGAGAATATTATGCCAGCAACATTTCAGGTAGGTATTGATCTGGGTACCAGTCGTTCCACCATCACTACCTCAACCGGTCGGCGTTTCACCACCGCCACTTGTGTTGGTTATTGTAAAGATGTGATTGCGCGCAAGCGATTTGGTCGCGATTATCTGTTGGGTGAGGAGGCAGTGGCTAATCGTCTTGCGCTGAATGTGGTCTGGCCGTTGGCAGAGGGTGTGGTGTGTGAAGATGACGCTGCAGTGGAGGCCACTCGGCTGATATTACAGCATCTGCTGGCACAGGTGCTGCCGGAACGACAGCCGGGCGATCAGGTGTATGCCGCGATTGGTGTGCCGGCCCAGGCCAGTCTGCGCAGTAAAAAGATTATTGTGCAGATTACACAGCCATTAGTCGATAAATTGCTGATTGTCAGCGAGGCATTTGCGGTTGCGTATGCACTGGATCGGTTTGATGAATGTCTGATTGTCGATATTGGTGCAGGTACGACTGATCTGTGTCGGATGCATGGCGCCTTTGCCGAAGAAGAGGATCAGGTCACCCTGACTGAAGCGGGCAATTATCTGGATCAGATTCTGCATGATGCGATTCTGCAGAAGTATCCGGATGTTCAGTTATCTGCCGGAATTGTCAGGACGATTAAGGAAAGACATGGCTATATCAGTGATATGACCGGGCCGGTGATCGTGCAGCTGACCCGGCAGGGGATCCCTGCTGAATATGATCTGGCGGATGTATTACAACACAGCTGTCTGCAGCTGGCGCTGCCGATCAGTCGGGCGATTCAGACTCTGGTAGGCAGTTTTGACCCTGATTTTCAGGCAGCATTGCGCCACAATATTATTATTGCTGGCGGTGGTTCCCGGCTACAGGGTATTGACAAGGCAATTGAAAAGAGTCTGGCAGCATATGGTGGTGGCCGCGCCACTTGTGTGGATGATGCCGAATTCTGTGGCAGTATCGGCACGCTCAAATTATGTGCGGATATGCCGGATGAATATTGGGAGCAGCTATATATAGAGGCGCCCTGAAACATTCCGGCCTGACCGGCTGCAGAGTTTCAGAAGAGAAACTGAGGGGCGCAGGTTGTTTTGCGCGGTGTTATGTCGTTGATTGGTGACGCCAGCGCGTGCCTGTCTGGTTGTCTTCCAGCACAATGCCGGTTGCCGCGAGTTGAGCCCGTATCCGATCAGCAGTTGCCCAATCCTTTGCTGCCTTCGCAGCAGTGCGCTGCGCGATTTTGTGTTCTATCTCAGCCACATCCGGCCCGACGAAAAACGCGTTGCGCAAATAGTCATCCGGTGCCTGTTGCAGCAAGCCTAGAATGCCACCGAGTGTGCGCAGTGTCGCAGCCAGCCCGGCGGCCTGTCCCAGATCTTTCTGACGTGCCCGGTTGATAGCACGCACCAGGCTGAACAGAACGGCCAGTGCCACCGGCGTGTTGAAGTCATCTGCCATTGCGGCATGAAAAGCGGTTGTCTGATCTTCAGCACCGATCGGGGCGACTTCTGGCAGATCACGTAATGCCGTATACAGGCGGGTCAGGCTGGCGCGGGCCTGAGTGAGTTGTGCATCGGCATAATGTAGAGGGCTGCGGTAATGGCTGGCGAGTATGAAATAACGTATCTCTTCTGCTGTGTAAGTCTGCATCACATCACGTATTGTGAAAAAATTGCCCAGTGATTTGGACATTTTTTCATCATTAATACGCACGAACCCGTTATGCAGCCAGTAGTTTACAAATGGATGTCCGGTCGCTGCCTCGGATTGCGCAATTTCATTTTCATGGTGCGGAAATGCCAGGTCAGCACCACCACCATGGATATCAAATGAATCGCCTAGGGCCTGGGTAGACATGGCAGAACATTCAATATGCCAGCCGGGCCGGCCCGGTCCCCAGGGGGAATCCCAGGTCGGCTCGTCTGGCTTGGCACCTTTCCACAACGCAAAGTCGAGTGGATCCTGCTTTTGTTCGCCCGGCTGAATGCGGGCACCAGCCTGCAGATCGGCAGTTGTCTTGCCGGATAACCGACCATAGTTCGCGAAGCTGCTGACCTGATAATACACGTCACCATTCTCAGCCGGATACGCATGGCCCTTGTCAATCAGGCGCCGGATCATCGCGATGATTGCTGGAATATGCTCAGTCGCACGTGGTTCAGCACCTGGTGGCAACACATTAAGCGCTGCCGCATCTTCGCGCATCGCCTGGATATATCGTGCTGTCAGGGTTTGCCAGGGCTCATTGTTTTCCAGCGCTCGCCGGATGATTTTGTCATCAATGTCAGTGATGTTGCGGATGTAAGTAACCTGGTAGCCAGCTGCCTGCAGATAGCGATAGATCATGTCAAACACGACCAGCACCCGTGCATGGCCCAGATGGCACAGGTCATACACGGTCATGCCACATACATATAGCCTGACCTGGCCAGCCTGAATCGGTGTAAAGACCTCTTTCTGCCGGGTCAGGGTGTTATATAGCATTAGCATGGCGTGATCACTCTGATCATTGTGCGGATGACAGGCAGCGTTGTACTGCACTTAAGATACCGCGCAGTATCTGGACTTCGCGCTGTACCGGGGTGGCCCGTTGCAGCAGATGCTGCAACCGGTGCATCGTGCTACGTTCATAGCCGGGCCGCACAAAGCCGATCTGCAATAAGGTGGTCTGCAAATGACTGAAAAGACCGGCCTTCTGGGCACTGGTTGCAAACTGATCGAGTGGATCAACCGGCGCAGAAACTGTTGTGCTGCCGGATAGGGCCAGCATACGGAGCTCGTACGTCAGAATCTGCACTGCCATGGCTACATTCAGTGAGCCATATTCAGGGTCAGTCGGAACATGCACCCAATGGGTGCATTGGTCCAGTTCGTCCCGGGTCAGGCCGGATGATTCGCGCCCGAATACCAGTGCCACCGGGCCTGTTTGTTGCTGAGCCAGGGCTGCGCAAGCCTTCGGATCTATTGCCTGCCAGGGTGCTTCGCGTTGGCGTGCACTGCTGCCGATGACGCAGGTGCAATTGGCAATCGCACGCATTAAGTCGGGGACAACCGCTGCATTGTTTAATACACTATGCGCCCCGGAAGCCCGGGCGATAGCTATCGGCGAGAGCGGGTCACACTGTGGCTGCACCAGCACCAGTTGGCTGAATCCCATGGTCTTCATCGCCCTAGCTGCTGCACCGATATTACCGGGATGGCTGGTTTCAACCAGTACGATACGCGTCAGGTCAGATATCATATCAGTTTGAGGACCCTGAAGCAGCGGATGCAGGATCTGGCTGACAGGTATTGTCATGCCGGATATCCTGATAGTGTGTTTGTTTCCTGAACCAATCTAAATGTTGTTCGACAGCCTGTATTTCTGTTTCTAATACAGATTTTTTCTTTCTGATCTGCTGTATGGATTCATCAATTTCTTCCATTTGACGCTTAAAATAACCCAGCTTTTCATTGTTTCTGGAAAACCCGACTTCCACCTGTTCAACCCATTCGTCTATTTCCCGCGCATAAATTGCCAGAGCCTGTTCTGTTGCCTTTTCCGGTAAAACAAAAAAGACATAAATAAACGCAACTACTAATGTAACAAGATTGGCGATACCTAAGTACAGCAACCAGGGTTTGATAAGGTCAACCACATAACTCTGTATGGCAATCTTTTCGTCATTATCAAGCTTTTTGCTTAGTGCCATACTTAACTCACTGATAAATCATTCAA